>JAHCAY010000001.1:600986-901480 GCA_019634575.1 Candidatus Didemnitutus sp.
CTGGCTGCAATCCGCGAAGGTGCCGAGATCCTCGACCGAACCGAAGAAATCCCGGTCGCGCTGCGCAGTGTCCCACCACTCGGCGCGATGCCGCCAGACCAGGCTGCGTTTTACGTCGGTCGGCTGCTGGTGCACTGGTGTGAGAAATTTCCGCAGACTGCGCGCGTCAGCGCACCCATCGACGCCGAACTCCGAGTGGAAGAGGCTGTCGGACTCGCCGTAGATCGCGTAGTGGTCGACCGGGCCGGAATACTTCCAATGGCCGTGCACGTCGTGCATCACGCCCTTGCGCGTCGTCATGTGCTCGACCGGACCGGAAGCGGAGGTCGGCAAAAACAGCCGCGTCGGATCGTGCTGTTGCACGAGATCGCGCAGCATTGCGAGGTTCGGGTCCGCGAGCGTTGACGGAACGTTGTTGGCGTCCATCAGCTCGTTGCCGCCGCTCCACACTGCGAGGCAGGTGTGATTGCGCCGCTCGCGCAGCGCGGCCTCGGCCGACTGGCGCAGCAAGGCGAGAAACTCCGGGCGCTGCGACGGGATGTTATCCACGCCTGAGCTGGATTGGATGAACTCCTGCCAGACAAGGATGCCGTGGCGGTCGCACAAATCGTAGAAGCGCTCCTGCTCGATCACTCCCCCGCCCCACACGCGCACGAGATTGACGTTCGCCGCCACCATGCTGCGCACGATCCACTCGTAGTGTCCGGTCGTGACGTTGCCGTAGAGGTGATCGAGCGGCGTGAGGTTGACGCCCTGCACATACAGCCGGCGTCCATTCACGACGAAGGTGTAGGGCAACGCGTCCGCCGGGCCGCAGGGGTTCTGTTCGTAGCGCAAGGAGCGGAACCCGATCCGGCGCACCCGCTCGTCCACGAGCTCGCCCGCGACGTAGAGCGCGAGCCGCAACGCATAGAGCGGCTGCGCTCCGCAACCATTCGGCTGCCACAGCTGCGGGCGGGCAACCTGCAAGGTCCGGCGCAGCACCGCGCCGTCGCTCTCGACGGAGTGTCGCTCGGCGACGAGCTCGCGTCCGTCAGGATCGCGCAGCGTGATTTCCCATTCCGCACGCGCGTCCGGCGTCGCGACGCGCGCGAATTCCATTCCGACACTCAGCTCGCCGCGACCATCCACGACATCCGTTGCGAGATCCAGCGCCGTGATCGTAGCACGGCGATGCACGCGCAACTGCACGTCGTCCCACAGGCCGATGTTCACCAGTCGCGTCGAGAAATCCCATTTGTAGCCGAAGCGGCTCTTCTGCGTCGAAGTGAGCGACGTGCGACCGATCTGGCCCATTTCCGGCGGCACGCCGCGCAGCAGCACGCGCAACTCGACTCGCTCACGCGTCGCGAAGATTGCGGTGAGATCGAACACCGCCGGGTGAAACATCCCGCGATGCTCGCCGAGCAGCACGTCATCGGCATAGATGGTCGCCTCGTAATCGAGTCCGCGGAAATACAGCTCCACGCCGTCGCCGCAATCGGCCGGGCGCTCGAGCGTGGTGCGGTAGAGCCACCAACGATTCTCCACCCACTCGCACGCGAGGCTCTGCGCATCGACATACGGGTGCGGAATCAGCCCGGCGCGAAACAGGTCGTAGTGCACGCCGCCCGGCACCGTCGCCGGGAGCCAATCGGTGACGCCCATCAGCTCCGACGCCGTCTCCATGCTCCGGCCTTGGAGCGGCACCCAGGGCCAGAAGCCCTTCAATTGCCAGGCGTGGTGGTTGAGCGAGACGATGTTCATCGCGAAGGAAGCCCGGCACGCACGCGCCACGCGCCGCACGCCCGGCGGGCCGATTGCAGAGCCGCGGCACTCGGTCCGCGCGCGGCTACGTTGCAGGTTGATGCCCCGATTTGTCCGCCGAGGGTGGCCGGCCGACGATCTGCTTGTAGACGCGCGAGAAGTGATAGGGATTCGAGAAGCCGAGCCGGTAGCCGACTTCCTTCACCGACATCTCCGTCTGTGTGAGCAGTTGCTGGGCGTATTGGACGCGCAGCTGCAACAACGCACGCGCCGGTGACGTCTGGAAGAAGCGCGCGCAGCGCTGACTCAGCACGCGCTGGCTCACCCCCAACCTGCGCGCGAGTTCCGGCACCGAGGGCGAGTTGTGCATGTGCTGCGTGAAACACTCGTGCAACCGCTCCATGAAACGCGTCTCCGCCGGCACCGGGGCGAGCCACGGCGCGAGCACGGTCGTCGGAAATGCGCGCACCAGCCGCCAAAACAGCTCCGACATCACCGCGTCCTGAATATGCGCCGACGCACGGTCCGGACTGCGCGCCTCGTCGGAGATTTTGTCCAGCAACGGCACATAAGTCTCGGCCGGGGCCGACGTGCACTGTTGCTCCGGCGTCACCTCGGGGCGAAAGAAGCGCAAGGCCTCCGCTCCGACCGCCGTCCGCGGAAACGAGAACCGCAAGCCCGCGTAGTCCAGTGGCGGCTCGCAGAAATCCTCGTGCCAGTCGCCCGGTTGGACGACGATCACGGAGTTGTCGCCGAGCTTCAGCTCGTGATCGTTGAGCAGGCAGCGATAACGCCCGCGCAGCACCAGAATGATCTCGAACTCCGAGTGCTGATGCCGGCGGAACACATAGGGCTCCGCCATGCGGTTTAGAATGAACTGCGTGAAGACCGGCTGGCACATCGCTCCCGGCTCCTCGTCGCGCGCACGGTCCGCGCGATTCAAATGCACGATCGCCGGATTCGGATTCGCAAACACCGCCTGGCGCGATCGCTTGGACCGCGCGCGAGCGAGACGATGAGCTGTGGGTTTCGCCACGAGGACAGTTTTCCGGTCGTCGCAGCGGCGGGCAAGGCGGATTGCGGTGGCAGGTGTGCACGGCGTGTCAGTCATCGGCGTCGGGGTGTTGCGCCGGTTGAGAAGGCGGGTGGTTCAGGAAGCGCGCGCCCGCACGCCCGCAGGGGCGAGAGGCGTGGCATTTTTGAAAGATTGGGGCGCCGCGTCAGTCCACACGCCCTCGATCATCGTGACTGCCGCTCCCGACGCGGAGCCGCGTTCGCCGACTTGGATCTGGCGCGCGAGCGCCTCGAGCGCAAGCTGACCGACCGCGCGCGGCTTTTGGATCACACCGCTCCACCGCCCGCCCGATGGAACGTCGAGCGCGCAGATCAAGCGCCCCACGTCGGCGGCGCGCCCAATGCCCGCCACCTCCTCCGCTGCTTTCGCGTCCGGCACGAGCAGCGCATCCACATCCGATCGACGCAGCTGCGCCGCAATCTCGTCGGCGCAGACGCCCGGAGGCAGCGAGACCAGATCCACCCCGACGCCGCGTTGTGCGAGACTGTGTGCGGCGAGCGAAAGCGCACCGGCGCTCTCTTCGCTGGCGCCACGGCCCACCCACGCCACCCGGCGATAGCCGGCCCCGGCCAGGCGCCGAAGCGCGAGCTCCGCGATTTGAAAATAGTGCGGGGTGACCCGCGCGAGGCTCGGCGAACGCACGAGATTCGTCACCGCGACGGCGGAGAACTGATCCCAATCGAGCAAGTCCCGGCAATCCACCGCCTCCGCCAACGGACCAAGGATCACGCCGCGGACGCCACGCGATGCCAGGATCTGCGTCACCCGGGCGCGCCCCATCTGCGTCGGATCGACCTCCACCGTATCCAGCGCAAAGCCGAGCGCTTCGGCGCGCTCGCGCATTCCCCGCCGCAGCTCGCCGCCGAACTCGCCCAACACCGTCGAGTTTCCCTTGAGCGTCAGCACCGCCAGCGTTGCCTTGATTTGCGGACGGTGCCGGTCCCGCAGCAAAAACATCAGTCGACCCAGTTCCGGATTGGGGGTGTAGCCGATGCGTTTTGCGATCGCGCAGATGCGCTGTCGCGTCGCGCCGGAGATTTTCGGGTCGCCGCGGATCGCATACGAAGCGGTGGCGAGCGAGACGTTCGCGGCTCGCGCCACGGCGGCCAAGGTGGGGCGCTCGGAAGACGAATCCTCCAACGGGAGCGAAGGCGTCGACAGCATCGATTCAACCATGACGGGGAACGAGACGAGTGTGGGGTGAGAGAGGTGCGGATATCCGTTTCCACCGCAGGTGTGGAACCGATCCAGCGGACCGCGAGGGGGCGCAGTCCTAAGCCGACGAGACGCTGAGCTGGCATATCTCTTTCGTCACCGCTCGACCCATATCCAACTTTGCGAGCGCATATCCATTTTCGTCGCGCCCGGATTCCTCCGACCGCGATTCAGCGCACGCTCAACGAATCGGCTGCGTCCAGAGCCGTTTCCACGCGACAACCGGCGGGCACCGCCAGAGTGTAATGCCACACGCGCCCTGCACGCCGCCCCTCGACTTCCGTCCAGCCCCACGGCGTCGGCACCGCACCGCTAATTCGGCGCAAGCCGCCTGGTGCGGGGCGGAAACGGATCACCCGAGAACCAGGCGCTCCCGGCGTGATACCTAAAATCGCCGTGCTGAGAAAATACGTCGGCGCGGACGACCAACCATGACAATGGCTGCGCGTCAGCCGTCCCGTGGTCAGCGACCAGAGCTCCCAGAAGGTCGTCGCGCCTTCCCGCAGCATGAAACCCCACGCACGGCTCATCAGTTCGAGCATCCCCGCGCCGTCGGCGCCACGCGCAAGCAACTCGAGTTGGAAAAACACGAAGAAGGGACTGCCGGCGCGGACGAAACCTTCCGGTGCGCGCGCGACGATCCGCCGACAGTGCCGTGCGCGCCCTCCCTGCGCGACACCGGCCAGCAGCGCCGCAACCTGCGTTTGCTGGCTGCGCACGGTGCCGAGCCGGCCGTCGGCGTGTCGGCAATCCGCGTAGGCGCGCGTGCCCTCGTCCCACAAGTGCCGATTGACCGCGTCGCGCAGTTGCGCGGCGGTCTCGCGCCAGCGCGCCGACTCGGCGCCGCTTCCGAGCCAATCCGCGAGTTCGGCGACGTCGTCGAGCGCCTGCGCCGCGAGACAGCTCAGGTGCGTCACCGCGCCGTCGGCCGGCGTCTCCATCGCCGCCCAGTCGAACATATTCCATGCACGCAGACGGAAGAGACCATCGGACCCGAGATTGGCTTCGATGCCGGCGACACATTTGCGGACCCAACCGAACAATTCTGCCGCGCCGACGCGGTCGCCGGTCCACCAGAGATATTCGCGACAGGAGCGCAGCCACAGAAAAGTCCACGCGGGCAGCAGATTTTCCCACGAGCTCGGCACATGGCTCGGCACGAGTGGCAGGCGCTCGAGTCCGCGGCCCGCTTGCAACAGACAATGACGCCACAGGTGCGGGTCGCCGTTCACGACCCAATCCACCAGCGCCTCGTTGCGGGCATCGCCGACCCAATGCGTCTGCTCGTAGGTCGGACAATCCGTGTAGGTATCCTCAGCACAGCAGCGCAGTGTGTGCGCCCCGGTCGCCCAGATCTTGTTCAGCAACTCATCCGAGCATTTGAAGCGACCGCGCGCCGGCTGCGGATGCGTGCTGACCTCGACGTCGAGGCGACGCACGTGCACGGCTCGGCCACGCATCCCGCGCACGACGAGCCACAGGTAGCGAAAGCCGCGCCGCTGAAGACTCCGGAACTCCTGCGCGCCGCCCCGGCTGGTGTAACGCAGCGTGTTGTTCATTCCCGTAGCGAGATTGTGCCGGCCGTCGGGCTGGATGAACTCGAAGCCGTGCGCATCGATCCGCACGCCACGCGGCGCCACGACAGCGAATCCCACGCGCCCCACGACCATGCGACCGAAGTCGAACAGCACGCGCACATCGCTCCTGTCGGCCGCGGCGCCGATCTCCAGTCCTGACTCGGGAAACGCGTGACCCGCGCTCGCGCCGCGCCGCGCTCGCAGCTCGTCACCGCACCACTCGGCGAAGACGTCGTGCGCGAGACATTCCTCGGCAGTGAGCGGGTGCACCCAGCGCGCGTCTGCCCACTCATCCCATTGCGCGCCGTCCGCCTGCTCGCAGCGCTTTGCCTGCGCGAGTGTCGCGCCGATCGGGAATCGCTCCGCCTGCACCACGCGCGGGTAATCCACCTGCGCGCGCATCGCCGCCGTGCGCGTTTCGCCGAGCGGGAACGGACCGGCGAACGCCCACGGCGCCCCACCCTTGCCGTTGCGATAATCCCAGCGCAGCCGTCTCGCCGCGCGCACCGTCAACACGAAGACCGGCAAGTGCACGCCACCAGCCGGTAAATCCGCGGCCAGTGCGTCGTGGTAACCGGGGTAAGGAAACACAATCCGATTCCAACCGCGTTGCAGTTCCACTGGTTCGGCAACCACATCCTCGCGTGGCGGCAACGCGAGCGCGGGATACCGCTTCGCGCCGACGAGAAACGGTCCCGCGTGGTGATGCGGCCGGATGAGCTCCACGGTCTGATCGGCCGGCGAGTGCACGCTCGTGACGACGAATCCGCGCACGAAACAGAAATTGGACGACGTGTCGCGCGGCGCGAAGAGCGGCTTCAGGTCGAGGTTCCAGACATGCGCAGCCGGGCGGACTTCCTCCTCGCGCAGCACCGTCTGCGCCGGGACGGTTTCGCCCGTGAGGTGCGCGATGTCGCGCGGTTCCAGTTTGCGCACCGCCGTCGACGCCGGCACCGCGCGACGCCAGTGCGCCGCCGAGAACCCCGTCGAGCGCCAGCCGTCCTCGGCACGGGCGTCGTGGTGTTCCTCGAAGCCCAGCTGCACAGAGATGCGTGGCGTGTGCCCCGACTCCGTGACAGCGCGAGCCGTCTTCCAGTGCGGTCCCGTGACGTCGAGCAGCGCATCGTCGCTTCCAAGGACGCGCGCGGTGAATCCCGGCGGCGCGGCGAGATATTGAAAATTGCCCGAGCGCCAATGATTCACGAGCACCGCGATCGTGTTCCGCCCACGGCGCAGATGCGGCGTGAGCTCGTGCCGGTCGTAGCTCCAGTGCTCCGGCCAGCCGCGCGCGGGACCGGCGCCGACGAAGACGCCGTTCACCCAGAGCCAATAGCGGGCGTCGGCGGTGAGCTCAATGCGCACGCCCGCCGGCGACTCCAGGTCGAGCTCACGTCGGAAACGCACGAAGGCGTTCGCAGCCCACACCGGCTCCGGCGTCCAAATCCACGGCGCATTCCACTGCGCGCCGGCGGTCACGGCGGCATCGGACGGCATGAGTTATTCGCCCGCGTTGCGCTGGCCGAGCACGCGCCCGTCGTCGGCGTGGTTGACGGGTTTCGCGCGAATCTGGGCGAAGAAATCCCGCAGGTCGCGGAAGCCTCCCCAGGAAAACCAAACGGTCGTGACCGTCGCGACCACCAGCGGGACGCCGAGCCCGAAGATTCTCCAGAAAATCGACCACCGATCAACGGACCACGGCGATAACCAGCACCACAGTGTGCCGACCAGCGCGATCACCGACATCCCCATGGTGAAGGCGAAAATTCCGCCGACCACCCACCGATCGCTCCGCGTGTGATCGACATCGAGGCCGAGCAAGCGCTCCCAGAAAGGCAGCTTCGTCTCGACGGTATCGCGCTTCGTCTCGTGGCGGTGGAGCATCGCTTCGAGGTCGAAATCGCCGCGGCTCGTGGCGAGCGAAACCAAAACATAGAGTGCAGTCGCTACGATCGCGACCCAGAAGTAGATCTCGATCCCGTTCAGCGGGAAAGCGTCGCCGTAGAACTGACGCAGTAAGATGCCCGCGGTCGACAGGACCATGCCCGCAAGCACGGCCGCCCAGGCACCGGCAGCGGTGCCTTTGCGCCAATACAGCCCGCCGATGATCGCAGCACCGGCGCCGCCGACGTAGATGCCAGTCGTGAGCTGAAACCACATCACGACATACTCGGTCTGCTTGAACAGGCTCCCGAAGATAAAGGCAAAAGCCGCCACGCCGACAACGGCCCAGCGCAGCACGCGCACATGCTGTTGTGGTGAGTAAGGCTCCTTGCGCAGCGGAACGAGCACATCCTGCACGAAGATGCTGCTCCACGAATGCAGATGCGTGGAGTCGCCGCCGAAAATGCCCATGACCATCGCGGCGCAGAACAATCCCAGCACCCCGATCGGCAGAAACTCTGCAATCGCGACCGGGACTTCCATTTGCTGGCGCACCTGCGGGTTGTCGATCTGCTGCAAGCTCGACGCCATCGCCCCGGCGCGGCCGGCGAAATCCGGGTGCGTCATCCAGGTGAGCGCGCAGACGGCGAGGACCGAGATGACGGCGTATTTCGCGATCTCCGGCATGCGCGCGAGCAGGATGCCCATCTTCGCCTCGTGCGGTGTGCGCGCGGCGGCGTTGTAGGAGCTGGAATTTTGCAGCGCCATCGTGCCGTAGACGCCGAAGAACGTGCTCATGAGAATAAACCAGACGTTGAAATCCTTGAGCCCGCCGGAATCCATCGGATTGAGCAGCGACTGTCCCGGCGCCGCTGCGGTCAGCGTCTCGACGATCTGCCGCCACTCGAATTTCTGCGCGAGGACGATCATCAGGACCACGAACGTCGCTTGCGCGAAGATGCCTTCAAGGCAGTTCGTCACCATTACGGTGATCACGCCGCCAGAGAGCGTGATCAACACGCTCAGGCTCAGCAGCAGCCCCATCATCGCAACGTTGGTCGGCAAGACAAACGCCCCGAGCTGAAAATGCACTGGCAGGCCGAGCAGGTGCACCATGAGCCGCGCACCCACCGCCGGAATGATGCCGAAATTCAGGATGCCCGCCACGAAGGCGAGCATGCCGGTGAACACGCGGAAACTGCGGCCGTAGCGCAGCTCGAAGAACTGCGCGAGCGTCATGGCCCGCGTCTCGCGGAAGCGATAGTAGACAAAGCCGAGCATCGCGATGATGAGCCCGACCGGCCAGTTCGCCCAGCTCCACCACAGTGTGGTGAAGCCCGAGTGCCGGTGCACCTCGAACAGCGCGACGAACACCACCGCGCCCGCCTGCAACTCACCGCGCGCGACGCCGAGGAGATAGCGCCCGGCCAGTCGCTCGCCCGCCATGTAGGCGGCCACGCTGCGCATGCAGCGCTGGGTGTAGATGGCCACCGCGATAATCGCGGCCAGCGGCAGCAGCATCACTAACCAGTCGAGGACGTGCACAGGGGAGAGAGGGACGAGGCGGAGATGAGAAACCGGGCGACCCGCACAGGCCGCCCGGTCATGGTTTCACCCGCAATCAGAAGCGACGCCGAGCCGAAAACACGAAGCCACGCGGCGTGCCACGCAGCCAGCCCGCTTCGTTGCCGGTCGCATAGTAGTCGCGATCGAAGACGTTGCGGATGTTGAGGGACACATCCCAGAGCTTGCCCGCGGAGTAGTAGAACATCGCATCCACCACGGTCGCGTCGGGCAGCGAGGCGAACCGGCGCGTGACGAGCGACGCGGGAGTCCAGACCTTGCGGCCCGCGGCGTAGTTCATGCCGAGACCGAAGCCGAGGCCCTTCAACTCGCCTTCAGTGATCGTGTAGCGAGCGAGCGCGTTGGCGCGATGGCGGGCGAGGCCTTGCAGCGGCAGGCCGATCTGGCTGGCATCGGTGGAGGACGAGGTCTTGCCGCTGGTATAGGCGTAGCTGCCCATCATCTGGATATTCTTCGAGAGAACCGCGATCGAAGAGGCCTCGAAGCCCTGCGACTCCTGCTCACCGATCTGTCGCAGGAAGCCGGCGCGGGCCGGGTCGGACTCGACAATGTTGCCACGCTTCAGCTTGAAGACGGAGAGGTTCGTCGCGAGGCGCCCGCCCAGCGCGGCGGCCTTGAGGCCGACTTCATACTGTTCACCGGTCTCGGGTTTGAGGATCGAGCCGTCGGGATTCGAGTTGGTGACGATAATGTAGGCCTCGCTGTAGCCGGCATAGAGCGCCACGTCCTTGTTGAAATTGTAGACGAGGCCGCCGCGCGGCATGTAGTTGGGCTTCGCGTAGAACTTGTTGCGGCCGAGATCGAGGTCGGTGACCGGTTGCTGCGGCGGCAACGGCCACTTGATTTGGGTCGCAGAGATTTGCTGGAAGTCGTCGTAGCGCAGCGCGAGATTCACGCCGACCTTGCCGTTGAAGAGCTTCAACGAATCACTCACGTAACCGGCCCAATACCACGTCTCGGTGCGGCGGTGGCCGTAGCGGAGGTTGTTGAACACCTTGTCGCCGTATTGTCCGGAGAGCGCGCCGTAGGAGAGGTTCGAGAGATCGATGCTGGAAAGCAGGCCGTTATAGAGCGTGAGATCGTCGACGTCCTGCGTGACTTCCACGCCGGTCGTAAAGGTGTGTTCGACGGAGCCGGTGTCGAATTTGCCAACGAGGTCGAGCTGGTTGAAGTAGTTGCCGACGAGGCGGTCGGTGTATTGCGGGCTGCGGACGAGCCAGTTGGCGGGCACATTCGCCGGGACGCCGCCGATGAGCGGGGTGCCGTCCGGGGCGACGATCACGGCGGCAGCCGTGCCGGCGGTGGCGAAGCCGAAGGTCATGCCGCCTTTATCTTCCTTGTGGCGCGTGAGCTGGAGCGCGTTGCGCAACACCCACTGGCGACCAAGTTGCTGCGTGACCTCGAGATTGAAGGCGCGCCGAGTTGATTTTTCCTCGGAGAGATCCTCGCCGGGATTGAATTTCTGCGGGAGCTTGAGGAGCGAATCGGTGTAGGGATTCCAGAAGTCAGCGTTGTATTCGGCGTGCGTGATCTGGCGTCCGTATTCGAGGGTCGCACGCACCGTGGTGTTGCGCGTCGGGCGCCATTCGATCGTGGGTCGGATGTATTTGCGCTTCAGGGTGACGAAGTCCTGGAAGTCGTGCGAATCGATCCAGTTGGTGATGACGCGATACGCGGCGCGGTCGCCAAGCTTGCGGCCGAAATCGAGTGAGGCCTGATAGTAATCGTTGTCGCGCACCTGCACGAAGAGTTCGGTGATCGGCTTGCTGAAGTCCGGCTTCTTCGAAATGCGGTTGATGATGCCGCCGAGGCCGAAGGTGTTGCCGTAGAGAATGCCGGCCGGGCCTTTGAGAATCTCGACACGCTCGACATGCATCTGCTCGGAGGGCACGCCTTGCGGTTCGCGAAAACCGTCGAGCAGGGGCACGAGGATGTTGAAGCCACGCACTTGGATATCTTCCGTCTTGTTATCCGAGGTCGTGACGCCCGGCGCGTAACGGAGGAGCTCCTGCACGGTGTTCGCACCGAGGTCGCGAATGAGCTCCTGATTGACGATCGAGATGGTGGCCGGGATTTCCTGCAACGATTGGTTGAGTTTCGTGCCGGAGCTGGCGTTGGTCGACATATAGCCGCGGTCCTTGTCGGTCGTGACGACGAACTGCGGCAAAGTGAGCACTTCGCCGTCCTTTTCCTTGGCGGACTCGGCGGGGATGGCGGATTGCGCGCGGGCCAATCCGGGGTGGAGCAAAGCGGCGAGCGTCGCGGCGCAGGCGAGAGCCTGTCCTCGACGGCGGAGCACACGGAGTGCGGGGGCGAACGGGGTCTGCATTGGGCTGGTTGGGATCGGGGTTGGTGCCGCCCCGGCGCGGATGCGTTCAGGGCTGGACACCTGCTCTGCGCCGATGACCAACCCGCAGCAAGAGCTGCCACGGTGAATCCTTCACTCGCCAGCAGGCAATCCTACGCTCGCGAATCTCGAGGAAAATTTCACCGCAAAATGCCGAATTGGAAATGAACTTCCGGTTGTCGAATCGCCGCCAATCGCTACGGCTCCGCCTCGGTTCAGCCTCCATCCCTTCCCATGATGCTCGTTGCCGTTCTCTCACTCAGCGGCCTGTTCCAGGACCACATGGTCCTCCAGCGTGACCGCGCCAACCCAATCTGGGGCACCGACCGTCCCCGACAGACCATTACGCTCACGGTCGAAGGCCCCCCGCTGCCCGTCACGGCTTCGACGGTGACCGACGAACACGGGCGCTGGACCCTCCACTGCCCCATCCTCCCGGTCGGCGGCCCGTATCGACTCCGCGTCACCGGTTCGAGCGAGCGCGTGCTGGAAGATGTGCTCGTCGGCGACGTGTGGCTCGCCTCCGGACAGTCCAACATGCAATTTCCCGTCGGCGGCGTGATCGACGCGGCCAAGGAAGTGCGCGACGCACAATTTTCCGCCATTCGCATCGCCAAGGTTCCCCAACGCACCGGCATGACCCCCGCCTCCGACGTGCAGGTCGAATGGAAGCTCGCCACGTCAAAGGAGGCAGCGGGGTTCACTGCCGTCGGCTACTTCTTCGCCCGCGAGATTCATCGCTCGCAGCGTGTTCCGGTCGGCGTGATCGATGCGTCGTGGGGCGGCACCCGCGTCGAAGCGTGGGCGAGCGCCGAGGGCTTGCGCGCGGTCTGGCCCGGCGTGGATGTCGAGCTGGCCCACCTCGCGGCGACTGCGTCCGAGGTGCCGAAGATCCAAGCGGACTATCATCGCGCGATGCAGCAATGGATCGGAACCGCGTTTCCGCGCGACACGGAAAACCTCGGATTCACCCGCGGATGGGCCGCTCTCGATTGCGATGACCGCGCGTGGGCGAACATCGAGCTTCCTGCCACCATCCAAAGCGCCGGTCACGCCGACAACGGCATCTTCTGGTTCCGTCGCGAACTCGATCTGCCCGTCGAATCCGCCGGCCGCGATCTCGTGCTCGAACTCGGCGCCATCGACGACCGCGACCACACCTATTTCAACGGCGAGCTCGTGGGACGCACGGACATCGACACGCCGGACTGCCACGAAGTGCTGCGTCGCTACACCGTGCCCGCCCGCCTCGTCCGCGCGGGACGAAACGTCGTCGCGGTGCGCGTCTTCGATCACTATGGACTCGGCGGTTTCATGGGGCCGGCCCGCGCGCTCGTCGCGAGCAGCGGCGATTTCAGCCAGCCACTCGCCGGCCCGTGGCGCTGGCAAGTCGAGCGCACGATCCCCAAAGTCCCCGACAGCGTTTTCGCCACCTGCCCGCCCCCGCCGCCGGAAATCAATTTTCAGAATCAACCCGCTGCGCTCTTCAACGGCATGATCGCGCCACTCGTCCCATTCGGGTTGCGCGGCTTCATCTGGTATCAAGGCGAGTCCAACGTCGGCCAGCATGATAGTTATCAAGCGCGCTTCACCGCGCTCATCCGCGACTGGCGCGGGCGGTGGAAGCAAGGACAGCTGCCATTCTATTTCGTGCAGATCGCCAACTTCGAGCAAAACGGACTCTGGCCACAGCTGCGCGAGGCGCAGACGCGAACGCTCGCGGAACCCGAAACCGGTATGGCGGTAACCATCGACATCGGCGACCCACACGACATCCATCCGCGCAACAAACAGGACGTCGGACGTCGCCTCGCCTTGCTGACACGCGCGGGCACCTACGGAGAAAGCGAAATCGTCGCGGTAGGGCCAACACTCGCGCGCGTTCAGATCGACGGTGCCGAGGCGCGCATCCACTGGAACTCAGCGCGTGGACTGCGCACGCGCGACCGCGTGACCGAAGTGTCCGGCTTCGAACTCGCGGGTGCCGACGGCAAATTTCACCGGGCCACCGCCCACATCAACGGCGAGACGGTGATCGTGAACACCGCCGCCGTGCCGGCACCACGGCACGTGCGCTACGCGTGGGCCGACAGCCCGACAACCAACCTAGTCAACGGTGCCGGCCTCCCGGCCGCGCCGTTTCGCACCGACGCTTACTAAGGCTGCCCGCGAGTGCGGCGGGCTCGCGCCGCACTCACAGGAAGCGCTTCAGAAAACTCAAGATTTCCGCGGGATAATTGCCGCCTGTAATCGCATACTCGTTCTTGTGCCGAAGCAAGCAGTAGCCGCCGACCGACTCGATCTTCTCCTTCATCGGCGGACCGAACGACGGATGGTGAATGCCTTTCTCCGGCGACGAGTCTGGGGCTAGTGGCGTCAGAGGATCGTCGTAATAGAGAAACACCGGCGGATCGCCCGCGGTGACGTGATCGTAGGGCGACACCTCGCGATAAAGCGCAAACGCTTTCTCTGTATAGAGCTCTTCGCGCGGCAGCTGGAAGATGATTGGCCCAAGGTCGATCTCCGCCAGACGTCCGCCAACGTATTTCTTGATGAAACGCAGATCATAAGAAGTCTGCGCACCCCACACGAAGGTGCACGACACGCGCGTGGACTCGCGCGCGACGGGATCGACGCTCTGCGGCTGCGCAAGGTCGTCATGGAAATTCAGCCATAGCGCGATGCCCGCGCCGGCGGAGCCGCCGCACAAGGCAACGCGCTTCGGGTCGAGGTGGAGCTTCGCGGCATTCGCGCGCAGGAACTGCAACGCCCGGCCCGCATCGAGCATCGGCCCCGGCAAGGGCACACCAGGCCCGCAATACCGGTAGTTGATCGCAGCGACCGAGTAGCCCTGCCCGAGCAGACCGAGCAGCATATCCGGAGTGATGATTGACTTGTCACTCGAAACAAAGCCGCCGCCGTGGATGAAGATCACGAGCGGCGTCGGCGCCTTCTCGGCCGCGGGTGCGATCCACAAGTCTAGCACTTGCCGCTCGTGTTCGCCGTAGTGGATGTTCGCGAGATACGGCTGCGGTTTTTCCGGGGCGGTCGTGGCCGCGCCAGCGACAACCGCAATCCAAGGCAGAATGAACAGAAGACGTTTCATAGGGATAGAGCCCGGCCCAAGCACTAGCGCCGCGCACCGGGTGCGCGCAAACAACCACGCCGGCAGGGTGCGAGCCACGGACAATTCATGCCGCTTCCGGTCGCCGGGATGCCTTTTTCCGCCCTCTCAACGGTTTCACGACATCGCCGTCGAAGCGCTGAACGGCTTCCGCAGGCGACCGCGCTCGGCGGCCCGCAATGCATCGGTCGTCATCTGGAAATCGAGGCGTCCGCCCGCGGCGATCTGCGCGTGGGGGATTTCAAGGCTGTCATGCGACCGGCCATTGACCGCTGCTCGCGCGACATACGGCGGCACGACACCGCGACGCCCACCGCGCGTCTCGATCACGAGCTGCTCTCCGCCCGCAACGCGCAGCGTCGCACGCGGGAAGCGCGGCGCGCCGAGAACGTAGCCGGGATGCCCGCACGTCAGCGGGAAAAGGCCGAGCGTCGAACAGACATACCACGCCGCCATCGCGCCGTTGTCCTCGTCCCCGGGAAAATGCTCCGGCGTGTAGAGCTCGTCCACTACGCGCCGCACCCAGTGCTGTGTGCGATCCGGGCGGCCCGCACTCGTGAACAAATACAGCACATGATGCACCGGCTCATTGCAGTGCGCGTATTGTCCGAACAGCACCGCTGCCATCTCCGTCATCTCGTGAATCTCGTGCGGATAGCATCCCGTCTCGAAACGCGGCGGCAGCGCCAGCATCTCGTCGAGCCGCCGCACGAACGCCGCGTCGCCACCGTGGAGGGCGATCAGGCCCGCCGCGTCGTGCGGCGCGCCCCAGGCGTATTGCCACGCGCCGCCTTCGATGAAATCGCCTGACCATTCGAACGGCGAAAAAGGCGCCCGCCAACTGCCGTCGGTCAGACGTCCGCGAAAGAAACGGGAGCGCCGGTCGAACACGTGACGGTAATTCGCTGCACGCGCGCCGATGGCGCGGGTCAATTCGCCGCGACCGAGCGCGCACGCGAACCGGTCGATGGCGAAATCGCTGTGCGCGTAGTCCTGCGTTCGCGCGACCGCGTGCGCGGTGAGATCGGCCGCGACATAACCGCGCGCCGCGTAGTCGGCGCCGCCGACGCGTCCGAATTGCGCCGTGTCGGAGTTGGCCGTCGCGTCCTTGAGCAGGGCCTCAAGCGCCAGCTCCGGGTCGAAGCTGCGGATACCCTTCAGCCACGCGTCGGCGATCACCGCCGTGCCGTGCGAGCCGACCATGCAGGCGCGATAGCCCGGGCTCGCCCAGTTCGGCAGCCAACCGCCCTCGCGGTAGGTGTTCAGCCAGCCCGCGATCATGTCGCCGAGCACCTCGGGCGCGATCAGGCTGAGCAAGGGAAACAAGACGCGGTAGCCGTCCCAAAATCCGCAGTCGGTGTAGAGCGGCCCGTCGTGCACGCGTCCGTCGAACGGGCTGTAGTGTCGGCGCCGCCCGGCCGCGTCGGTTTCGTCGATGCGCCGTGGGAAAAGCCAGCAGCGGTAGAGCGAGCGATAGAAAGTCCGGCACTGCGCCGCGTCCGCGCCGTCGATTCGCACGGTGCCGAGCGCGCGCTCCCACTCGCGTTGGGCGGCGAGCCGCACTTGCGCGAAACTGCGGCCCTGCAACTCGCGCCGCCAGTTGCAGCGGGCCTGCTCGGCGTCGATCAACGACGTGGCCACGCGCACCGTCACGACACCGCCGCGCGGACGGCGCAACTTCAGCCACAAACCGGTGCCCGTGAAACCCGGCACGGTGGCGCCAGTCGAAGGAAAATTTCCTGAGTCGAGAATCGGCGCATCCACTTCCGCGATGAAGTGTGCACGGAAATTCTCCGGCGCGCCGCCTTGGTTGGAGGTCGAGTATCCGCTGATCCAGCTACGCGCGCCATCGATCCGAGTCACTTCGCCGCGCCCGGATTGAAAGGCCAGCCACACGTCTCCCGGACCGGCGAAAGTGAACCGCAGGCACGCACCGTGCGCCGTGGGTGTGATCTCCACGCGGATGTCGTAGCGCCGCAAGTGCACGCGGAAATAGTCCGGCCGCGCCACCGTCGTCGCGGCGTCATAGGAGGAATCCACGACACCGGGTGAAGTCGGAGCGGCGTGACCGCCGGCGCAAGTCACGAGGAATTCGCCGTAGTCGCCGATCCACGGGCTCGGTTGACGCGCGGCGCGGAAGCCCTGCAATTTCGCGGCGCGCCGGTCGAATATCCAGCGACCGCTCGCGCTCTGCGGCGTCCAGCCGACAGCCCCGTGCGGCACCGTCGTCAGCGGCAGCGTATTGCCCCGGGAAAAATCCGGATCGGAGTCCGTGCCCTGCCGCGTGTCGACCCAGTCGAGCAACGAACCGCCCATGTTTTTTTCGGCATCCCGGCCCATGTCGTTCTTCACCGCAGGTAACGCTCGAGAAACGCGTGGATATCCGCCGCCCAAGAGCCGCCCTGCGCCGCGTAGTCATCCTTGTGCCGCAGCAGGCACACGCCGCCGACTTCCTGCACGCGCGCCTGCAACGGCGGACCGAACGCCGGGTGATGCGCGCCTTCGCTCGGCGGAGCGTCCGACGGGAGCGGAGTGCACGACACCTCGTAGTAGAGCATCACGGGCGGATCGCCTGCGCTGACGAATTCGATCGGCGAAATCTCGCGGAAGAGCGCGTGCGCCGCCGGCGTTTCGAACTGCTCGCGCGGCAGCTGGTAGAGGATCGGGCCGAGTTCGTTCTCGTCCAGGTGTCCGCCGATGTATTTCCGGAAGAAGCGCAGATCGTAGGACGTCTGCGCATCCCAGACGAAGGCGCAGGAGACGCGGGTGGACTGCCGCGCCACCGGATCGGCGCTGCGTCGCTCGGCGAGATCGTCGTGAAACGCCAGCCAGAGCGCGATGCCGGCGCCGGCCGAACCACCGCACAGCGCGACGCGCCGGCGGTCGATGCCCCACCGCGGCGCGTTGGCGCGGAGAAATTGCACGGCGCGCGCCGCATCGCGCATCGGCTCCGGCAGCGGCACGCCCGGACCGCAATAGCGATAGTTGATCGAAGCGACCGCGAATCCCTGCGCCAGCAACCGCTCCAGCATCCCATGCATGCCGAGCACGAGACTCTTGTCGCCGGAGACGAATCCTCCGCCGTGAATGAACACGATCAATGGCGCGTCCGGCCCAGTCGGCTTCGGCAGCCAGAGATCGAACACCTGACGCTCATGCGCGCCATAGTGGACGTCGGCCGCATCGGGCACGGGAGCGGGAGAGGCTCCTTGATCAGCAAGCAATGCGGGACAGCAAAGCACAGCGGCACCGAGAGCGAGGGCGACGGCAGGGAGGTTCATGCGGGAAACCGGAGACAGCACACCGGAAGCCCGACCGTAGCCGCCCGGCGGCGCATTTCACGCCTACAATGCTGTCGGGACGATTTTCGGCATATCTGTTTTGGCGCCAAGATGGCGGCATGCCTAGGCCACCGGCCAACGCACTGGGATTAGCGCCTGTCGTTCTTGGGCAACGCCCGCGCGAGAAGGTTCAGCACGAATTGCTCGGCTGCCGGGTCGTGATGCTTCACCCGCCAGTCGGGCGCGGGCGCGCGGCGACGGCTGAGCCGATCGGCAGTCAGAACCTGGGAGACGATCAGCGTTCCTTCTCCAACGCCGAACTCCACCCCCACCACCGGCGTGCGAGCGAGATTGTTGCCGCAATGTGCCAGCGGCACCACTCGCGTGGCGCGGGCCGAGACGGAGATTTGGTTCAGAGTCGCTCGCAAATCGACCACCCGTAACCCACCGCTTTGCTCGATACGCGCACTCAGCGAAGGCGCGTCCTCAATCAGGAATCGCACCCGCTGGTTCAAGCGTTCAACAGCCGCCTTGTCGTCCGGGGAAGCCGAGAACTCGTAGTAACCGGCCATCTCGTAGGCGTAAATGGGGCGACCGGCACGGAGGGCTTCCGAGTCGGCTCCGCGCTGCGTCCAAAGCATGGCGCTGCCGGTCGCGCCCAGGCCGGAGATTTCCATCTCCGCGGCGGGCGCGATCAGGCCTCCGCGCAGCCCGTTCCACAACCAAGTGGCCTCCTGCGGCAAGTGCCACCAAAGCGAGGCATCGTTCTCCGCCGGATGAAGGTGACTCTCGGGTTCCGTCACCTCGTGGAAATCGACGATCACGCCGCCCACCAGCGCTCGCCTCTCGTGCCGCGGCGCGACGACCGTGCGCAATTTCTCCAGCGGCACTTCTCCTCGATCGGGATAGCCGGGACCGAGCAATTTGGGACCAACATCGAGCATCACCACGGATTGACCCGCCCGGATGGCCGAGTCTAGGGCAGCGCGCAAAGGGGACGAACTCGCGAGAGTGCTCCAACTCGCCGCCGAAGTGACGACGAGTCGCGCCGTGGGATCGCCGAGACCCACACACGCGAGGCCGTTTTGCGTGAGAAAAGCCCGCAGCTCGGTTTCGTTTTCAGGTAATGCGATTTTCGTCCCGGCGAGAGCAGGTGGCACCACGACGTCCATCGTGCGCGCACGCCAAGTGGAGACGGACGGTTGCAACGTCGGATTCGCGGCCGAGACGACTGTGGCCTCCAGCCGCCATTCACCGGGAGTCGTCGGGAGCTGGACGCTGACCGACGTGCGCACCGTGCCGTGCGCAGGGACCGTTTGCACGAGCTTCGCCTCCTCGCGAATGACCTCACCGACCGCGACGACGCACACCCGCACGGGCACGCACAGTTCGGATGAGGTGTCATTGAAAATTTGCACGGGCACGGGCACGCGATCTCCGCAGGAGAAATTTCGATCCCACATATCGATGCTGGCACTCACTGGCGCGAACGCCGCGGACAGCGCGGCCCATACCGGCTTCGGCCGTCCCTCACTCAGCGGACCAAGAAACCAGTGGTTGCCATCGGCCGGGCTACTGAGCGCGCAGAATGGCGCGAAGCCCGCGACGCCAAGACGCCGCCAGTATTCAGCGACCCGACCGCACGAGTCGGCTTGGAGTTGGAGACGCTGCTCGCGCGTCGGTCGCGCTCCGAGGAAACGGCGCTGGCTTTCCTTGACCGTCGGGTAGGCCCCGGGCTCGCCTTGGCCGTCGAGATAATTGCCGCCGAACTCGTCCACGACCACGGCCTGCGGGAACTGCTCCGCCGAGTCGTAGTAGAGCCCAAGGTTCTCGAACAGACTCCACCAGTATTTGTGCACCGGCATCATATCGCGGTGCGCGATCACCAGCCGCGGATAGTCCGCTTGGATCGCCGCCAACGCCGCCGGCGCATCCCGCAGCGCGTCGGGTTCGGTTTCATTCCACGGCTGCACTAACACGACGCTGGGATGGCGCGCGGCGACGTCGAGCCACGCGCGCCACTGCTCCTCCATGCTCCGACGCGACGCGGGGATACCGTGAAAAAACGGCCACTCGATCTGCACCAACAAACCGCGCCGATCGCAAAGATCCAGCAGACGTTCCGGCGGGAGGCCGAGGTGAAAGCGCAGGTAGTTTCCGCCCAGCGTGCGCAAGCGGGAGACGATCTGCCGGTCGAACCAGTCCACGTCCCATGCGAGCGCCGCCGCCTCGGGATCGCGCAGCCAGCGGTGCCACACCACGGACACTCCGCGCAAGCGCACGGGTTCGTCGTTCAGTCGCAGCTGCTTTCCCTCGACGCGGAAATCCCGACGCCCCCAAGTGAACTCGCTCCAGTCCAATAGAGAATCGCCGTCGAGCAGCGTCACACGCAAGCGGTGGAGCGCCGGATGTTCGGGGCTCCACAGCGCGCAGCCCTCAGGCAGCGCGAGCGCCACCCTACCCTGCATCGCCGGCGCCGGCGCATCGACGGTGGCGAGCACGGTCCCGTCGGCGTCCCGCATCAGTTCCAGTCGCACACGCCGCGCCGCGCCGGCGCGCGCCGGCGCCGATGCCTGCCATTGCAAAGCGAGCTGCCCGTGCTCCGGCTCGTAGGACGGCAGCAGTCGCACGAGCCGCGCGTCGCGATAGAGATGCAGTTCGACACTGTCCCACAGCCCGGACGAAATGTTCGAGCGCCAGCGATCCGCGACGGGCACCGCCGAGGCGTCGGCGGGATCGAGATCGCGCAACGAGCGCAGGGCGACCTCGAGTTTGACGGCACCGCCGGGAGCGAGCTGTGAAGCCGGCAACTCGTGTTCGGTCGGCGCCATGCCGCCAGCAGCGCCCGAAACACGCTCGCCGTTCACCCAAACCTCCGGTGCGAAGCGCGCTCCTTTGAGCCGCAGCACCGCGCGATTCCAGTCTCCCGTCGGCAGACGCACCTGTCGGCGCAGCCAAACGGTCGCAGGGGACATTTCTGTCGGTGCACCGGCGAGGCCGGGCACCTCCACGCTCCGCGAATAGACCCGATCGAGGCCGCACTCCCATCGTCCATCGAGCGACAGCGTCGCGCCGACGGCGGTAATCGGTTCCTCAGCCGACGCGAAACTTCCGAAGCCCGCCGCGGCGAGCAGGAGCGCCAGGCTTGCCGCGCGAACGCGCCGGCGGGGGCCACCACCCCTGGGGGCGCACCCGCCGGCGTGAACGCACACAGCGTAAAGACTTTCGCTCACTGGCGCCGCAAGACGATGCCGTCGCCCGCCGCGAGCGTGAGCGTCGTGACATTGGCGCCGTTGTTGACGGCCGAATCCTGCGTGCCCGAGATGCGTCGATAGCCGAGCCCGGTCAGGTCCACGGTGGCGGCCGCGCGCAACGTGCCATCGAGATTGGTGCGCGGGTTGACGAGAGCGACGCCGTTGGTGAACCGGCGGCGGAATACGCCGTTGCTCCATGGGGAACGCTGGGGCGGATCGATCGCCTCGCCGAGCCAGCCAGTGTTGCTGGTGCCGGCGAGGTCGTATTCGTCGAACCACTGCACGCCCCAGTAGCTGTTCGGCGTGTGCGTGTAGTTGAAATAGCCGTTCTCCATCAGCACGGTGCAGAGACCGTAGCGGAACTGGGCGTAGCCGGGCGACTTGGTGACATCGCCGTAGATGCCCATCGTCACGAGGTGCGGCGCGATGGTGTTGTCCATCATGCTGTGAAAGGTCTGTTTCAGGCTATACCAGCCGAGACCGCCGGGTTTTTCCTCGGAGAAACTCTGACCCATGCCCGCCTCGAGGAAGGCGGAGCCCAGGACGCGCTGATACTCCGGCTCACGCAGACCGCCGAAGCTGTCTTTGCCGTCCACGTTGCCCATGACGATGATGTCCGGGCGGAGTTCGGCGATTTTGCTCCAGTAGGCGACCATGCCGTTGCGGTAGTCCACGCGCACGGCGGGATCGTCTTTGGAGTCGTCAGTGCCGTCGCGATTCCAGTCGGCGTCAACACGGGGACGATAGAAGGCGTTGTCCGAATACCAGAGATCGTAGTCCGGCACCGCGTCGAAGAACGCCGCCTTGCGGCTCTTCGCCATCCATTGCGGGAAGCGGTCGCCGTTGGGTGCGGGCGTCACATGCGAGGTGATGTTGGTGACGAACGTCGCGCTGCTTTCGAAAGTGGTCTGGTCACCGTTGCTGGTCCGCGCCCACCAATCGTTGTTCACGGGCGAGTTCGGGTTGCCGCCGGGGCCGACGCCATTCGACAGCGCCGCACGCACCGACGCGTAGGCGCTCGAATCGGAAATGTTCGGCATGATGGTGTAATTGCCGAGCACCAGATTCGGGTTCATCGCCTTGATGTTGGCCACCACCTGCGCCTGCGCCTGACCGGCGGTGAGACCTGAGCCGGTGTAATTCCAGCCGTCGTAGAAGCCGATGATCGCGAGATCCAGCTTTGCGAGGTCATGCTGGTAGGCGCTGTCGTTGTAGTTCTTCAAACCGGTGCCCGGCTGTCCGCTGATATTCATCCCGCCGATGCGCGGGAAGCGGCGCTTGAAGGGAGCGAGGCGCACGACGACATCGTCGAAGCGCGTGTTGTTCACCTGGTCCACGACACCAACTCGACCTGATCCGAGCGTTTGTCCGCCGATGTCGTCGAACACCACGGTGTCGTTGGCCTTGATCGTCGTGCGGGTGCCGTAGCGGATGATCGTCACGTCGAACCAGATGTCCTGCCCTGCCCCGGTGAATGTGCCGGTGGCCAGCGTGGACTGCGTGCCCGCGATCGTCTGGCGCAATTCCGCCGCTCCCGTGTCGGGCGTGAACAGCACCTCGTAGAAGTTGGACGCATCGACATAGTTATAGACGGCGCCGACCTTGCGGAAGGTCACGCCGGTGGACTGGAGCTGCGATTTCATCCGCAGCGAATAGACGTAGTCCGTCGCCCACGATCCGGTCGTCGCGATGGCGCGACCGAGGGCGTCGGTCGGATTTCCCTTATTGTGCAAATACGAGCCGGACGCCGGCGCCCAGCTCGTGCCCGCGACGACGGTCCACTCTGGCGCTGTGCCGGAAAAATCCTGCGCGTAGGCGACGGATGCGGTGCCCGTGCCCTGGATCGCGAACGTGTAGGTGCCTTCGTTGGAATCGCTGTTGGTGAAGGTGACGGTCGCGGTCCGTGTGCCGGTCGCGGTGGGTTTGAATCGGACGCTGAAGGTGGTCTTGCGACGTCCGTCCACCGACGAATCGGGCTGTGCGATCACCGTGAAGTCAGAAGCGTTGGCGCCCGAGAGCGAGACGCTTCCCACCGTCAGCGGTCCGTTGCCTGTGTTGCGGATGGTGTAGGTGCGCACCTCGCCCTCGTCGCGAATGTCAGCGGAGCCGAAATCGGTGTGATCGTGGATCGAGGGCGTGGTGTCGCCCGTGGTGATTATCACGTAATTGGTGCCGTCGAAATAGCCGGCATCGCCATCCACCTCGATCTCTGGCGCGCCCGTGCCGGTGCCGGTGCCCTGCAAATTGAATTGATAGGGCGCGTGCGCCGGGTCGCCGTTGTTGAGCACCAAGGTCGTCGTCCTCAATCCGGTGGCGGCGGGAGCGAACTTCACGGAAAACGTGGCGCTGCCGCCCGCTGCGACACTGCTCGGCAACGAGCCGGATTGGGAGAAGTCGCCCGTCGGAATGAACGCCAGACTGCTGACAGGCAGGGGAACCAAGCCGGTGTTCTCGATCGTGAACGTCTTCGTCACCAGTCCGCCACCGATCGCGGCGCTGCCGAAATCGGTTCCGTCCGTGGAGCTCGGCGAGGTGTCGCCATCGCTGATCGTCACGCCGGCGCCCTTGACGTTGATGGCTGGATCGCCCGACACCGAGGTCGTGCCGACGCCTTGCACCGTGAACTTGAACGGACTCTGGCCCGCGGCCGGATCGCTGTTGTTGAAACGGAGCGTCGCCTTGCGGGTGCCGGTTGCGGAGGGGTTGAACGTCACCGTGAATGTAGTGGAGCCGGCGGGCGCAACCGTCGTCGCGCCGGGGGCGCTGATGGCGAACTCGGCATTGGTGGACGTGAACGTGTCGAGACTGAGCGCGGCCTCTCCGGTGTTCAGGATCGTGAACGTGTGGGTCGTGGCGCCCGTCGTTATGTCGAGGCTGCCGAAATCGGTGTCGTCAGTCGTGGCGGGCGTGGAGTCGCCGTTGGCGATGGCGACGCCTAACCCACGCACTTCAACGGTCGGCACCGACACAGTGATATCGTCGAAGCGCGAGAAGTTGGTGCGGTCGGTCACGCCCACTTTGCCGCCGCCGAGCGTCTGGTTGGCCGCGCTGTTGATCACGGTCACACCGTTCACCGCGACGCTGGTGCTCGCTTTCAGACGCGTAACCACTGCTGTGAACCATGTGCCCGCCGCGCCGGCGAAGGTGCCGGTCGCGACCGTCGTGGTCGTGCCGCCCACCGTCTGCAGCAACTCGACGTTGCCGCTCGTCTGATCCGGAGCGAAGAGGACGGTGTAGTAGTTTCCGCTATCGACGTAGTTGAAGACGAGGCCGACCTTGCGAATGGTGCCGACGGTCGAGGTCAGGTCAGAGCGCAGGCGCGAGCTGAAGACGAAATTGGTCGTCCAAGTCGTGGGGTCGTAGAGGGCGAGCCCGACCGCGTCGGTCGGACTTCCCTTGTTGTGGTAATAGGACGCCGAGTTCACGGCCCAACTTGAGCCGGAGATGACGCTCCAGTTTTGGGCCGCGCCGTCGTCGAAATTTTCAGTGTAGGCGAGCGCTCCCGAGACAAAGCCGAAGGAGGCGAAAGCGAAGGCGCACAGCGTGCGTAGCTGACAGAGATGCATGGGGAGGAGGCGTTGGGGTGATGGCCGCGCACGCCGAGTCATGGCGACCACTGAGGGGGAAACGAACGGGACTCAGAACTTGAACGTGTTCGTGAGCGTCCAAACGACCGGCTCGGCGATGCGATACGCCGCGATGCTGCCATCCGGCTGGGCCGCGATGGGGATCAGCTTGTTTTGCACGCCGAGGTTGCGGACGTTGAGCTGAGCTTGCCAGCGGACCTTCTTGGAGAGCTTGCGACCGTAGCCGAGCCAGGCGTCGTAATTCACTTCCTCCGGCCCGAAATACGGGCGCGCGGTGTCGTAGTGCGCGCCGATCGAGTCGGAAACGACGGGATAACCAATCGCGACGCGATCCTGCCAGCGGACAGACGCTCCGACGCTCCAACCGCGCAGGCGGCTCTCGTTGGAGAAGGTGTAGTTGGTGACCGCGTTGAAGCGCCACTTCCGCACTTCGGGTGAACTCCCGCCGTCGAGCTGGAGCTCGCGCTTCACGGCGGCGTAGATGCCAGTGAAGTTCGTGCGCAGAGTGGACGTGGTGTTGTCGTAGCGAAGGTCGCCCGCCGTGCCGGCCCAGATGGGATCGAGCTGGGCCATGAAATACGCCAAATCCGCGGCGGTATGCGTCCGCACGGCGTCCTGTCGCGCGGCGTTTACCGCGATGCGCCATTGGCGGGTGGGATTGATCACCATCTCGTATTCCCAGCCTTTCGACACGACGTCCGAGGTCGCGACGACCTGATCGGTGCGCTGGTCGATCACGGCGGAGACGGCGCCGTTCGCCGCGGTGGTGACGCGGACGTTGAAGGTTTTGAGGAACTGGGCCCAGTCGGGACTCGAGGCGGTCCAGGTTTGCCAGGCCGAATTGGCGGCCTGCAACGTCGCCTGTTGAGTCGGCGTCATCGACGGATCGGTGCCGTTGTTCCAAGTGCTGTTGGCGACCATGCCGATCATCTGGCTGCCGAGGACGGCGATCTGCGCGAGTGAGCTGCGCAGGTTGGCGTTGGTCGCCAGGCTGGAACTGGATTCGTAGTGCGTCGCGCGCAGTTCGAGGCGTCCGTCGAAGAGCGTCATCAGTGCGCCATATTCGTGGGTTTTCCCGGTCTCGGGGTCGATGCGCTCGTTGTAGATCGTGAAGCGCTGCGCGGTGGGCCGGAAGTTATCGGAGTTGTTATAGGTGAGGCTCAGGTCGGCGCCGAGCGGCAGGCGGCGCTGAACTGTGCGGGGCGTGTGCAGGACCAGGCCGTAGGAAAACGTCGAGGCGGTGTCGTCCAGCTGCTTCAGGGGGACGAGGTCTTGCGGCTGCGTCGAGGCGATGCCGGTCACCGGATCGGTCACCACGCTGCTGGTCGCGTAGGTGCGATAGGCGTCGCGGCGCACACCGAGTGTGGAAACCAGGCAGCCGTCGAACCAGCGGCTCTGCAAAATCGCCGACTCCGATTCGAACACCTGTCGCACACGCGACGGCGTGAAGGCGGTGGTCTCGGTGACGAGTTCTCCCTTGTTCTGAATGACGCCGAAGGTCCGGTAGGTGAACGGCGCGGGCGCGCCGGCATTCGTGGCGGGTGACTGGTAGTAGAGCGCGTTCAGCGAACTCAGGGGCTGCAGGAGCGAGCCGGCGGTGACTCCGCCCAAGCCGGACACCTGGGACGCGCTCGACAGATTCGCCAGGCTGGGTCCGATGTAGGCGATCCGCGACAGCGAGCGGCGGCCGTTGCTGGAGAGGACGCTGGTCGGGACGGTGGCATTTTCCGCCTCCCAATAATCGAGCCCGGTGAGCGCGGCGCGACCGGAGAAGGCCGAGTAGCCGCGGAATTCCTGGTTCGTGTAGTTGGCCGTCAACGTGTGCCGACCGACCGCCTTCGCCCACAGGCTCTTCGAATAGCGCCGCGCATCGATGTCGAGATAAGCGGTCGCTCGCGCGGCCTCGCGATTGCTGCCGGCGGAATTGGCCCAGCCCGTGTTTTCGACGAACGGCCGGCCGAAGTTCGGGTTCACGGCGCCGTTGGGCAGCTTGGTATTGATGTCGATGTTGATCGTGTAGTTGCGTCCCGCGAGGCTTTGCAGCGAACCGTAATCGAGGTTCTGCCGGTCGTAGCTCAACTCCACTCCGGCCAGCCCGTCGAACAGGGTTTGCTCGAGTGTCGCGTTGAAGGAGTTCCACTCCGACCACTCGTGTTTATTGGGTCCTTCGAGGGTGTGATCGAAATAGTTGAAGACGCTCGTATCCGTGAGTGGGAGGTCGCGCCAGAAAGCGAACGCGGGATTCGCGCTGCCGCCATTGAGGAACTGCAGGTAAACCTGTCCCTCGCGCAATTGGCGCATGCCGCCCGTGCCGCCGCCGGCGAGGAGCCGCTCGTTGACCGCTTCGAATGCATTCGTGCCTGCGGGCAATCCGGTGATTCCGGCCACATCCGAATTGGGGTTTTCATAGACGATGCCCATGTTCGTCGTGAACGAGCGACCCAGTCCGGTGCTCAGGACGCTGCCGGCTGATCCAGTGGCGGTGATGCCCGCCATCGACGCGTTGAGCGGCGTGCCGAGCATCACGCCCTTGTTCGTGACCGGATCGAACGTCGGTTTGCCGTAGGCCCACCAGAAGGTGAATTGGTCATAGGGCGGGCGCGTCTGCGGACGGTTCTCGTCAACGCGGGATTTCTCCGCGTTTACCCGGAGCGTCGTGTCCTTGAACGGACGCCAGGTGAGCGTGCCGAAGGCCCGCCGATCGCGGCCGAAGGTGAACTCCTGCTGAAAACGCCGGTCGGCGTGCAGCGCGGCGATCCGCAACGCGAGCCGATCCTTGATGAGCACTTTGTTCCAATCGAGCGTCTCGCGCTGCGAGCCGAAGCGTCCGACCTGCGTGCTGACGGTGGTTTCGTCGCGGCCCAGCTTGGCGCGCACCGTCGTGCTGTTGACGATGCCGCCCGGACTGCCGAGGCCGAAGAGCATCGAGTTCGCCCCGCGGTTGATGTCGACGCGCTCGACGTTGTAGCTGTCCATCGGCGTGTCGGTGAGGAAGAAGTCGCGCGTCGTATCGGCCGACGAGAGTCCGCGGATGCGCGTCGCCGGGGACGGCTGGCGCATGATCGAGTCGAAGTCGTAGAAGGCGGACTGCGCCTGCGCGCCCGAGAGGTTGCCGCTCACGCCGGTGACTTCGGTGCCGAGCGTGTAGTTGAGCAGGCTGCTCAGGTCGGAGGCGCCGATGTCGTTCATGAAATCCTTCGTGATCACGGACACCGACGCCGCGATGTCGCGCAGGTCGCTGCGCAGCCGCGTGCCCGCCAGCGTGCCACCGGCGCGATAGCCCTTGTCCAATTCCGCGGACACCTCGAACGGCGAGAGCACAAAGGTCTCGGGTTCGCCGGTGCTAGTCGTGATCGCTTTTTCCAACGGGCGGTCGCTTTTCTTCGCGGGCGCCGCCCGATCGACGTTTGGGACCACGGAGACGGTCCAGGTGCCGGAGCGAGCGTCTTGTTGCGCCTCGAGACCGGAGCCCGCGAGGAGACGGGAGATACCGTCGCGCAGCGTGAATTCGCCGCGCAATTCGTTGGCTCGCGCCCCCGCAACCGCGCGGGTGGCAAAAAGGATTTCCGCCCCGGATTGAGTCGCGAATTGCCGCAAGGCGACATCCGCCGCCGCCGCGGGCACATTGAAGCCGAATTTCTTCTCCACGGACTGGGCGCGCGCGACTACGGTCGCGAGAGCTCCGCACAGGACGAGAAATCCGAGGCGCAGCCAGGGAAAACGGTGAGGGCGGACGGCGGGGGATACCGTGCACGCACTGCGGGGTAGGCACTGGGGTTGACTCATGCTTTGTCAGACGCGGCAGCGCGCTCGTTTCCCTACTCCGCCGCGAATTTTCCGCGTCACGGTCAACGTCCGCGCCGCAGCACGATCTCGTGCTCGCGCCGCTCGACGACGACACCGAAATCCTTTTTCAGCAGTTGCAGCAGGGACTCGGTCTTGTCGGCCCGCAAGATGCCGCTCAGTTCCAGCGAGCGCAGATCCGCATCCGCGATCACGAGACGCGCCGTCGAGTGGCGGTTGAAAGACTCCACCACCTCCGACAACGGCGCCGCATCGAACTCGAGCAGCGGGATCCGCCAGGTGAGCGCCTCGTCCATCTCGCGCGCGCCGACCGGCACCACGGCCGTAGGCACGGGCGGCGCGCTCACGTTCACGACCGTGCGATTGCCAGCCGTCACTCGCGCGTAGCGGAAAGGCGCCGCCGATCCCGAGCGATCCTGCTCCGGCTTTTCGACGGAGACGATGCCTTCGGTCACCAGCACATCGACCGCGCCGCCTCCGATTTGCACGGCGAACGCCGTGCCGACCGCGCGCACTTCGACGCCGTGCGCGACCACGACGAAGGGGCGCTGCGGGTCCTTCTGCACTTGAAAATGCGCCTCGCCGCGCTCGAGCACGACACGGCGCACCGCCGGTTCAAAGGCCACCCGGAGCTCAGCTCCTTCCCGGAGATCGACCGCCGTGCCATCGGGCAGGACTTGGTGACCGGGAGCCCGCGCGATGACGGGCGCGGGAGCTTGCACGCCCGCCGGGATCGGCGCGTTCGGCTCCGAGCGATAGGCGAAGAGTCCCCACAACACCACCAAGCCCGCCACGCCCGCGACCACACCCCAGCGGCGACGGCGCCGCCGCTGGAGCTTGCCTGCGACGCGCGACAACACGCGGTCCACGGCACCCTGCGACACCGCCCAATCGAGCGCGTGCTGACTGTCGCCCGCGGCGACATCCTTATCGTTATTCCCCGGAGGAACGGTTTTGCTGCGACGGGATTTCATCGTTCGAACAAGCGTTGATAACCTTGGGCCCGGAAAAATTCCTCCAGGCGACGCACACCGCGCGCCGCCTGCTCGTCCACCGTTTTCGGCGAAATGCCAAGGCGCTGCGCGACCTCCTGACGCGGCAACCCCTTCAAGCGATAGAGGACAATAACGTCGCGGCAGCGCCGCGGCAGCGCCACGAGCCCCTCGGCCAGCACCTCGATTTTTTCCTCCGTGTCGATTTGCTCCTGTGCGCTCGGCTTTTCCTCGACCACCTCGAGTCCGCCAGCCTCGCGCTCGGAGAGAAAAGGCGCCGTTCGGTTCCGCCGCACCCAATCGAGCGCGAGACGCCGCGCCACCGTGAACAGGAAGGCGCGCGCCGAGCGCACCGGCGTCGACAGATGGGTGCGCCAAATGCGCAGGTAGGATTCCTGGACTACATCGTCAACGTCGCGCACCGCCGGAAAGGATCCTCGGAGATACGAGCGCAGGATCGGTTCGTGCGGCTGGACCTCCTCGGAGAACCAGCGCCGGTGTTCAGGGGTGTGGGGCATCGCGACAGGGTGCGGAGAGGTGGCGCCATCATTCAACGCCAGCGCAAAGGCGCAACTGTCGTCCGCGTCCTCGTCCGCGCCGGCGCTTCTCGGCGGCTCGGATGCGGAGGTCTGCGGGAATGATGAAATCTCGTCCATGTCCTGTTCACCGCTCGATTGCGCCACCCTCGAATTCGACGACATAGACCGTCCCCATCAGGTCGTTCACTTCGCACGACACTTCGAAAGAGCGCGCACCCGACGCATCGACGCGCACCGGAATCGACTCATGGCGCGGATCGTCGAGGCGGTGAACGCTGATGACGCGATTCCTGAATGCCGGCAGCGCGAAAGTGCGGTCGCGCTCCACGTGGAAGACCGTGAAATACAGCCGCCCCGGCTTGGTCGTGCAGCGCCAATCGGTGAAGGCGAGGAATGGCGCCGTGCCCGACGGGCGGCGCAGGTGCGCGGCCGGCTCGCCGAACTCCTCGCCGAACGGCGATCGCCCCGCGCCGTAGATCGCCTCGCCGTGCGCCTTCAACCAATCGCCGACAGCGCGCAGATTCTCCGCGCAAACCTCCGGCACCGTCCCATCGGCCATCGGCCCGATATTGAGCAGGTAGTTCCCGCCCTTGCTGACGACGTCAACGAGACGGAATACGACTTCGCCGGGCGACTTCCAGTTGCGGTCGTCGCGGCGAAATCCCCACGTCTGGTTCATCGTCGCCGGCACTTCCCACGCCGTCGCTGAGCCGGCATTCGGCACGACATTGTCGTCGGTGCTGACGTAGTCTCCCGTGCCGCCGAGCCGACCATCGATCAGGCAATCCGGCTGCAGCGCGCGCACGAGTTTGACCAAGCGATCGGCCCGGCCGTTCGTCGCCATCATGTGCGGCGTGTCGAACCACACGAGCGCCAGCGGGCCATAGCCGGTGAGCAACTCGCGCAACTGCGCCTCCACCTTGCCTTGAAGGTAGGCGTCGAACGAGCCGTCGCGCTCCTTCTCCGCGTTGGGCGGAAAATCCCAGTCGTTCCCCGCCCCACCCCGTTCATGCCAGTCTTGCGCCTGCGAATAATAGACGCCGAAGCGCAAGCCACGCCGAGCGCACGCCGCCGCGAGCTCACGCACGACATCCCGCCCGAACGGCGTCGCGTCCACGACGTTGAACGAACTCGCCTCGGATTTGAACAGCGCGAAGCCGTCATGGTGCTTCGCCGTCAACACGACGTAGGTCATGCCCGCATCGGCGGCGAGGCCAGCCCACGCGTCGGCGTCGAACCGCGCCGCCGTGAACTGGCGCGCGAGCCCCGCGTATTCCGACGCCGGAATCTTCATGCGGTGCTGCACCCACTCGCCGATGCCGGGCGAACGCTCGCCCTTCCAGTAGCCGGCGGGCAGCGCGTAAAGTCCCCAATGGATGAACAACCCGAACTTGCCCTTGCGAAACCAGCGCAGCCGGATCTCGCGCGCCGCCGCGTCAGCATCCGGCGAGCTCACGTTTTCCGATGCACGCGGCGCGACGGCACTGACTGCGAGAGCGATGGCAGCGAGGAACGTTTGGCTGAATCGGTTCATGGCCGGAGAGGTCAGCGGCGGCCTTGCGCAATCAACCATTCCTTCGCGCGCTCGGTTTGCTCTGGTGTGGCCGCGTGCCCCATCTCGAGCGCGATCAACATTTGTTTCGGGGCGGAGATGCTGTTGTAGGCCGCGAACACGGAGGTCGGCGGACAGCTTTCGTCGTTGTAGCCCCAGGAGTAGAAACCCGGCGCCTTTATCCGGCGCGCGAAATTCACCGCGTCGTAGTAGCCCGTCGTCGCGATGCGCTCGGGAGTCGCGAGCGGCGCGGGCGCGCCGTCCGGGCTGGGCCGAAACATGTGCGGCCAGCCGCCGGCGCGCCCATGCAGATAGCCGGTGACATCGCAATAGGCCGGATAAAACGCCGCTACGGCGGTCACGCGCGAATCGAGTCCCGCCGTGACGAGAGAGAGCTGCCCGCCCTGGCTGCCGCCGGTGACCAGAAGATGCCGGCCGTCCCATGCCGGCCGGTTGACGAGAAAATCGTTCGCTCGCAGGCATCCGAGGTAGATGCGGCGATAGTAGTATCGATCACGCTGATCGAGATTGAGCACGTTGTAGGCGTCCAGTGCGCCCGTCGCCAGGCTCGTGTAAACCTCGGGGGCAAGATTCACGGGGATGCCGTGCACGCCGATCTGGAGGGTGATGAACCCTTTTTCCGCCAACTCGCGGTCGCCGGTGTAGGCGCGCACGCCCGCTCCCGGCACACGCAGCAGCGCGGGGTATTTTCCCGGAGCCTTCGGTTCGCACAAAATGCCGTAAACGCGCGCCGTGCCCGTGCCCGCGGCATTCAGTGTCGCGACGCTGACGTGATACACGTTAATCGCGCCGGTGGACTCCGCCGGAAGCAGTTCGACTCGCGGATCGAGCGGCACTTGCTCGAGCGCGGTTTTCCCTTCGGCCCAAAACCGATCGAAGTCCTCCGGCTCGCGCTGCGTCGCGGCGATTTTCTCGGGAGAAAAGCCTGCCGTCGCGAGCGCTCGCACGGTTTTTCCGCCGACGCTCGCGGTCACGATGCAGCGTAGGAATCCCGGCGCAGTCAGCGTCCCGCCATCGATCTCGGCGCTGCCGTCGGCCAGTTTCGCCGTGCGCTCATCAGCCGGCATCATCTCGGATCCGACGCGGTATTTGATCTCCACTCCGCGGAGCGGCTCCTGATCCCAACTCGCGCGCACCCGGAAAATCACCTTCTCGCCGGGAAGATAGGTCCAGCCGGCGCGATCCGGGACGACCTGCAATTGGGTCGCGGCCACGCGCTCGCCGCCGAAGGGCAGAGCTGTCACCGCGCGCAACGCGGAGGTCAGCAGCAAAAAACCGAGTAGCAATCGATTCATGGGGAAAACGGTTCGATCATCGTGAACTCCGCTCTCGCGCGCGTGCGCCGTAGCCGACCAAACCGACGATCTTGAGCGCCACGTCCGCTCCGGCCGCGTCGATCGTCAGCCACGCCGCCGCAGCGTCGTAGCTCCAGCGCGTCGCGCCGATCACGCCCGCCGGCTGCGCAAAAGTCTTCACCCGCAAGCGCCACTGGCTTTCGTGCTGACTCGCAACCGCGATTGTGCCCGCGTCTTCGTCAACTTCGATGGTGGCGTCTGCATACTCGGTTCCAGTGCCGAGTGGCAGGTGGCAGAGGCGGTGCGATCGACCCGCCGGAAACACCAGCAAAGCTCGGCGCTTCGCGTCGGCTTCGTTGCCATTGCCCAGTGCGCCCAACCGTGTCGCCATGGGGATCACGGCCCCCGCGCGCACGAAGATCGGGTATCGCTCAAGCGGGACGTCGTAGGCGAACTCCGTTCCCGGCGCGTAGGTGCGGTCTTGTTGCCACCAATCGATCCAAGTCCCTTCCGCCGGCGTCCGAACCTGTTTCGTCAACTCCGGTCCGGCTACCACCGACACGAACACATCCGGTCCGAGCAGGTGCTGCCGCCGCGCCGAGTCCGGTTGGCGCACGACCGACCCGCGGCCGAGATGTGCATCCACTGCGCACGAGAAAAGGTAGTCTCCCAATTCGCTGTGGAGCGTCGCGAAATCGCGATAGATCCGCACGGTCTCCTCGTCGTGAAACCACGGCAGGTGCTCCTTGAGGCCGCCGTTCGATCCGCCGTTCGACATCACCGGCATCAGCGCACCGAGTTGGGCGTAGCGGATCAGCTCGGTTTTCGACGGGGGTTTTTCGTAGTATCCGCCGACCTCGACGGCGAGCACTCCGTAACCGGCCGCCGCGCTGCGATAGAGATTGTCCAGCTGCAGGCGGATCCCGCCCCAGTCGCCGGAAAAGTCCCCCGACCAACCCACCGAGCATTTCGCGATCGGAGCGGCCCAACCGTCTTGATGCGAGTAAGGCCGCGCCAGTGTGATCGCCTCTGGGTTCCGCGAAACCGCGTAGTCATGGATCGCGGAGTAATACCAGTTCTTGAACGTGTCGCGGTCCATCTCGCCGACCGAGGTGCGGAACCGCTCCGGCAGGTATGCCTCGCCTTGGTCGACCTTCCAGCCGTCGATCTTGAGCCGCGCGACTTGGTCCATGCGCTTCGCCCACAACGCCCGTGCAGCCGCGCTGGTGAAGTCGAGATGACGTCCCCGCCCCTTCCACCAGTCGATCACGCGTCCGTCATCGACCGCGAAGCCCAGCGCCTGCACGCGGTCGTATTCCGGATCGGGCTGCGGCACGTCCTTGCTGGTGATGTTGAGGCAGCCGGTCAGCCAGAGGATCACGCGCACGTTCTTCGCGTGCAGGCCTTGAACCATCTCGGCCGCGCCGGGGTATCGCCGCGCGTCCCATTCGAAGTTCGTGTAGGCGGTGCTCCACGGACTATCGACAATGACCGCCCCGACCGGAATCCCGCGGCTGAGGTAACCGTCGACCAGGCCTTCCGTCGCCGCGCGGGTGTTCTGCGAATCCTCCCAAACCCAAGGCTCGAACGCCCACCGAGGCACCAGCGGCGGCGGGCCCGCCAAGCGGCTGACCTTGGCAGCGCCCACGCACGACAGCGACAGGCAGAGCATACAAGCCAAGGTCGCGCCGCGCAAAACTCCGAGCCGGCGCAGTGCGGGGCGCGTCCAAGCAAACAATCCACGGCGCTGGGGGTGAGGCGCTAGCGAGGGGTGACGAGGCATCTGATAACTAGACGCGCCCCCCCGTCGGTTTCCCTACAAGAATGTTCTGCCTCGAGTCGTCCGATGGCATGACATGCGGCAGTGTTGCACCGGGCCGCGTCAGACGGGGACGGAGTAAGCGTGGCACAGGCGCGGGGCGAGGCGGGTTAACTCGCACGGAATGCCACACCTACATTCCTGTCGCCGTCCGTCTCGGCCGATCCGCCGGGGTCGCTTGCGCGCGGGCGATCTCCTCGGCGCGCAGCTCGCGGCGCAGGTATTTTCCGACCCCCGACTTGGGGAGCGCCGAACGAAACTCGACCAGACGCGGGACCTTGTAGGCGGCGAGATGCTGCCGACAGTGCGCGATCACCGCCTCGGCATCGAGCGTCGCCGCCGGCTGAAGCACGACGAACGCTTTCACCGTCTCGCCGCGGTAGGGATCGGGCACGCCAATCACGACTGCCTCCAATATGCCCGGGTGACGGAACAACGCCTCCTCGACCTCGCGCGGGTAGACGTTGAATCCTCCCGCGATAACGAGGTCCTTCTTGCGATCGATCAGGTAAAAATATCCCGCCGCGTCGCGATAGCCGATGTCGCCGGTGTGGAGCCAACCGTCGCGCAGGACGCGGGCCGTTTCCTCCGGCGCGCGCCAGTAGCCGGCCATCACTTGCGGGCCGCGCACGACGACCTCGCCCGCTTCACCGTCGGGCAGATCACGCGTGCCGGTTTCGACATCCACGATGCGCACCTCCGTGTCCGGAGCCGGGCGGCCGATGCTGCCGGCGACGACCGGGCCGTCGGGCGGATTGGCGTGCGTGACCGGAGATGTTTCACTCAGCCCGTAGCCCTCGGAAATCTGACCGCGACGGAGAAGTTTAGTCTGAAAATTCCGCATCACCTCGACCGGCAGCGCCGCGCCTCCGCTCATGCAGACGCGAACCGAGTCGAAGTCCTCCGGCGCCGCCTCCGGTGTGTTCAGCAAACCGATGAACATCGTCGGCACGCCATGAAAAATCGTCGGGCGATGCCGGCGGAACGTTTCCACGACATTTCGCGGCTCGAAACGCGGGAACACGATCACGGTCGCGCCGTGCGCCACGCCAGCCGCCAGCACGCACGTCAGCGCAAAAATGTGGAAGAACGGCAACGCTCCCACCAACACCTCGGGATCGGCGCGCCCGAGCCCCACGCACGCGGCCGACTGAAACACGTTTGCGACGATGTTCGCCTGCGTGAGCATCGCCCCCTTGGAGACGCCGGTTGTGCCGCCGGTGTATTGCAGGCAGGCGAGGTCGTGCGGCTCGAGTTTCACAGGGACCGGTTGCCCTCCTCGCGCCAGCCACTCGGGCCAGCTTGCGCTGTCTCCACCGGGCGCGGCGCCGTTGACGACGATGACCGTCGGCGCATGTGGACACTCGTTCGCTGCGGCAGCGGCCACCTCCGCGCATTTGGCATCTGACAGGACGAGCGCGATGGCCGCGTCGCTCCACTGCGCGCTCGCTTCCGGGCGCGTGTAGATTGTGCAAGTCGGCGTGGCGATCGCTCCTATTTCCCAGAGCGCAAAGAGCGCCACGGCGAACTCGATCGAATTCGGCATTATCAGCGCCACTCGATCTCCTTTCCGAATGCCACGCGCTTGGAGACCGGCCGCGACCGCGCGCACGTCATGGCAGAAATTCCGGTAGGTAACACGGCGGGACTCACAGACGAAAACGGCGCGATCCGGCACACGGGCGCACGTCCGCGCGAGTAACTGCGGCAAAAGCAGGTCGGGGGCAGGCATAGGTTTTCCCCTCGACGCGGCGAAAAAGGGGTAACGCCAGGCGCGTGGGAGCGCCGCTACGACGCCAGCGGACTCCAGCGCCGACAACGCGTTCCGTTTATCGATTCGGGCAGCCGAATGCCTCGGCGCTACCGCACGAGATCACAGCTTGCGCACCGCGAAGAGCAGATGCTCGAGCGTCGCGTCGCGCGCCTTCGCCGCATCGCGGTTGCGGATGTGAGCGAGGATTTCCTCGTGGTAGCGGTGGATCGCGACCCAGTGATCGTCCGGGATGACCTGTCCGTAGATCTCGGTCATGACGCCGCCCAACACATCGAGCAGCGCGCAAACCAAGGTATACAGCAGCGGGTTACCCGTAGCCTGCGCGATGCGGCGATGGAATTCCGAGTTCAGCGACGCGTAGCGGAACTTGTCGTCCATCGCCCCGCGCATCTGCTGCACGATGTCCTCCAAATCCGCCAAGTCCTGCTCGGTGCGCTTCTGCGCGGCCAGCATCGCTGCGTGCATTTCCAGGCCATGGCGCGCCTCCTCGATTTCCCAGGCATTGTTCACGCGCGTGGCGGCGAGTCGCTCAATCACTTCGGCGAGTGAGCGCGCGTCCAGTGGGCGGACGACCGCACCCACGCCGTTGACCATTTCGATCACACCTTTGCCGACAAGCGTGCGCATCGCTTCCCGCACAACGGGCCGGCTCACATCCAGCAACTCAGCCAGCTTGCCCTCCGCCGGCAACACCGTGCCCGCCTTCAGATCGTTCTTCTGAATGTGTCCGAAAATCGAACGCACCGCTTGATCGACGAGGCTTTCTTTTTGCAGAGGAGCGAGGCTCATTACAGGGCATTTTTCGGCAGTAAATTGTTTTCTGTCAAGCTATCTTATAGATTCACAACTGGATAGGCGATTGCACTACTCGCGCATAGACAGGGAACTACGCTCTTTTGCCCTAGCCTAGTCAAGAAGGTCACTTCTCAATCATACCTATCATATAGCTTGACACACTGATTGCCTAACCCCAATTACCAGCTCGTTCCCCCTTACCCATGAGCACACTCCCCCTACTCGCTCAGATTCCGGGTCGCTGCGCCCGTTTGCACCTCTGCGCCCTCGCGGCGCTCGCTGGAATTCTCACCTCTTCCTCCGCTGCGCCTACCCCACCTTGCGGCAACAGCTACGGTAGCTCGGCCGACATGGATGCCATCGAGCTCGCCATGTGGGCCGGCACCGCGACCGACGTCACCACCGCGATCACCAACGCCAAAGCCACCCGCGGCGACTCCGTCGGCTGCCCCGACCTCCTCTACACCTACATTACCCCGAACTTCACCGTCCCGACCCTCGCCACCATCGCGAGCAAATGGGAAAACGTCCACGCGCCCGGCCTGCGCGACTTCCTCATCACTTGCCCGGAGATCGGCCGCAAGGGCGCCGGTCCGGCGCTCGGCGGTTACTACGCCCACCTCGCCGGCTACGCCTCGCGACTCTCTGCGCTGCGCGACATCACCCAGATGTATATCGCGACGCAATACGTCGACGCCAACGCCCCTTGGCCGCCCGTCTCCGACTCCGGCGTCTATGTGGGCGCCTACGGCCTGCTCCGCGTGCCAACCACGGATGCGTGCTACGATTCGTCGGTCGGCCCCGGCGTCGAGGCGTTCTATTCCGCCAAGCCGACACTCTTTCCGATCTTCGATGCCGGACTCTACTCCGGCGATCGCTTCATGATCGCCGACATCATCCCCGAGCTCGGCGTCTTCGACGGCGGACTCGCCTACGATCACGGCTGGGTCGGCGCAATGATGATGGAGTCGACCCTCCAACACCCCGTCGCCACCCTGCGCGCGAGCGCCAGCACCTCCCTCGCCCCTGCCGTTGGTTGGGCGGAAAACGAGCCGCCGGTCCGCGACCACAACTACACGGCCAAACTCGTCTGGATTCTCGCCCAGAAATACGCCCGCGACGGCGACACCGCCGCCAAGACCGCGATGCTCGACAAGCTCGACCGCAATCTGAAACCCGGCGTGCTCTTCGACGCCAACGCCGACGGACTCGTCGACGGCATGTCCAGCCAGCCCTTCTCCGGTCTCACCGAGATTGCCCGCGTGCCCGGCCGCTACTGGGACGGTCACAACGCCCGTCCGCAATACCAGCCCATGAACGCCTGGGCCTTCGTCGAAGCCTACGTCGCGCTCCGCGACCGCGGCGATACCGCGCAAGCCGCCGCGCTCAAGCCCTACGCCGTCGCCACCCTCGACAACCTCGCTTGGGAAATCGTCAACAAAGGCATCCCCCAGGTCGGCGTCGGCCAGAAAGAGATCCCCTACGCCTTCCTCATCGGCCTCTGGAAAATCGCCGCCTACGAGAGCGAGACGCACGCGAATTGGGAACAAGCCGCCTGGGCGCTCTGGAATTCCGGCCTCATGAATTCCTACGGTGACAACACCGTCAACGCCGGCCTCTACCTCCTCTACAAAGCCGGCGTCCCCTACACGCCGCTCGCGAGCCGCACCACACCGCCCGCCCCCTCCGGCACGCTCTTCACCGCCTGCACCGGCTACACGATCGAGAGCGGCACCTACTCCGCCGGCAAACGCAGCTCGTTCACCGCGGACGACAACGACTACTACACCATCGGCAGCGCCGCCGCGCCCGCCGTCGGCATCGACTACTACGTCGGCACCGGCACCCTCACCAGCCTGCGCGTCAAGGTCCGCTCCAAGGACAGCGTGAACTCCGGCATCACGCGCAAGATCTACCTCTGGAACTTCACCTCCACCGCCTGGGTGCAAGTCGCCTCCGGCTCAGTCGGCACCGCCGAGTCCGATCTCTCCATCACCGTCTCCAGCGGCCTCGCCAACTACCGCGACTCCGACGGCAACATCCGCGTCGGCGTCTCGCACAACCGCACGCTGCTCACCCACACCGCCTACATCGAGAAAGTCGAAGTCGGCCTCAACGGCTCCTGACCCGCTTCGCCGTAACGCGCGATGCATCGCCTCCTGACCACCTGCCTCCTCGCCGCCACGCTCGCGTCCAACGCGCGCGGCGGCGCCCTCGAGTGGAGCCCCGCGCAACTCACCGCGCGCCTCGCTCCCGGTCAGGAGGAAATCGCGCTCACCTTCCACGTGCGCAACACCGGCCCCGCACCGGTCACGATCAACGCCGTCGAACCCTCCTGCGGCTGCACCACCGCCGCCGTGGAACCGCGCGTCATTCCCGTCGGCGGCACCGCGCAACTCCACGCCACCTACCGCGCCGGCGGCCGCTCCGGCACCGTCCATCGCGACATCGTCGTCAAATCCGACGCCGGCCGCGACACCGTCTCCTTCGCCATCGAACATCCCGTCTGGTTCAAGCTCGACCGCCCGTCGCTCGTCTGGGCGCCGCGCACGCCGCGCACCGAGCAGACCGTCCGCCTCGAACTCGCCGACGGCATCGCCGCCCGCCTCGACGCGCCGCGCGTGGAAAAATCCGGCGCATTCTCCGCGCGCCTCGAAGCCGATCCGACCGCGCCCGGTAACTACCTCATCCGCGTCGCCCCGCTCGCAGACACGAGCCCGCTCTTCTCGCCCATCGCCGTGCCCGTCGCCTTCGCCGACGGCCGCACCGCCACGATCACGCTGCACGCCGCCCTTCGATGACCGCCCGCCGCTCCCGACCTCCTGCCCAGAAATCCCCGCCACCGCGCCGCGCCGCCGCGAGCGATTCCGCCGCGCCGCTCGAATTCTTCGACTGCGACCTGATGCTCGGCTCGCCCCTGCGCACCGGCCTCGCCGGCTACGATGCCGCGAGCGCCGTCGCGGAGCTCGCCCGCTGCGGCGTCACCCAAGCCTTGGTCTACGGTCACGCCCTCGGCCCCGACGCCTTCGCCACGCAAAACCGCATCGCGCTCGACGCCGCCTCAGCCCAACCGCGTCTTCACGCCTGCGTCGTCCTGCCGCAATTCCCGCTCCGCCGCGGCCAACGCGTTCTCTCGCTCGTTCGCGAACTCGTCGCGACCGGAGCGCGCGCCTTCCGCCTCGAACGCGAGGTCGGGCCCGCTTCCGGCGCACTCGAACTCGAGCGCTTCCCCGACGCCGCCGCCTGCTGGTCCCTTCTCGCCCGGAAACGTCTCCCGCTCTTCGTGCCCGCCGCGCACTTTCCCGTCCGCGACTCGCGCTTCGCCTACGGCCTCGACGACGTCGTCGCACTCTGCCGCCGCCATCCCACGCTGCCCGTCGTCCTGCTCCACGCGCCCTACGCGATCGAGCGCCAGCTCTACACCGCACTGGCTCGCGCGAAGAATCTCCACCTCGCGATCACGCGCTTCGGACTCTTTGGGCAACTCGAGTCGTTCGTCGCCGAGTTCGGCGCCGAGCGCTTCCTCTTCGGCTCCGGCGCGCCGTGGAACGACCCCGCCATCGCGCGCGGCGCCGTCGCCTACGCCGCCCTGCCGCTCGCGCAACGCCGCCAAATCGCCGGCGGCAACCTCCGCCGCCTCCTCCGCCTGCCATGAACGCGCCCGACCTTTTCGCCGCCGCCGCCCTCGCCGCCTCGCCGGTCGAGCGCGAACTGATTCTCGACATCCACGCCCACGTCGACGCGTGGTCCTCCCCTCACGACACGGTGCCCTATTGGCCCCGCTCCGCCGTGGCGCTTCTCGCCGCCGCCGACCGCGTCGGCACGCGCCACCTCACCTTCAGCCACCTCAACGCCCTCCGCGCCACGCTGGCCTCCGATCTCGAGGCCGCGCACGCCGACAGCGAAGCGGTCGTCCGGCGTAGCGCCGGTCGCCTCTCCGCCCACCTCGTGCTCCACCCGCATTTCCCGCGCGAGACCGCGGCGCGCCTCGATGCCCTGAAGCCGGGTGAAATCTTCGTCGGCGCCAAGCTCCACGGCGAACTGCACGACGTGCGTCTCCAATCCCGCGTGCTCACACCGCTCCTCGATCGTTGCGAAGCCCTCCGCCTGTCCGTGCTCGTTCACCTGCACCCGGCCGACACCATCGCCGACCTCGCCGCGGTCGCACGCCGCCACCCGCGCCTGAATTTCCTCTGCGCCCACCTTCGCCCGCGGCCCGACGAAGCCGCCACGCTCTTCGCCGCGCACGCGAATATCTTCACCGACACCTCGCTCTCGCAAAGCCTGCCGGGCGCGGTCGAGGACTTCGTCGCCGCCACCGGCGCCGACCGCCTGCTCTACGGCAGCGACGCCACCTACCTCAGCGTCGGCGCACAGTTCGCGAAGGTCGCCCTGGCCCGCCTGCCGCTCGAGACCAAGCGCCGCGTCTTCGCGCACAACGCCCTGCGCGCCTTTCCACTTCTCTCCACCCACACCGGTTTTCCTCAGTCGCCCTAACCCTGCACCTCCTCCATGAAACAGTCGCCTCCCGCACCCCTGCCCCTCGTGAGTCGTTTCACCGCCCGTTCGTTCGGCCTTCTCGTCGGCCTCGCACTCGCACTCCCCGCGATCGCACAGACCGCTGCGCCGGCCACTGCCACGCCGCCCCGCGGTGACACCTACTCGCTCGATCCGTTCGTCGTGAACGCCGATCCGTCCAAATACCTCGCCTCCGAGGTCGGCACCGGCTCCCGCTACGCCGTCGCGATCAAGGACATTCCGTTCCCCGTCACGCTGCTCGACCGCGCGATGATGGACGACTTCCTCGCCTACGACTTCAACGACGCCGCGTCCTTCGCCAGCTCGTTCAGCCCGTCCGAAGGCACCGGCCGTTTCTTCATGCGCGGCATCGCCAGTCGTAGCACCTACATCAACGGCGTGCGCGACACCGGCCTCTTCGGCACCGCCTTCGTCGAGCGCATCGAACTCATCCGCGGTGCCAACGCCGCCATCTACGGCCAGACTGAGCCCTCCGGCCTGCGCAACGTCGTCCTCCTCAAACCGCGCGCCAAACGCGAAGTCCAAGCTCGCATCACCGTCGGCACCGACGACTACTCGCGCTACTATTTCGGTGCGAACGACGTCTTCGCCGACGGCAAGCTCGCGCTCCGCGTCGACGCCTACCGCGAAGACTCGAAGCAGCGCGCGGTCCACTACTGGAACTCCCGCCAGAAAGGCGCCTACACCGCCGGCCGCTGGCAGGTCACGCCCAAGACCACGATCGAATACAGCGTCGAGACCATCGAGTCCACCACGCCGTCCACCATCACGCAGCCCGTCGCGCAGGACGCCGTGACGAAAGCCGTCCTCGGCATCGTCGGCGTGCAGGACATCGCCGCCTTCCCACGCGAACAATACTACGGCCAGACCTTCGTCGGCTCCGCCAGCTTCAACAAACTCAAGGTCAACGCCGGCGACCTCAGCATCAGCCACACCTTCAACTCCCACCTCTCCTCGCGCCTCGTCGTCAACCACGGCACGCGCAAGCAAAACGTCCTCGGCGTAAACGGCACTCCCGTCGTGGACACCGTCACGCTGTCCACCGCCTCGCTCGCGAACAAGACCAGCTGGATTCAATACTACGAGGACCTCCACGAACGCCAGACGGTCGCCCAGCTTGACGTCCTCGCGCAGTTCGAACTCGGCCCGACCAAGCACAAGCTCCTCGCCACCTACGATTATCTGACGGTGAAAAACGAGGACATGGTCCTCGCCCAAGTCCTCCCCGCCGAGCGCGTCGACGCCGCAGACTACACGCGCATCGGGCCGATCCTCTCGATCCCGCCTTACCTCACCGACTCTCTCCGCAACCGCATCGACGACCGCACCATTCGCGGCCTCCTCGTCAGCGAGCGCGCCATCCTCTTCCAGGATCACCTGCACCTCCTCATTGGTGCCCGCCGCGACGAGATCGAGCAGACGCTCACGCCGCGCAAATTTACCGCCGGCGCCCAAGTCCTCCAGACCGCGCAAGTGCAGCCCAAGATCACCGCCACCACGCTCCAATCCGGCCTGCTCTTCAAACCCAAGGAAAACGTCTCGCTCTACGCCAACTACAGCGAGTCCTTCAATCCCGGCTCCGCCACCGACCTCGACTACAACGGCAATCCCATCGGCAATCAGGAAGGCGAAGGCCTCGAGGCCGGCCTCAAGGCCAGCCTCCTCGACTCGCACCTGAACTTCACCGCCGGCGTCTTCCGCATTGAGAAATCCAACCTTCCCTTCACCGCCACCAACGCCTCCGGCGTCTCGCTCCCACCCGCGAGCGGCGTGGGCAGCTACAAGGTCACCGGCGCACAGCGCTCCCAGGGCGTCGAGTTCGACCTCACCTACATCCCGTCGCGCTCCTGGTTGCTCGGCGTTTCCTACGGCAAGAACAACGTCCACTGGGCCGAGATCTCGCCGCTCGCCCCGCGCTCGCAATCGCTCGTCGGCCGCCCGCCCGAAGGCGTGCCGCTGGAAAACCTCGCCGTCACCACGCGCTACGAATTCGCCACCGGCGCGCTCAAGGGCCTCAACGTCCGCGCCGCCGCGCGCTACCAAGGTCGCGCCGCGATCTCACCGTCCATCGTGGACGCCTCCGGCAACATGTTCTTCATCCCGAGCTACACGCTCTGGGATTTCGGCATCGGCTACGGCTGGAAGGCGCTCGGCTTCAAGCACCGCCTCGACGTGAACGTCCGCAACGCCTTCGACCAGGAATACTATCGCGGCGGACCCTTCGCCGGCATCCCGCGCGAATTCTACCTCAGCTACGAAGTGCGCTTCTGATCATGCAACTCCGCCGCCTCTCCGCCCTCGCGCTCGCGTTCGTCGCGTTCGCTGCCTGCACTCGCGCCGACGAAACCGCCGTCCGTCGCGCGCAAGCCCGGCTCCAATCCGCCCAAGCCGCCGGCGATGCCGCCGCTGTGCGCGCCGCGGCGGCGGAGTGGCGCACCGCACTCGGCGATCTCGTCGGCACCGTCGAAGGCGGCACGCCCAAACGCGTCGCCGCCGACGCCTCCGCTCCCGCCGACGCGAAGCTCGCCGCCGCCTACCTCGTCAAATATCGCGCGCACATCGCCCCCGACATCGAGGCTTACCTGCGCGACATCGCGCATCCCACCAAACTCCCCGCCGGCCTCCGCCAGCTCGCCGTGTTGCTCATCGCCGACGCCCAAACCGTCGCCGCGCTCGGCGACGCCGCCCCCGCCGAGCACGCCGAGATCCCGCGGCTCGCCGACGCGTTGTGCAGCGTGCAGCGCCCGAACGGCCTCTTTGCCTTCCCCGACATCCGCGCCAAGAGCGAGTTCTTCGGCAAGATGATCGACAAGCTCCTCGAGGCCCATCCCGACGCCATCGCCGACGGCTGGCTCGTCTCCGACGGCGGCCGCGGCGACCTCCAATACGACAACGGCCTCTGCGGCGTCGCGCTCCTCGAAGCCCACGCGCTCACGCACGACGCCCGCTACCTCGCCGCCGCGCTCCGCGCCGCCGAATGGGCGAAGACGCAGCCCATCGTCACCAACTGGAACTACAATTCCTTCAGCGTCTGGTTCCTCGCCCGCCTCGCGCTCGTCACGAAGGACCGCGCCTGGCTCGACGAGGCCGCGCGCCGCTGCCGCTTCGGCGTGCTGCCCGGCCAGATGGACAACGGCCGCTGGTTCGACCCGCACAACGCCAAGCTCGTCTATCACGCCATCCTCTGCCGCGCCCTCGTCGAACTCGCCGTCGCCAACCGCGCCTTCGACATCACCGACGCCGCCGTCGAACGCGCCGCCACACTCGGGCTCGACAACGCCGCCGACGAAATCCTCGGCGCCGGCGTCTCCGTCGTCACCGTGCCCACGGAAGTTTTCGCGCAAGCGCTCTCGCGCTGGCGCACCACGCCGCGTTGGACCGCCGCGATGCACGCGCTCGCCTCCACCGGTCTCGCCCGCCGCGCGCCGTCCTCCGAACTCGGCCCCTACGCCGCCGCCTACCTCGACTATGCCCACCGTGCTCAGCCCTAATCCCGCCGGCCTCCCGCGCACTCGCGCGTGGTGGCAGCGCGCCTGTGCCGTCGCGCCCGGCGGCACGCACACCATCAGCAAACGCGTCGGCCAGTTCGCCTCCGCCGACGTGTTCCCCGCGTTCCTCAACAAGGGGCACGGCGCCATCGTCACCGATCCCGACGGCAACGACTACATCGACTACATCGCCGCGCTCGCCCCGATCATCCTCGGCTACAACCACCCCGAGGTGAACGCCGCCATCCGCGCCCAACTCGACGACGGCATCCTGTTCTCGCTGCCCGGCACGCTCGAAGTAGAACTCGCCGAAAAACTCCGCGCCATCATCCCCTGCGCTGAGCGTGTGCGCCTGCTCAAGACCGGCGCCGAGGCCACCGCCGCCGCCGTGCGCGCCGCGCGCCTCGTCACCGGCAAGGGCAAGATCCTCACCTGCGGCTACCACGGCTGGCACGACTGGTGGGCGGTCACGACCAAGACCGGCGGCATCCCGCCCGAACTCGCCGCCTACTCCATCGACTTCCCCTTCGGCGACACGGCTGCGTTCGAGCGCAAGTTCACCGAAAACAAAAGCGAACTCGCCGCCGTCATCCTCACGCCCGCGCTCTACGGCGCGCACCCGCCGACCGGTTTTCTCGAGACGATCCGTGCCCACACCGCCGCCGCGAAAATCCCGCTCATCTTCGACGAGATCATCACCGGCTTCCGCTGGAGCCTCGGCGGCGCGCAAGCACGCTACGGTGTCACGCCCGACCTCGCCTGCTTCGGCAAGAGCATGGCCAACGGCATGCCCATCTCCGCGCTCGTCGGCCGCGCCGAGTGGATGGACCCGATTGAGAACAACTGGATCAGCTCCACCTACTCGGGCGAACTCCTCTCGATCCGCGCCTCGCTCGCCACGATCGACGTGCTCTCGCGCGACGGTTTTTATCCCGCGCTACACGCTACCGCGCAGGCGCTGCACGACGGCTTCGTCGCGATCACGCGCCGCACCGGCGTGCGGCTCACGCACGGCGACGCGGTGCCGGCTGTCGTTTTCCAGCCCGTTGTGCCCGGTCTCTCGCTCGCGCAGGTGCAGACCATCGTGCTCACCCACGCTGCACAACACGGCGTTCTGCTCCGCCGCGATCCGAAAGGGATTTCGCTCTGCCTCATGGCCGCGCACACGCCCGAGCAGATTGCGCACACCCTCGCCGTGATCGAGGAAGCCTGCGGCCTGCTCCTCGCCGCGCCCGCCGCCCGGCCCTGATTTCCCCGCATGGACCTTTCCACGAACCAGCTCGTCGTCGCCGTCGTCGGAGCCTACTTCATCCTGCTCGTCGCCATCGGCGCGGCCTTCGCGCGCAGCGCCAAATCCACCTCGGACTACTACAAGGGCGGCAACATCATCCCCTGGTGGGCCGTCGGCCTCTCGCAATACATGGCGAGTTTCTCCGCCTACTCGTTCGTCGTCATCGCGGGCGTCGTTTACGGCAAGGGCGCCTTCGGCCTGCTCTGGACCTGCCTGCCGCCCACGATGCTCATCGTCGGCGCGCTCACCTTCGGCCGGCGCTGGCGACGCACCGGCCTCACGACGCCGATCGAATACTTCGCCGTGCGCTACTCGCCGCGCTTCCGGGAGGTGTTCGCGTGGCTCGGTTTGATTTCGCGCCCGCTCGGCAACGGCGTGCGCATCGCCGCGTTCGCCGTGCTGATGACCGCGATCCTCGGCTACGAACGCACCGCGCCGTTCGCCGCCGGCCTGACCATCCCCGACGCCGTCGTCATCGGCGGCGTGGCGGTCGTCATCCTCTACACGCTGCTCGGCGGTCTCTACGGCGCGGTGGTGGCGGACATTCTCCAATTCGTGATTCTGTTCGCCGCGCTGATCGCGCTCTTCGCGCTCTCGTGGGGCCGCATCGGCGGCATCGACGGCGCGCTGCACTTGCTGCCGGCGGATTTCTTCCGCCTACCCTCGCTCGCGAGCAGCGAGTGGCTGTGGTTCCTCGCTTGGGCGGTGATCTTCTTCTGCGACTACAACGCCGCGCAATGGGGCCTCATCACGCGCTACCTCGGCACGCGCAGCGAAAAAGATGCCGCCAAGGCCGGCGTGCTCGCCGGCGCGCTCTACTTCCCGCACATCGCACTCGCCATGCTCCCGGTGCTCGTCGCACGCGCGCTCAATCCCGCCATCCATCCCGAATCCTCCTTCGGCTGGATCTGCCGCGAAATCCTGCCCGGTGGCCTCGTCGCCGTCATGGTGGCCGCGATGTTCTCCGCCACGCTGTCCACCATCAGCGCCGAGCTGAACTCGCTCTCTGGCGTCTTCGCTTTCGACATCTACCGCGCCCGGATCAACCCGCACGCCAACGAGCGCCGCCTCGTCTTCGTCGGCCGCGCCACCGTCCTCATCTCCGGTGCCGCGACGATCGTCATCGGCATCCTCGTCCTGCACTCCGCCGGCCTCATCCTCAACGCCGCGCAGCAAATCGCCTCGTATTTCGTCATCCCGATGGCCGTGCCGATGCTTCTCGGCCTCTTCACTTGGAAAACGAATTCGCGCAGTGCCTTCGCCGCGATGATCGCCGGCGCACTGACCGCGTGGCTCGCCTACTATTTTCCCCGCCAATGGGGCTGCTCGCCTACCGTCGTCACACTGCTGCAAAACGCCGGCACCGCGCTCGTCAGCGCCACCGTCTTCCTCGTCAGCCGCGCGTGGTGGCGCTCGACGCCGGACGAGGCGGAGAAATCCCGCCGCTTCATCGACTCGCTCCGCCACCCCGCCGCCGAACTCGCGGGCGATGATCGCGGCTTCCCGGCGCCGCTCAACGTCGTGGGCGCCTGCGTGCTCGTCACCGCCGCGATGACGCTCCTCACCCTCGTGCAACCGGCCACGCGTGCCGAGTGGCCCGCCGTCGCCTGGACGGGCGGCGGCCTTGCCGCTCTCGGCTTGGCCGCGCTCGCGCTCCAACCTCGTCGCCGTTCCTGATGCGTTTTCCGTCTCCACGCCTCCTGCCGCTCCTCGCCGCCGCCTTGCTCGGTTCGGCCCACGCCACCACGCCGAACATTTTCTCGCTCGATCCGGCCAAATGGCACGAGCCTACCGCGACGCGTTCCCGCGAAGCCCGCGACGCGAACGACCAGCTCCGCGCCGCGTTGCGCTCCGGCGACCGCGCCGCCGTGGACGCCGCCGTGCGTGCGCTGCGCGCTGCGCTCGGTCGCGACGTGAGCGTGCCCGAGGCAAAGACCGACTATCTGCCGCCCGCCGCCGATGCGCCGAGCTTGGACGACGTGGAAAAACTCTGGCTCGCCGACTGCGCCGCGCGCGTCGGCCGCGAACCGTGGGACGTCGCGCGCGCCGCCTTGCAAGCTGGCCGCGCCCCCGAGCGCCTGCGCGACAGCGTGCGCATGATCGAAGCCTACTTCGACACCGCGCGCCTGCTCGACGACGCCGCGATCGCCGAAAAATTCCGCGCCCGCGCGCTCGACGGCCTGCGTTATCTCCAGTCGGTTCAAACGAAGAGCGGCGCCTTCGGCTATCCCTACGATGCCGCGCGCACCGATCGCCTCGGCAAAATGGCCGCCGAGCGCGTCGCCGATGGCCAGCGCCTCGGCCGCACGATGACCGAAGGTGTGTGGATGATCGAGGACCTCGACCACGGCGACCTCCAGTTCGACAACGGCGTGTGCGGCCTCGCACTGCTCGAAGGCTACGCACTCAGCAAGGACACCGCGCTGCTCGACAGCGCGCGTCGCGCCGGCGAGTGGGCGATGCAGCGTCCGCTCGTGACGAATTGGAACTACAACGCCTTCTCCGCGCGCCTGCTCGCCCGCCTCTACCTCGTCACGCACGAGTCGCGCTATCTCGACGCCGCGCGGCGCAAGTTCGAGCTCGGCGTGTTGCCCGGCCAGACCGAGACCGGCCGCTGGCTCGATCCGCACAACGCGCGCACGCAATACCACTCCATCCTCGCCACCGCGCTCGCCGACTACGTCGAGGCGCTCACAGCCGCCCACGCGCCCGAGGAACCGGCCGCGCGCCGCGCGCTCGAACTCGCGCTCGACAACCTCGCGGCGCAGACGCGCGCCTTCGCCCCGAGCAACGTCCACGAGATGCTGCCGGTCGAAGCGCTCGCGCGCGGGCTCGCCGTGTGCGGTGACCGCGTCGACTGGCGCGCCGCGTTGATCATGTCGCTGCGCTCGCTCACGCCCGCTATCCGCCAGCGCTTCGCGCGCGAAGTCGGCCACTTGCCCGAACCGATTCCTCTCGGCCTACGCACGCTCCTCGCGCGCTGACCGTTTCCACGTCACTACCCCAACCCCACATCCCGCCATGCATGGCCTGATGATGCGTCAGCCGTTGCTGACTTCGTCGCTGCTCCAACACGCCGAGCGTTGCCACGGCGCCACCGAGATCGTCACCCGTCTCCCCGAAGGCGGCATTCACCGTTACGACTATCGCGCCGCGCACCGCCGCGCGCGCCAGCTCGCCCGCGCGCTCGCCGTGCTCGGCGTCCAACGCACCGACCGCGTCGGCACGCTCGCGTGGAACACGCACCGGCACTTCGAGATTTACTACGCCGCCTCCGGCTCCGGTGCCGTCGTGCACACGATCAACCCGCGCCTCTCGCTCGACCAACTCGCCTACATCGTCGGCCACGCGGACGACCGTGTCGTGTTCTTCGACCTCGCGTTCCTGAAACAGGTCGAGGCCATCGCGCCACGCTGCGCACACGTCCGGCATTGGATCGCGCTCACCGACCGCACGCACCTGCCGGCCAGCGCGCTGCCGTTGCTCTGCTACGAGAGCGTCGTCGCCGACGAGAGCGACGACTTCGTGTGGCCCGACCTCGACGAACTCGCCGCCGCCGCGCTCTGCTACACGTCCGGCACCACCGGCCACCCGAAAGGCGTGCTCTACACGCACCGCTCCACGCTGCTGCACGCTTACGCCGTGAGCCTGCCCGACTCGTTCGGCCTTTCGGCGCGCGACACCGTGCTGCCCGTCGTGCCGATGTTCCACGTCAACGCCTGGGGCATCCCCTACGCCGCTCCGCTCACCGGAGCGAAGCTCATCTTCCCCGGCGCCGGCCTCGACGGCGCGAACCTCACCGAACTCTACACGCAGGAGCGCGTCACTTTCTCCTGCGGTGTGCCGACGGTCTGGCTCGGCGTGTTGCAGCATCTCGAAAAATTCGGCCAGCGCCTGCCGCTGCCGCACCGCACTGTCATCGGCGGCGCTGCGCTCCCACCCACCATGGCGCGCGCTCTCCGCGACGATCACGGCATCGAAGTCCGTCACGGCTGGGGCATGACCGAGCTCAGCCCCGTCGGTGTCGTGAACACGCCGACCAGCCGCGCGCCGCTCGACACGCGCGGCGACGAGCCGCAGCGCGCCCAAGGCCGTCCTCTCGCCGGTATCGAGCTGCGCATCGTGGACGACGACGGCCGCACCGTGCCGCACGACGGACGCAGCCGCGGCGAACTGCTCGCGCGCGGGCACTGGGTTTGCCGGAGCTACTTTCGCGGCGAAGGCGGCGACCCGCTGCGCGACGACGGCTGGTTTCCGACCGGCGATGTCGCGACGATCGATGCCGACGGCTTCCTCCAGATCGTGGACCGCACGAAGGACCTCGTGAAATCCGGCGGCGAATGGATCAGTTCCATCGAACTGGAAAACGCCGTCGCCGCGCACCCCGCGATCGCACAGGCCGCTGTCATCGGCGTAGCGCACGAAAAATGGGGCGAGCGTCCGCTCGTCATCGCGGTGCTGAAAGCGAGCCAGAGCGCCACAGCGTCGGACATCCTCCGCCATCTCGAGTCACGCGTCCCGAAGTGGTGGCTGCCGGAGGACGTCGTCTTCGTGTCCGCGTTGCCCGTCTCCGGCACCGGGAAGGTGCAGAAAACCGTTCTGCGCGAAACCTATCGCGCGCACTACGGAGCGGCAAAGATTGGCGCCTGAGACCGGAGCCGCCGCGGCTGCGGTGCCGACGCACCGAAGACCGAACCGGCGCTCGCATTCCGCCCCTACCGCGACGGCGACTGATTCCGATTTAACGCGACCGAAGCGATACCAGGACATGTCTTTAAAATGCCCTGAGGTTATCTGAAAACGCGCTTTGCCGATGCGGTAGGCGGCGACTTTGGCCGCGGCCCAGAAAGCAACGCGCGCGTGCCAGCACGCGGTCAACGCTGGAACCCGGTTTTCGGATAGCCTCTTGTCCTCGCACGATCCGCGGTGTCGAAAAACAACAAGCCCCGGAAACCATTGGTTTGCCGGGGCTTGAAAGTGGCGCAGCCGTAGGGAGTCGAACCCCAAACCTTCTGATCCGTAGTCAGATGCTCTATCCAATTGAGCTACGGCTGCGTAACAGAGCGGCGAACTAAGCGAACTTCGCCACCGGGCGGCAAGCAGAATTTTTCTGAGAACCTCACGGCGCGACGCGCCAATCAAGCAGCTCGATCTGCAGCTGCTTGCGGCCGGCGTAGAAATTCCAGTTGAGCTGCACCGCGAGCTCCAGCGGCTGGCCGACCGGCGGGAGTTTCTCCGCCAGTTTCCACGCCACGCCGCTCAAGCGGCGACCGCGTCCGTCCTCGGCGGTGAAACGGAAATGTTGCTCCTTGAACACCTCCGGACGCGCGCGCAGGCGCAGCCCGCGCACGCCGAAGATCGGCTCGGGGTTGCCCTGCCCGAACGGGTGCAGCTGGTCGAGCTCGTCCATCAGGCGCTCGGTGACTTGTTCGCCGTCCAGCCAGCCCGCCAGTTCGATCACGGGCTCGCAGGCATCGAGCCCGCGCCGCTCGCGGATGACGGCGTTGAATTGCGTGCGAAATTCCTCGATCCGCGCCTTGCGCAGTGAAACGCCCACCGCCATCGGATGCCCACCCCAGCTCTCGAGGTGCGCTTGGCAACCGCTGAGCAACTCGACAAGATTGACGCCGCTGACACCGCGCCCGGAGCCCTTGGCGAGTTCGCCTTCGTTGCCGAGCACGATGGCGGGACGGTTGAACTTGCGGGAAATGCGGCCGGCCACGATGCCGACGACGCCGGGATGCCAGCCTTCGTCGAAGAGCACGAAGCCGCACGCGTCAGCGAACTGCTTTTCGACGTAGGCCTCCGCCTGCTCGGTGATGAGTCGCTCGATTTCCTGGCGCTCCTTGTTCAGGTCGTCGAGCTGCTTCGCGATGTCGCGGCAGAAGAACGGATCGGCGCTGAGCAACAGGTCGACCGAGAGCGACGCATCCGCGAGCCGCCCGCTGGCATTGATGCGCGGCCCGAGGCGGAAGGAAATATCGACTGGCGTGAGGCCGTTCTCGGGCTTCAAGCCCGCCACGGACATCAGCGCACACAAGCCCGGCCGCTGCGTGCCGGCGAGGACCTGCAGGCCGTGCTTGGCAAAAATGCGATTCTCGCCCGCGAGCGGCACGAGGTCGGCGATCGTGCCCATCGCGACGAGATCGAGGTAGTCGCGCAGGCGGATTTCCATCACGCCGGGATAGTTTTGCGCGCGCAGACTCTTGAGCAGGCCGTGGAGCAGCTTGAAGACGAGACCGACGGTGCAGCAGTGCCGCCAGGCGTGGTCGCCCTCGGCGGCATGCACATGCGGGTTGATCAGCAGCGCATCGAAGGTCGGCGTCTCTTTCGAACGGTGATGGTCGACGACAATCACCTCCACGCCGAGCGTGCGCAGGTGCGTGACCTCGTCGTGGGAATTCGTGCCGCAATCCAGGGCGACGAACAGGTCCGGCTTCGCGGTCTCGAGCGCGCGGTCGATCGCGGTGCGTGTGAGACCGTAGCCTTCCTCGAGTCGGCGCGGCACGACGTAGCGTGGTTGCAGGCCGAGGCGCCGAAGGACGTCGACGAGCAGTGCGGTGCTGCTCACGCCGTCGACGTCGTAGTCGCCGAGCACCATGACGCTCTCGCGGCGCTCGATCGCGCGGATGAGGCGCGCCACAGCGGCGTCCAGGTTGGCGACCAGGAACGGATCGGCGAGCGTCGCGAGTGCGGGCTGCAGGAAGCGCGTGGCGGGCTCCGGCTCGAGGTGGCCGACGCGGACGAGCAACTCCGCGACCACCTCGCTCGTGCCGAGCTGGCGCGCGAGGGCTGCCACGCTTTCCGCGTGGACCGGCGTATAATTCCAGCGCATGGGACTGATGGGCGCACGCCACCTCGGCCGACTCCGCGCTTGCGGGAATCAGCTGAGGCGGACGCGAGGCGCCCGGTCAGCTTATTCCGAAGCGCGGGAAGAGCCGGCCCACTCGTATTTGGGCGCGATGTCGTGGTGCGCTTCGACGTGTTTGCGGTCGCCCTTGTGCCACCAGTAGAAAACCTGGGCGGCGACGAAGATGGCCGAGAACGTCGAGGTGACGATACCGACGAGGAAGGTGAAGGCGATGTCGTGCAACTGGCCGCCGCCGAAGATCCACAGCGAAAGCGCGGCGAGGAAGGTCGTCGTGGCCGTCATGATCGTGCGGGCGAAGACCTTCGTGATGGCGCCGTTGATGATGTCGCGGAGATTGCCGGTCGGGTTGAGCTTCAGTTCCTCGCGGATACGGTCGAACACGACGACGGTCTCGTTGATCGAGTAGCCGGCGACGCACAGGATCGCCGCCACCATGGGAGCGGAGAACTTGTGGCCGAAGAGCACGAAGATGCCGATGTTCATCAGGATGTCGTGCAGCGTCGAAGCCATGGCGCCGATGCCGAAGCCGAACTCGAAGCGGAAGGCGATGTAGAGGAGAATGACGACCATCGAAACGCCGACGGAGAGGATGGCGTTCCACTTGATTTCCTTGCCGATCGTCGCGCCGATCTGGCTGCCGCCCGCCTTCACGAGGCCGGCGTTCGGGTAGGCCTTTTGCAGGGCGGAGAGGAGCTGCTCGGACTTGCCGTAGGGCGTCTCGAATTTCAGCTGCTCCTTGCCGCTGCCGAGGTCGCTGGCGTAGGTGATGTTCACCTCGCCCACCCCGCTCTGCTCGGCGACTTTGCGAATCGCGCCGGGGTCGACCTTGGTGGTGAAGTTGGCGGTGATCTGGTCGCCGCCCGCGAAGTCGATGCCGTAGATGCGGTCGCCTTGGTAGACGACATAGGCGAGACTGATGACCACGAGGGCCACGGAGCCGATGGCGGCGGGCTTGCCGTATTTGACGAAGTCGACCTTCAGGTCGCCCAGCATGCGGCGCATCGTGATCTTCTGCAGGCCGGCATCGACGAGCATTTCCATGAGCATGTGGCCGGTGATCAGCACCGAGAACAGCGTGGAAATGACACCGATGAGGAGCGTGAAGCCGAAGCCCTTGATCGGGCCCGTGCCGAGCCAGATCATGATCGCGCAGATGATGAGCTGGACCAAGTGGGCATCGAGAATGGTGGTGAGCGCCTTCTCGAAGCCGGCTTGGTTGGAATTATTCAGCGACTTGCCGACGGACAGTTCCTCGCGCATGCGCTCGAAGATCAGGATGTTCGCGTCGACCGCCATACCGATGGTCAGCACGATGCCGGCGAGGCCGGGCATGGTCATGGTCGCGCCGAGGGCGGCCATGGTGCCGAGAATGATGACGATGTTGACCGCGAGCGAGGCGACGGCAACGAGGCCGCCGGTGGCGTAGAAGGTCACCATGAACGCGCAGACGAGCACCGTGCCGATGAGCGAGGCGCGCACGCCGCTCGAGACGGCGTCCTCGGCAAGCGAGGGTCCGACTTCGTTCTGTTCCTTCACGACGAGCGGGAGGTCGAGCGGGTTGTTCAGCACGCTGGCGAGGTCGATGGCCTCGCGTTGGGTGAACGAGCCCGAGATTTCCGCGCTGTCGCTGTTGATCTGATCGCGGACGGTCGGAGCGGAGTAGAGCTTGCCGTCGAGGACGATGGCGAGGCGACCGAGGCGGCCGGCGCGCTGGCCTTCGTCGGCGATGGTCTTGGTGACTTGGGCGAACTTCTCCTTACCTTCCTTGTTGAAGCGGAGGATGATCTTGAAGCGGCCGAACTCATCCATGACCGGATACGAATCGGAGACGCCGGAGCCGGTCATTTCGGGGATGCGTTTGACGAAGAGCTCCTCGGCGTAGGTTTCGCCGCCGCGACTTTCGTTCTCGAGGGTCATGGCCTCGTAGCCCGGCGGCACTTCCTGCGGCGGGGCGGCGTAGGGATGCACCATACGGAAATCGAGGCGCGCCGGCTTCTTGGCGGCGTTGATCACCTCGGGATTATCCTTGGTGCTGATGCCCGCGAGCTGGACTTCGATGCGGGTGTCGCCGACGGGACGGATGATGGGTTCGGAAACGCCGAGGCTGTTCACGCGCGCGCCGATGATCTCGATCGCTTTCTCGAGCTTTTCCTTGCGGGTGTTCTCGTTGAACTTGGCGGCGACCTGCTCGTCGACTTCGAGGGTGAAGGCGACGCCGCCCTTCAAGTCGAGACCGAGCTGGAGGCGGCCCTTGGAGCGGCGCAGCAGCTCGTCGAGGAGGATGGAGTTGCGCTTCTCGACGTTCTTGAGGTTCGCCTCGAGGCGGACCTGCGGGAAATATTGCGAGAGATCGATCTTCTCTTCGCGGGCGATCTGCTTGAGCGCCACGAACACGCTCGGGGCCTGATTCGACTGCACGCGCTCGCTGACTCGCGTCATGAGCTTGTTGAAGTCGGCCTGCTTGGCCTCGGCTTCGTTGCGGACGTATTGGCCGAAGTCGCGGTCCTTCAGCGGGAGCATCGAAGACACTGCCCAGGCGACGAGCGCGGTGGACAGGATCAGTTTCCAGAGATTACGACGGAACATTGGGTGTGGTTGTTAAAGGGTAGATGCCGCGCTGGAGCGCGGCGGGTGCGGGCCACGGCGCCACGCGGCGCGGCGCGCCGTGCGCTCAGGCGGCGTCGCTCTTCTTGACGACCGCGTGGACGAAGCCCTTGCCGACTTCGACCTTCTGGTTTTCGCCAATGCGCACGATGAAACGGTCTTCCTTCACGCTGGTGATGGTGCCGTAGATGCCACCGGTCGTGACGATCTCGTCGCCAGACTTGAGGGCTCCGAGCATCTTCTCGTGCTCCTTCTGCTTCTTGCGCTGCGGGGCGATGAGCAGGAAATACATCGCGCCGAACATCAGCACGAGAGGCAGCATCTGCATGAGCATCGAAGCGCCACCGGGAGCGGCGGGTTGGGCTTGGGCGAGGAAGGTGGAGAATTTGGTCATTGAAACTTCGACTGTTTTGAAAAATGAAAACGTCGATTAATCTAACCGCCCCAACAAAAAGCAAGCCTCCGTTCGCACACCGCATTGAAGAACAAATCCGCCTCCAACTGGTCCGCCGCTCAATCCGAGGACCTCTACGGTTTTAAGCGCTGGGGTGCCAATCATTTCTCCGTCGATTCGGAGGGCTTCGTGCAGGTCGAGCCCATCGCCGATGGCCGCAGTATCCGCGTCTTGGACGTCGTCGACGAGGCCGTGAGCATGGGCCTGAAAGCCCCGCTCGTCATCCGCTTCCAGGACAAGCTCCGCCACCGCGTCGTCCAGCTCAACGAGACCTTCCGCAAGGCCATCAAGGACGAGGGCTACAAGGGCGAGTATCGCGGCGTCTTCCCCATCAAGGTCAACCAGCTGCGCGAAGTCGTCGACGAGGTCATCGCCGCCGGCAAGGACTTCAACTACGGCCTCGAAGCCGGCTCGAAGCCCGAGCTCATGATCGCGCTCGCCATGCACGAGGGCCAGCAGCGCCTCATCATTTGCAACGGCTACAAGGACGACGACTACATGCGGCTCGCCCTCCTCGGCCGCAAGCTGGGCAAGAAGATCATCATCGTCATCGAGCAACTCTCCGAGGTCGACACCGTCATCCGCCTCGCGAAAGAGACCGGCGTGAAACCGATGATCGGCTTCCGCGTGAAGCTCCAGACACGCGGCGAGGGCAAATGGTCCTCCTCTACCGGCGACAATGCCAAGTTCGGCCTCAACACCGCCGAAGTCCTTTTCGCCGTCGAGAAACTCCGCGCCGCGAAAATGCAGCAATCGCTGCGCCTCGTGCATTTCCACATCGGCTCGCAGGTGCCGAACATCATCACGATCAAAGCCGCCGTCACCGAAGCCGCGCGCTTCTACTGCCAGCTCTCGAAAATGGGTTTTCCGATGGGCTACCTCGACGTCGGCGGCGGACTCGGCGTCGATTACGATGGCTCGCGCACGAACTTCGAGTCGTCGATGAACTACTCCCTCGACGAATACGCCCGCGACATCGTCTTCAACGTCCGCGAAATCTGCACCGCCGCCGACGTGAAAGTGCCCGACATCGTGACCGAGTCCGGCCGCGCCGTCGCCGCCCCGCACTCGATGCTCGTGGTCGAGGTCTTCGAACGTATCAACAAACGCGAATCCCTCGGTAAGCAGCACCAGCCGAAGTCGACGCATAAAGTAGTCACCGACCTCGAGGTCCTCCTGAAAAACAAGGCCAAGCTCGGTCGCCTCGAGCGTTACCACGACGCGATGCAGAAGAAGGAAGAGGCGTTCTCGCTCTTCAACCTCGGCTACCTCGATCTCGAAAACCGCGCCGCCGCCGAGCAGATCTTTTGGCAAATCTGCGAGCAGATCGACAAGGAGGGCAACAAGTCCGGCTACCAGCCCGAGGAGTTGCACGACCTCAAGAAACTCCTCGCCGACCAATACGTCTGCAATTTTTCGGTCTTCCAGTCGCTCCTCGATTCCTGGGCGCTCAAGCAGCTTTTCCCCGTCACGCCGCTGCACCGCCTGAACGAGAAACCCACCGTCAACGCCATCCTCGTCGACATCACCTGCGACTCCGACGGCAAGATCGGCAGCTTCATCGACCTCCAGGATCAGAAAGATTACCTCCAGCTTCACCCGCTGAAAAACGGCCAGTCCTACTACCTCGGCATCTACCTCACCGGCGCCTACCAGGACATCATGGGCGACCTGCACAACCTCTTCGGCCGCGTGAACGAGGTCCACGTCTTCCTCGAAGACGACGAACCCAACGGCTACTACATCGAGGAAGCCCTCGCCGGCTCCCGCGTCGCCGACGTCATCGAGGGCGTGCAATATCAGTGGGAAGAACTCTGCCGCCGCGTGAAACAGCAAGTTGACCACGCCACCAAGAAAGACCTCATCAAGCCGCGCGAAGGCGTGCGCCTCGTCGAGTTCTACGAATCGCAGATGCTCGCCAAGACCTACCTGAACATCGTCCCGAAACCCGGGAAGAAAAAGTAGCGCCGACCTCGCCGCACTCGGATGTAGGGCGGGGTCTCCCGATCCCGCCGCCAAAACCACGATGCACCTGCGCCTGCCATTCCTCCTCAGCGCCCTGCTGCTCGCGCCCTTCCTCCGCGCCGCGAATACGCCTCCGCACGCCGCGCCCAACTACGGCCACGACGACGCCCACGGCCACACCGCGCCCGTCAACGGCATCCGCCTCTACTACGAGACCTACGGAGCCGCCACCGGCGCGCCGCTCGTCCTCCTCCACGGTAACGGTGGCAGCATCGCCGCGATGCACTTCCAAATCGATTTCTTCCGCGCCACGCGGCAGGTCATCGCGATCGACAGCCGCGGCCATGGACGCAGCGAAATGGGCGCCACTCCCCTCACCTACGAGAAAATCGCCGACGACGTCGCCGCCCTGCTCGCGCAACTTCACGCCGCGCCCGCCGACATTCTCGGCTGGAGCGACGGCGGCATCGTCGCGCTCCAACTCGCCCTGCGCCACCCCGACCGCGTCCGCCGCATCGCGCTCTCCGGCGCCAACCTCGTGGCCGATGCCCTCAAGCCGGACGACTTTGCCGGCATGAAAACCGGGCTCGCGGAAGTCCGCGCCAAGCTCGCCGCCGGCGACCGCTCACCGCGCAACCTCCAACTCGAGCAACACCTCGTGCTCATGGTGGACCAAACTACGATCACCGCTGAAGATCTGCGCCGCATCACCTGCCCCGCCCTCGTGCTCGCGGGCGAGCGCGACATGATTCCCGAACCGCACACGCGCGCCATCGCCGCCGGCCTGCCGCACGCGCAGCTGCACATTTTTCCCGGAGCCAGCCACGGTGCACTCCAGGAGATCCCCGCGGAGTTCAACCGCGTCGTCGCCGAGTTCCTCGCCGCACCCTAAGGTGGTCGCCGCCGTCCCGGCGGCGACAAGCTCACGAACGCCATGTTGCGAGCGCCGCGCAAGATGCTCGCCCTTGACGCATCCCCCGATTGAGGGATGAAACAACAAGGTTTCGCGATTGTTGTGCCGTCGCGTTCGCCTACCGTCACCACACCCCGCTATGCGTCGTCTGCCCCTCGTCCTGCTCGCGCTCGCCGCGCCGCTCGCCCTCCGCGCCGAGCGCCTCACGCTCAACTTCAACCCCGACTGGCGCTTCACGAAATCCGACCCCGCCGCCGCCGCGACGCCGGCCTTTGACGACGCCGCGTGGGAAACCGTCTCCACGCCGCACACGTTCAACGACGTCGACACCTTCGACAACTGGTCGCTCCCCGGCCACCGCGGCGAGCAGCAGCAATGGAGCGGTCGCACGTGGTATCGGAAACACTTCCCCGCCCCCGCCACCTGGCGCGGCCGGAAGGTCTTCATCGAATTCGAGGCCGTGCGCCAAGTCGCCGAAGTTTATCTCAACGGCACCAAGCTCGGCGTCGCCAAGGGCGGCTTCACGCCCTTCGGCTTCGACCTGACGCCGCATCTCCGCTTCGACGCACCGAACATCCTCGCCGTGATGGTCGACAACCGCTTCGCCAAGGACCCGCTCGATCCTTCGCTCGCCCCGCAGGCCGCCACGAACGAGAAGACGCATCCCAACCTCGGCCAGCTCTCCCAGCAATTCAACGAGCAGATCCCCGCCACGCTCGACGAGCTGCAGGCCGACCAGATTCCCTGGAACAATCCCCACTGGCATCCCGCGCACGGCGGCATCTACCGCAGTGTCCGCCTCATCGTCACCGACCCGCTGCACATCACGCTCCCGCTCTACTCGTTTCTCCAAACCGAGGGCCCCTACGCCTACGCCACGAACGTCTCCGCCGACTCCGCCGATTTCGCCCTCGAGGTCCCGGCGCACAACGAGCGCACGACCGACGATTGCTTCACCGTCTCCGCCGCGCTCTTCGACGCCGACGGCCGCGAAGTCTGGCGCGGCGCCGACGACGTCGCCCTCGCCGCCGGTGAAGCGAACACCTTCAAGTTCGCCGCCCGCCTCACGCATCCTCGCCTCTGGGAGCCCGGCTACCCGCACGTCTACCGCTGCGTGATCGAGCTGCGCACCAAGGACGCGGTGATCGACCGCACCGAGATCCCGCTCGGCATCCGCGCCATTCGCTGGGACGCCGCCACGGGCCTCTGGATCAACGGCGCGCACACCAAGCTCCACGGCTGGGGTCAGAAACCCACCAACGAGTGGCCCGGGCTCGGCGCCGCCCTCCCCGACTGGCTGCAAGCCTACACCTCGCGACTCATGCGCGACGCCGGCGGCAACTTCATCCGCTGGGGCCACACGCCCGCCGGCCCGGCGCAGATCCGCGCCGGCGACGAGCTGGGCATCGTCACGCTCCAACCCGCCGGCGACGGGGAGCACGACACCGTTGGCGGTGCTTGGGAACTGCGCTTGGCGAACTTCCGCGACGTGCTGATCTACTACCGCAACAACCCGTCGATCTTCATCTGGGAAGGCGGCAACCAGAAGGTCACGCGCGAGCACGCCGCCGCGCTGCGCGCGCTGATGGACCGCTACGATCCGCACGGCGGCCGCGCCTACGCCCACCGCCGCGCCGACCAGATCACGGCCGAGTTCATGGACGTCGGCATCGGCACCGAGGGCGGCCGCGAGATCGCGCGCCTGCCCGTCGTCGAAGGCGAATACGACCGCGAGGAGTCGCCGCGCCGCGTCTGGGACGACGCCTCGCCGCCGAACTTCGGCTACCCCGAGGCGAAGGGCCAGACCTACCAGCTCACGTCCGAGCAATTCGCCGTGAACCAGGTGAAGCACTACGTCACCAAGCTCGGCGCCGACAACCACGCCGGCGGCGCGAACTGGATTTTCTCCGACAGCACGAGCGGCGGCCGCGTCGCCGTGGAAGTCGCGCGCGCCAGCGGCGAAGTCGACGGCGTGCGCCTGCCCAAGGAGGCCTACTTCGTCTGCCAGGTGATGTTCACCTACACGCCCCGCGTCCATGTCATCGGCCACTGGTCCTATCCGGCCGGCACAAGGAAAACCGTCTACGTGGCGGCCAATACCGGCGGTGACGTCGAGTTGTTCGTCAACGGCCGCTCCGTCGGCCGCGCGCAGCCCGAGAACCGCTTCCTCTACACCTTCCGCGACGTCACGTTCGAGCCCGGCGAAATCAAGGCCTTGGCCTACGACAAGTCCGGCCGCGTCGCCGCCACCGCCGCGCAGCACACCGTGGGTCCCGCGGTGGCGCTGCGGCTGACTCCGATCACCGGTCCCGACGGCTGGCGCGCCGACGGCGCCGACATCGCCCTGCTCGACGTCGAGGCCATCGACGCCCGCGGCGACCGCGTGCCGACCTTCCAGCAGCGCGTCGACTTCGCCGTCGACGGTCCCGCCGTCTGGCGCGGCGGCTACAACAGCGGCAAACTCGACTCGATCAATCACACCTTCCTCGACCTCGAAGCCGGCATCAACCGCGTCGCACTCCGCAGCCAGCCGCAAACGGGCCGCGTGACCGTGCGCGCCACCTCCGCCGGCCTCGCTGCCGCCACGCTCACGCTCGAAGCGCACGCCGTCGCCGCCGACGCGCCGCCCGCGTGGCCGAAGTTCACGCTACCCAACGCTCCGCAGCGCCAACCGGCCGAACTCGCGCCGCGCGCGGGCGCGACCGCTCCGGCGATTCCCGCCGGCCAAGCCGGGCGCTTCATCAAAGCGTTCAACTACTCCGGCCCGAACGCGACCATCGTGCACGTCGAGACCGACGCACGCGACGGACGCAACGCCTACGTCGATGTCGAATCGCCGTTCAGGCAGCTGCCCGCCTCGCTCGTCGGCGCCGACTGGGTGCAGGTCGACAATCGCGACGCCCGCTACCACGCCGTCGACCTGATGGAACTCGCCACCGCCGGGCCCGCCGTCGTCACCATCGCCCACGACGACCGCCTGCCGCGCCCGCCGTGGCTCGCGGATTTCGCGCCGACGAACGAGAAGCTCGTGGTCAACGGCGTGACGCTCTCGCTCTTCACCCGCCGCCTCGCCACCGCCGGCAGCCTCACGCTCGGACCAAACACCGAGCAGGCGAACCCCAAGCAGGCGGCGATGTATCTGGTCTTTGTGCGGTAGTCCGCGACCTCCGGGCGCGGGTCGTGCGACTACATCCGCGCCTGACCCGCGTTCGGGGAGCCCGGGCTACCTCGACTCGCGGTCACCCCGTGTTCTTCAACCCCGCCGCGATGCCGCTGACGGTCAGCTCGATCACGCGCTTCGCCTCGCGGCGTTCAGCGTCACTCAACTTGCCCGCGCGCAGGCGGCGAATCATCTCCACCTGCAGGTAGTTCAGCGGGTCGATGTAGGGATTGCGCTGCTTGATCGAGTTCGCGAGCACCGGCTCGCCGCCGAGCAGGTGATTTTGCCCCGCGACCGCCAGCACCCATTTTTCGGTGCGGCGGAACTCAGCGGCGATGCGCTCGAAGATGCGTTCGCGCAGCGTCGCGTCCTCGACGAGGCCGGCGTAGACGCGCGCGATGCCGAGGTCGGCCTTGCCGAGCGTGAGCTGGGTGTTGTCGATCAGGAGACGGAAGAACAGCCACTCGCGATACATCGTGCGCAGCTGCTCGAGCCCGGCGTCGCGCGCGGCGTATTGCTCCAGCGCTGAGCCGAGGCCGAACCAGCCGGGCAGGTTGAACCGGCTCTGCATCCAGGAGAAGACCCAGGGGATCGCGCGCAGGTCCGCCAACGTGCGCGGGCCGGCCTTGCGGTAGGACGGGCGCGAACCGAGCTTCAGCTCGCCGATCTCGTCGATTGGCGTCGCCTGCTGCCAGAAGGTCAGGAACTCCGGGTCGTGCACCAGCGCGCGGTAGACTTCGGTGCTGTGCGCGCTCATCGCTGCCATCGCCGCCGGCCAGGCGGGATCGACGGGCTTGCGCTCGGAGCGCGCCGCCTGCGAGCCGAGGATGACGCCGTAGGCCATCTGCTCGAGCACGCGGTGCGCGATGTCGAGGTCGTGATAGCGCGTCGAGAGCACCTCGCCCTGCTCGGTGATGCGGATGCCGCCGTTGCGCAGGCCCACCGGTTGCGCCAGCACGGCCTTGGCCGCCGGGCCGCCGCCGCGTGCGATGCTGCCGCCGCGGCCGTGGAAAAGCGTCAGGCCGATGCCGCGTCCGTGCACGACGGCCGAGATCGTCTCCTGCGCCTCGTAGAGCGCCCAGTTCGCCGCGAGGAAGCCCGCGTCCTTGTTGCTGTCGGAATAGCCCAGCATCACGTGCTGGTGGTCGCCCTGGCGCTTCAGCCAGCGCCGGTAAACCGGCTGGTCGAACAACTGCTCCAGCACACGCGGCGCGTTCTCCAAGTCCTCGAGCGTCTCGAACAGCGGCGACACCGGCAGGCACGTGCCGGCCACCGTCTGGAGCAGCACGACTTCGAGCAGGTCCGAGACGTCGTTCGTCATGCTGACGATGTAGATGCCGAGTGCCTCGGACGGCGCCCCGCGCACGGCGTCGAGCGACTCCAGCGCGGCCTTCAGGTCGCCGGTCGCGTCGGCCGGCGCCGGCGGTGGGGCCTTGATCGCGCTGGCCAGCAGGCGGCACTTCTCGTCCTCCGGCAACTCGGGATAGTCGTCGCGGGCGAGCAACGCCGCGACCGCCCGGGCATGCCAGGCCGAATGCTGCCGGAGATCGAGGCGCGCGGTGTGCAGTCCGAAGGTGGCGGCTCGGCTCTCGACATCGCGCAACGTGCCGTCGGCGATCACCGCGGCGCGGCTCCGGCGCAGGCTGGCGTCGATGGCCGCGAGGGCTTCGCGCAGCTCGGACTCGGTCAGCGGATGCTTCGCGTCGCGCAGCCGCGAGCGCAGCGTGAACACGAGCAGGCGATACGGTTCGAATTCATGGCGGCGCTTGATCTCGTCCCAGTCGGCCGAGTGCTGCCCCAGCTTCTGCGCCACGCGGGCGAGCGCCGGCGACGCGGGTTCGCGGAGCGACGACAACGTCAGCGACCAACCCAGTCGTTGCAGGCCGCGGCCCATCGCCGTCAGGGCGAGATCGCGCTCCATTTTCAGCACCGAGCGAGTCACGTCGCCGGTGACGAACGGATTGCCGTCGCGGTCGCCGCCGATCCACGAGCCGAAGCGCAGCCACCCCTGAGGAGGACGCACGGTCGGGTAATGCTTCGCCAGCGCCGCCGCGAGGTCGCGCTGCAACTCGGGCAGGACGTGATAGAGCGTGCGCTCGAAATACCAGAGTCCGGTGCGCGCCTCGTCGATGACCGTCGGCGGCGTCGGACGGCCGCGGTCGGTCAGCCAGAGCGACACGATCTCGCGCTCGATCTCGGGGCTGTCCGCCATCTCGCCGACCGGCGTGTGCCGCAGCACATCGGCCAGAGCGGCGAGCTTCGTGAGCAGCGTGCGGCGCTTGGCCTCGGTCGGGTGCGCGGTGAAGACGAGCTCGATGTCGAGCTGCTCCAGGATCGCCTGCACTTCGTCGGCAGGCACGGCGCGGCGCTTCAACTCGGCAACGGCGGCGGCAATCGACTCCTTGCGTTGCTCGGCATCCGCGCGGCGGGCGCGAAGGAGACGGATGCGGAAGTTCTCCTCGGCCAAGTTGACGAGTTCGAAGAACAGCGTGAACGCCATCGCCTGATTCAGCGCCTGTTTCGGCGAGAGCCGGCGCACGCGCGCGGCGAGTTTCCCGGCGGCGGCGGTCTTGCCGGCGCGGCTGTCCTTGGCGAGCAAACGCAATTCCTCGACCAGCTGGAGCGTGGGAGCGCCTTCGAGGCGCTCGATGATGGAGCCGAGCCGGGCGCCGAGCGTGCGGACTTCGGCGCGCAACAGGGGAAGTTCGTCGGCAGCGTGGCGTGGGGCGGCGTGGGCGGTGGGCATCGAGGGGCGCGGTCAAGTTGCGCCCGAGCGCGCAGCCGCTCAACGTCGCGTGGCGTCATAGCCCGAGGCCTTTCGCGGCGCGGCGACGCGACGAAAGCGGCTTCGGCCCGTCGGACTGCACGCCCATGTCTTCGACGGCGCTATTCGCTGTGTGACGCGCCAGCGTCGCAGGTTGTCGAAATCGCTTTGCCGGGATCGTCAGCGCCCCATCGCCTTGCGCCATGCGTTTCCGACGTGTTTTTGCCTCCTACTCGGTGCTGCTCTGCGTGTTCGTGTCGGCCTTGCTCGCGCAGCAGTCCGCCCCGGCCATCCCGTATGGCTCCAACCCCAGCGCCGGCGCCTACGCGCAGGTCAACGGCGTCAAACTCTACTACGAAATCTACGGCGAGGGTCCGGCCTTGCTCATGATCCACGGGAATGGCGGCTCGATCTCCGGCCGCGCCGCCCAGATCGAATTCTTCTCCCCTCGCTATCGCGTCATCGCCGTCGATTCGCGCTGCCACGGCAAAAGCGAAGTCGTCGCGGGCGAACTGACCTACGAGCTGATGGCCGAGGATCTCAACGCCCTCCTCGACCACTTGCAGGTCAAGTCCGCCTGCATCTTCGGCCAGAGCGACGGCGGCATCATCGGATTGCTCCTCGCCATCCATCACCCGGACAAGGTCGGGAAACTCGCGATCATGGGAGCGAACCTGAATCCGGCCGGCGCCTACCCGTGGGTGCTCGAGTGGGTCGACAGCAAACGCAAACAAGTCGAAGAGCTGTTGGCGCAGGGCGACAAGCGCGCGTTCCTGCCCGTCCGCAAACAGCACCTCGATCTGCTCGCGAACCACCCGCACATCCCACTGAGCGATCTCGAAAAAATCACCGCGCCCGTCCTGGTCATGGCCGGAGACAAGGACGTCATCCGCCCCGAGCACACGCAGCAAATTTTCGAGCACTTGGCGCACGCACACCTCGCTATCTTCCCGGGTGCGACGCACGGCGTTTCCAGCGAAAAACCGGCGTTGTTCGATCAGACGCTCGAAACCTTTTTCCACGAGCCTTTCACTCGTCCGGACAGCAAGGACTACATCAAGTAAGCGCCGTTCAGCAGCGCGAAAGCTGCCCCGGACGCCGGCGCGACGGCGACTAGGCCTCGGCGACTCGCACCCCTCGCCGAGCAGAACCTAGAACTTTGGTGCGACACCCGCATCGCGACCGTCACGCGATGCGCCCACGTCAAAGCAAGACGAGGCAATCCGCGCCGCCGCGGTGCGCGCTCACTTGGCGGAGTTTGTCGGGGCCGGACGCTTCTGCGCCAGCAACCACTCATAGAAGGCGGGATTCGCGTAGGTCTCGGACCACGAATCGTGCCCCGCGTCGGGATACATGGTCAGCTTGGCGTGCCCGCCGGCAGCGTTGATGGCGTCGACCCGTTCCTGGGAAAAGGCCGGCTGCACCAGCGGATCCTTCGCTCCGTGAAAGGCCCAAACCGGCAGATTCTTGAGTCGCTCACCGAGGATCGCCGGCGGCAATTCACCGCCACCGCAAATCGGCGCAATCGCCGCGTAACGCGCCGGGTTGAGCCCGGCAGCATCCCAAGTTCCGAAACCGCCCATGCTCAAGCCCGTGAGATAAACGCGCTGACGATCGACGTGGTAGCGCCGAGAAAGCTGCTCGACGAAAACATCGATGGACGCGGCCGACCACCAGCCGAACTCGGGGCACTGCGGCGAAACCAAGATGAAGGGGAACTCCCGGCCTTGCGCGACGAGCTTGGGCGGACCGTGGCGCGCGACGAGTTGAAGGTCGCTCCCCCGCTCTCCCGAGCCGTGCAGGAACACCACCAACGGCCACGCCGGACCGTCTTCGCGGTATTCCTTCGGCAACTGCACGAGGTAGTGCCAAGTGCACTCGACGCTGAGCGTGATCGCATCCGCGCCCGACTTCGCCGGTGTCGCCGGCTGCCGAGGCGCGGAGGAACAGCCAGAGAGCAGAACGATCAGGCCCAAAATGCAGACGGTGGGTTTCATCGGCTCAAGTCTTGGCCGCAACGCCGGCAGCCGGCAAGCCACGCCCGCCGACACCCGGCTCACCGCCACTCGTGGCGCGGATAACGACGGGAGAGCTCGGTTTTGATTTTCGGATACTGTTCGCGCCAAAAATTCGAGAGGTCGTCCGTGACTTGGATCGGTCGCTGATTCGGCGCGAGAACCTCGATTTTCACGGCGACACGGCCGTGACCGAGCGTGAACTTGGAGCTGACGCCGTAGAGCTCCTGGATGCGCGCGCTGAGCACCGGCGGACCGTCCTTTTCGTAGCGCACGCGTGCCTTGCGGCCGTTGGCCATCTCGATGCGCTCGGGCAAATACTCGTCGAGCACGGCGAGTTGTTCCGGCAAGAGCCAGTCGCGGAGCACGGGCATGACGGCTTTGTCCTTCAGCTCGCGCGCGCCATAGCTGCCGTAGCAAATCTGCTCGATCAGCGTGGCGCGATCGGCATCGGCGATCGGGTTCACTTCGAGCTCCGGCCACCACTTCGCGAGGCAGTTGACGCGCGTGATCCAGTGTTCGATCGACTCGTTCCACTCGGTGAGCTGGATGCGACCGGCGAGAACTTCGCGGGCGAGGAGCGCCGCGGCCTGCCCCGCCGGCGGCTCGTCGGCGGTCTGCTTGGACTCGAGCACGAGATCACGGAAACGCCGCTCCTTGCGCGCGAGCACGCGGCGTTGCAGCTCATCGTAAACCACGCCGCCGGCGTCCTGAAAATCGTCGGGGAAAAGCTCCTTGAGCCACGCCTCCTCGATCGCGGTGTTGAGGTTGAGGATCGTGTTCACCTCGCCGCGGCTCTCGATCTCGGTGATCTCAGCGGCGACGAAAAGCGGCGAATTCTGAATCACGCTCTCGCGCGCGAGCACGCCTTTGCGCGCGTGCACGAGTTCGCAGCGAAGCGTGCCCTTGTCGAGGCGACGGGCGAGATGATCGCTGAAGCCGAGCAGCACGCACTTGCGCACGGCGACGCTGTCGACGCGCTGCTCGGTGACGTCGAGCTTCTCGCCGGCGGCGATCTCGAGGAACTGCTCGAACAGCGGCCCGACCTGCCGCACGGCCTGCGCGTGGATACCGAGACGGCGGCAGGCATCCAGGTTGTAGTTCGCCTTGTCCGCGTAGCGCCAGGCACCCATCAGCAGGAAAAAATCCGACTCGCTCTCCGCGCCGAACAGCTCCTCGCGCGCCTCCTCGGTGCGCCGGTCGACGCCGCGGAGCAGGAAGTTCCGCCCCTGCGTGAGCGCCGCCATCAGCGCGACCGAGCGCACGCAACCGTATTCCTGCGCGGCGAGGAACATGCGCGCGTAACGCGGGTGCATCGGGAAGCGCAGCATCTTCCGGCCGACGTCGGTGATGGCAAGGTGGTCCGTGCGCTCCGCGCGCGGACGGTCGTCACGTGGAGCGTGACGACCACCTAGTGCACCCAAATCCTCCAGCAGTGTTTCCGCGCGCTCGAGTGCTTTCGGGTCGGGCATTTCGAGCCAGGGGAAGCCGTGGATGTCATCGATGCCGGCGGCCTTGAGCGTCAGCACGACCTCGGCGAGGTCGAGGCGCTTAACCTCGGGCAATTCCTGGAGCGGACGCTGCGCGTGCTCGCGCTCGGTCCACAGTCGCAAGCACACGCCCGGCGCGGTGCGGCCGGCGCGGCCGGCGCGTTGGTCGGAGGACGCAACCGAGATTTTCTCGATGAGGAGCGTGTTGATGCCGCGATGCGGATCGTAGCGCGCGACGCGTGCGAGGCCGCTGTCGATCACCGCGGCGACACCGTCGATCGTGAGCGAGGTTTCGGCGACGTTCGTCGAGACGATGATCTTGCGCGCGTCGTAGCGCGCCACGGCGCGATCCTGCGCGTCGGGCGGCAGCTCGCCGTGCAACGGGAAACACGCGAAGCCGCGCAACGCGTGCGAGCCTTGGATTTCCTGCACGGTGCGGCCGATCTCGAATGCGCCCGGCATGAACACCAGCAGATCGCCGGTCGTCTGCGCCGCGATGCGTTCGCACTCGCGCGCGGCGACAGCCCAGACGGGATCGTGCTCGAAGTTGACCGCTTTGGGCAGGTATTCGATGCGCACGGGGAACGTGCGACCTTGCGAGGTGAGCACGTCGCAGGGCGCGAGGTAGTCCTTCAGCAGCGCGGCGTCGAGTGTCGCGGACATGACGACGAGCTTCAGGTCGGGCCGGCGCGTTTGCTGGATCTGGATCGCGCGCGCGAGCGAGATGTCGCCGTAGAGGTGGCGCTCGTGGAATTCGTCGAACACGATCGCGCTGACGCCGCGCAGCGTGGGATCGAAGGACATCTGCCGGAGCAAAATGCCTTCGGTGACGAAGCGGATGCGCGTCGCGTCGCTCACGCGCGAGTCGAGGCGGATTTGGTAGCCGACGACGTCACCGAGCCGCGCGCCGACTTCCTCAGCCACGCGTTTTGCGAGCATGCGCGCGGCGAGCCGGCGGGGCTGGAGCACGACCACCTCGCCCCGCTGGCCGAGCAGACCGTGCTCGAGCAGCATCTGCGGGACCTGCGTGGACTTGCCGGAACCGGTAGGTGCCTGGACGATCAGGCGACCTTGCGCGCGCAGCGAGTCGACGAGTTTTTGCTCGAGTTCGTAGATGGGCAGCTGGCGCGGATCGGGCATGAAGCGGCACGATTGAGCGCCGCGCCCCGGCGAGCGCAAGGCGGATGCGCGGTAACCCGCGATTGACGCGCCCGGGGCGCCTCACGCAAATTTCCACCGGGCCACCTCATGTTCGCACGTCCGTGGATTCTCCGCCCTGCAACCTTAACGCTCACTCTGCTCGCCGCCTGCTTCCCGCTGTCCAGCGCGGCCGGCCTGCGTGATGGCCTGACGGCGACGGAAGCCCGCCAGCTGCAACGCGAGGCGCGCCTCGTCTTCGAGCTGCTGCAGAACCACCACTACTCGGGCCGCGCCTTCCTCGAACTCAAGAACCAGGACCTGCTCCGCGGCTTCCTCAACGAACTCGATCCCGACGGCAGCTTCCTGCTCGAGTCGGACGGCGAGTTCATCTTCCGCCGCTTCGGCCAGACGTTGAAATCGGTCTACCTCGCCCGCGGCGACCTCCAGCCCGCATTCGAGATTTTCGATCTTTACCAGGAGCGAGTCGCGGCGCGCGTGGACTGGATCGCCACCCGCGTCACCCAACCGCTCGACCTCACGCTCGACGGAGAGCGCGACGAGCAAGCCGCGAAGCATCCGCCGAAGACCGCCGCCGAGGCCGACGCGCGCTGGGAGCTGCGCCTCAAGGACGAGATCCTCGACGAGATCGTCGCCGGCCGGACGCCCGACGAGGCGAAGACCGAGCTCACGCGGCGCTACCGGGAGTTCCAGCGCAACGTCGCCGGCATAGATCCCTTGCTGGTGCGCGAGCGGTTCTTCGACTCCGTGATCCGCACCTACGATCCCCACAGCGGCTACTTTTCGGCCGACTCCGCCGGAGAGTTCGCAGTGACGATGGGCCGGACACTGGCCGGCATCGGCCTGCGACTCGGCAAGCGCGAAGGTCGCTGCGTCGTCGAACGCGTCGACGCCGGCGGTCCGGCCGACCTGCACTCCCCGCTCGAACCCGGCGACACGGTCCTCGCCCTCGCCGATCCTGACGGCGCTTGGCAGGATGTCGCGTCACTCCGCTTGCAGGACATCGTCCGCCGCGTCCGCGGCTCCGCCGGCACGACCCTGCGCCTCGCCTACGCTCCCGGCGGCGGCAACGAGCGTCGCGAGATCACCCTTACGCGGGCCGAGATCGTCTCGCCCCGCGACCGCGCCTCCGGCGCCGTGCTTGAAGTGCCGGCCGACGGAACTGTTTCCCGCCGCGTCGGCTGGATCCGGCTCCCGGCGTTTTACGCCGCAGGCCGCGACACCGACGCCACCAGCGCGACGCGCGACGTCCGCGAGCTCCTGGCCGCGATGGATCTCGCGAAACTCGACGGCCTCGTCCTCGACTTGCGCGAAAATCCCGGTGGCGCGCTCACCGAAGCGGTAGGCTTGAGCGGACTCTTCCTGCCACCGAGCTCCGTGGTCATGCACACCCGGCAGGCTGGAGCCCAACCCGAGACCCTACGCACCGCGGCGGACGCCGCGCCGCTCTACACCGGCCCCCTCGTCGTGCTGACATCAGCGCAAAGCGCGTCCGCCAGCGAAGTCTTCGCGGGCGCCCTGAAATTCCACCACCGCGCCCTCATCGCCGGCGCCGCTTCCACCTACGGCAAGGGCACGGTGCAAAACTACATCGAGCTCGCCGCCGCCGCGCGCCTGCCCAAGGCCGAAACCGCCAGCTGGGGCACGCTGCGCCTCACCGCCCAACGATTCTACCTGCCCGACGGCGCGACGGTGCAGCGCACGGGCGTCACGGCCGACCTCGAGTTTCCCGGTCCGGGCGGCGAGTCCCCGCCCCGCGAGGCAGACCTGCCGGGTGCGCTGGCCAACGAGCCCACTCCGATCGCGCCTCCGGTCACTCCCGCTGTCGCCGCGGGCAAGGGGCAATTGGACGCCGCGCTGTTCACCGCGCTCCGCGCCCGCTGGGAGCGGGACGAGAAGGAGCTGCCCGAATGGTCGCTGTGGAAACGCGAGAGTGCGCTGCGGGACCGCCAGCGCACCGAGAAACACCCGCTGCAGCAAGCCGCGCGCGAAGCGTCGCATCAGGAGGAAACCACGGCGCGTGAGGAATTGCGCCGCGAGCGACGCAAGTTGACTGCTGTCGCCGCGTGGCCGGGCACCGCCTGCAATCTCCAGGCGGTCACGAGCGCACTCGAGCAGAGCGACCGGGCGCTGCGCGCGGTCGACGCCCAGGCCGCACCCGGCGTGGTCATCGTCGAGACCGAGCAGCACCGGCTCCGGAAACTGCGGGCCGGCACGGTCGATTTCACCCGCTTTTCCGGCGATGCCGCCGCGCTCGCGCAGGCCTTTTCCCGCAGCGCCGGGAAGACCGCGGATCCCGAGGCGGTGCGCGCCTTACTCTGTGACTTCAGTCTCCAGCGCGAGCGTCACGCCGCGGCGTGGCAGGCCTGCGCGCGGCGTCATTTCCCCGCCGACCAGTGGACCGACGACGAGCTGGCCCACGGACTCGCGGCGCTCCTCGGCGCCCTCCCCGCGATCGACCCGGAGCTGGCGCGCGAGCACGCCGCCCTCGACGTGCCGCTGCGCGAGGCGCTCCGCCTCGCCGCCGAATGGGCCGGCCATCCGCAATCGTGATTTCCTTTCCAGCTTTCCGCATGAAGAAGTTCCTGTTCCCCGTCGCGGCCGCCCTCTGGGCGTTGTCCGCCCTGGCCGAAAACCCGCCCGCGCCGACCGCGCCGGCAGCGCCCAGCCCGACCGTCGCCGAGCAGGACGACGACGCCCCCGCCCCGGCCGCGCCGAAGCCCGACCCCGCCGCCGCACAATACTGGCAGGCCATCAAGCTGCTCGGCAGCAAGAAGCCCGCCGAGCAGGAAGCCGGGCGCACCGCGCTGCAGGCGGCGGCGGACCTCGAGTATCTGCACGCCCAGGTCCAGCTCGCCCAGTGCCACCTCACCGGCGGCTATGGATTCAAGAAGGACGAGCGTCGTGCGATCAACCTCCTCCGTCTCGCCGCCGAGCGCGGCAGCGGATTCGCCCAGGTCAGCCTCGGCGCCTGCTACGCGAGCGGCACCGGCATCCGGACCGACGAGACCAAGGCCGCCGAGTGGCTCCGCGCGGCCCTCGCCCCGGCGGCGGACTTCTCGCGGCCGACGCCGCCCGCCGACTTCGAGTTCGCCGCCGACACCGAGACGGACGGCGTGGTGGGCCAGCAGGCCGCCGATCCCGCGAATGGCGCGCGCGCCTCCGCCCACTTCCTGCTGGGCGTGTTGCTGGCCAAGGGCAAGAAGGACGCGGAAGCCCAGGAGCACTTCGTCGCTGCCGCCAGCGCGGGTCCCGACGGGCGCGACGGCGTCTTCCAGGCCGCGGTGACCGCCGCGCTCAATTTCGCCTTCGGCCACGGCACGCCGCGCGATCTCGACAAGGCGCACGCCATGCTCGAACGCAGCCGCCATCTCACCGCCCGGCTCGGCGTGAACCTCATCCACAACTACTCCACGCTGAAACTCGTCGACGAGTTCGCCATCGCCGACCTCGAGCAGGACGCCGACGCCGCAGCCCGGCGCGTCGAGACCGGCCTGCAATTCAAGATCGCCGCGCAGTTCGCAGACAAGAAATCGAAGGACTACAACCCGGCCGAAGCCGCCCGCTGGTATGAGCTCGCGGCGCAGAACGGCGAGGGCTGGGCCATGGTCCAGCTCGCCTTCCTCCACGCGGACGGCAGCCTCGGCAAGACGGACCTGACCAAGGCCTTCGAGTGGCTCGAAAAGGCCGGCAGCGGCGACAAGCCGAAGGACTTCCTCGGCGCCGCCAACCTCGCGCTCTGCTATGCCAATGGCATCGGCACGACCAAGGACTCGGCGAAGGCCGGCGCGATCTTCCAAAAGCTCAAGGAGAACGACCTCGTCTGCCACCTCGGCTCCATCGGCCAGGCGCCCACGGCGCTCATCACGCGCGACCAGCTGATCGCACTCATGCAGACCTGGGCGAAGAAGAAGAGCGATCCGCACGCCCAGTTCCTCTGGGGCCTGCTCCTTATGGACGCTCGCTACGAGCACGCGGATTTCGACGACGGCCTGCGCTGGATCAAGAAAGGCGCCAAGGCGAAGGACGGTCCTGCCCTGCGCCAGCTCGGCTACCTGCACGAGCGACTGTATTGGCGCCTCGGCGAGACCCGCGAACAGGGATTGAAGGAAGCCGCGGAGTGCTACCGCCAAGCAACCGAGGCGAACGATGTGCCGGGCATGAACAACTATGCGCTCCTCCTCAGCGACGGCCTCGGCGTGCCGCGCGACACCGAGCGCGCAGAGACGCTTTACCTGCGCGCCCTCCAGTTGCTCCCCGACTACACTGCCGCCCACAACAATCTCGCGGTGCTCTACCGCTCGCGCCTGAACACGATGCAGACCCCGGGCCAAGCCGAGCAACGCGCGGCGCTGGTGGCCAAGGTGCTGGAGCACTTCGAGGCCGCGGCGGCGGGCAGCGAGGCCGTGGCAGCCAAGAACCTCGGCGACATTTATCGCGAGGGTGAAATCGCGCCACGAGACTACCGGCGCGCCTACGGCTATTACGAGCAGGCCGCAGGCCTCGGCTTGCCGATGGTGCACCTAACCCTCGGCGATATGCACGAGCTCGGCCAAGGCGTCCCGGTCACGCTCACCGAGGCGGCCTATCACTACCGCTTGGCGGCGCTGGCCGGCAATTTCGAGGCGCTCCGCCGCCTGGTGAATTTCTACATCGAGGGCCGCGGCGTGTCCACCGACCTCGACCGCGCCATGTTCTGGCTCCGCCGGCTGGCGTTATTCCATCCCGGCGCCCTCCCGACCGCCTGTGACATCCTCATCCACAAAGGGGATTTCGAGAACGCGCTCAAGATCCTGCGCCAATTGGCCAACAGCGACAACGATGTCCTCGCCGGCTACGCCAACAACCGCCTGTCCGAATGCTACCTCGCCGGCTGGGGCGTGAAGCCGAATCCCGCGAAGGCGAAGAAATATTTCGATGTCGCCGTAAAGAAGGGCGACAGCGAGGCACTCACCAAACTCGGCATGGACCTGATGAAGGACAAGAAGGCCGCCGAGGGCGTCGCGATGTTCGAACGCGCGGCGGCGAAATCGCGCGATGCGAATTTCTACCTCGGACAGCTCTACTATTTCGGCACCGACGTTCCCAAGGACGAAGCCAAGGCCCTCGCCTACCTGCACACCGCAGCGGAGCGCGGCCAAGCCGGAGCGCTGTATTTCCTCGCCGGTCTCACCTTCAACGGCGCCGCGGGGGCACCCAGCCTCGAGGAGGCGGTGCGGTTCGCCACGCAGGCAGAGTCTCTCGGCCATCCGAAGGCGGCCGCGCTCCGCACGAGACTCGAACAGCGACTAAAGGAAAACGCCCGCCCCACCGAGCAATCCGCCCGAGCACGCGCATCTTGACTCCATCACCGCACGCGCGAGGCCGTTAGAAAGTCGCACGCCCGATGACCGACTGCATTGCGGGCCGGCCGACGGCCTGCGCCCATCTTCCTCGTCTAACGGCGCTTTCACCGGCAACGGCAAGAAACGCGCTGCGCAGGATTTGTTGTGAACAACCTGCGAGCAAGCGCGCGCTCAGAAGTTATTCACTGCATCGCCGCGGGCGCACAGGTGAGCAACTTGGTGGTAAGAACCGGTAGACTTCCGATGGGAGCGCGCGCACATTATCCGCGTTCCTTGATAGAACAGTCGCTGCGCAACGGCATGAAAAACCCGTTGAAGGCGCGGCTGGGATAATCCCGGGCAACCGGGGAAAGGGCGGCCGCAACTGGTGCGGTCCTCCCCTCCTCTGCGAATAGCGGAGCGCAGGCATATGTCACCAGTTCCTCTGGACGGTGTCGCAACCGATCCAGTTCTGCGACTAGGAACTGTGCGGCGAGGCGCGAAGTAGAAACCGCGTCCGAGCCGAGTCAGGTCCAAGGCCAGTTTCGGGCCTTGCACTGATGCAGTTACCCAGAGGGTTACGGCTGCTACTGCACGACCAGGACGCAGCGATCGTTTCGGGAGGGCGAAAGCACTCCAAAAGGCCCGGCCGACGCAATCGGCGGGGCGCGCAAAGAAGCGAGCGCGGCGTGGAGCGGCGCGGGATGGCAACAACCCGCCAGCCTTCCAAGATGGGGCGGTCCCGCAAACCGGGATCACCCAACTGCAAGTCGAACGCAGCCTGAGAGGTAAGAGGTCAGACCCGTCGCACGGGGCCAACGCACTGCCAAAAGCGGTGGCCGTCCCCGTGGTCAAGGTGCCGGTGCGACTGTATTCTTGCAGGCGTCCCAGCACCCGTCCGGCGAGCGAACCACCGGCAGGTGGTCACCGAACCGGGCGTAGAGGCCTCACTCGATAGATCCTGTGCCTGAAAGGGCCGGGACGGTCCCGCTATGAGACCGAGAGCATCGCTTTGCCGCGGTGAGTAGCGTCGGGAAACACTTGGCCCGCCAACCGGCGAGAGCGCCTAACAAGTGTGAATGGGAAAGAGTGCGTGGCGAACGCCCACCCCCGAATTTGGCCCGGGCTCCGCAAGGAGTCCGGGCCTTTTTCTTTAAGTAGAACCCTTTCGACAGCGCGCCGGGCAGAAACTTTTGCCCGGAACCACGAGCTTAAAAGCTTGGCCCGGCGCGCTGTCCGTGGGTTCGAGATATTTTTTGCCATAGTTGGGCCGATCCTCCGGGGTCGGCCCTTTTTGTTGCGCGGCAACCAGCTGGACGTCTGCGCCCAGCCGGCGAAGTAGCGGGAGCTTCCAGCTCCCGTTTCGCTGTTTCCGTCAAACGCAGTAGCAAGATGCCACCGCTACTTTGGGAATCCCGTAACGCGTGCCGGCGTGCAACGGATTGCTTTAAGGTTCCTTCTTGCCAAGCCTCGGCGCGAGCCGCACCGTGACCCTTTTTCCCTTTCACAAACCGCCGCCCGGCATGAACCAGAACATCCGCAACATCGCCATTATCGCCCACGTCGACCACGGAAAGACCACGCTCGTCGACAAGCTCCTCAAGGAAGGCGGCGCCTACCGCGCCAACCAGCAAGTCGAGGAGCGCGCCATGGATTCCATGGATCTCGAAAAGGAGAAGGGCATCACCATCAAGGCGAAGAACACCTCCGTCCACTGGCAGGACAAGACGATCAACATCGTCGACACGCCCGGACACGCCGACTTCGGCGGCGAGGTCGAACGCGCCCTCCGCATGGTCGACGGCGTGCTGCTGCTCGTCGACGCCTACGACGGCCCGCAGGCCCAGACGCGCTTCGTGCTCCGCAAGGCGCTCCAGCACGGCCTCAAGGTCGTCATCGTCATCAACAAGATCGACCGCGACAACGCGGACCCGGTGAAGATGTATGATAAGGTGCTCGAGCTTCTCATGGAGCTCAACGCCACCGAGGAGCAGTTCGACGCCCCCGTCGTCTACGGCTCCGGCCGCGACGGCTACATGATGTATCACCTCGGCGAGGAGAAGAAGGACATGACGCCGCTCTTCGAGACGATCCTCGAGCACGTCCCGCCCCCGTTCGCCAAGCCGAACGAGCCGTTCCACATGCTCGTCTCCAACATCGATTGGAGCGACTACGTCGGCCGTATCGCCATCGGCAAGATCCTCGGCGGCAGCGCCAAAATCGGCGACACCGTCCACGTCATCCGCAACGCCAACGGCGCGCGCGTGAAGGCGAAAATCACGAAAGTCTTCGAATACTCCGGCCTCGGCACCAACGAGTCGGCCACCGCCACCGCGGGCAACATCGTCGGCATCTCCGGCTTCGAGGACGTCGACATCGGCGACACCATCACCGCCGACGAGAACGGCCACGCCCTCCCCTTCACCCAGATCGACCCGCCGACGCTCGAGATGCAGATCGGCGTCAACGACGGTCCGCTCGTCGGCACCGAAGGCAAGCTCGTCACCTCGCGCCAGGTCCGCGAGCGCCTCTTCCGCGAGATCAAGACCAACGTCTCAATCTCCGTCGAGGACTCCGACCGCGCCGGCGTGTTCAACCTCAAGGCGCGCGGCGCCATGCAGGTCGCCGTGCTCGTCGAGACGATGCGCCGCGAAGGATTCGAGATCACCGTCTCCCGCCCGACCGTCATCGAGAAGATCGTCGATGGCAAACGCCACGAGCCCTACGAGAGCGTCTGGATCGAAGTGCCCGACGAGTGCGTCGGCACGATCATGCAGAATCTCGCCAACCGCAAAGGCCAGATCACGAACATGGAGAAGCATCACTCCACGACGATGATCGAGGCCACCATCACGACCCGCGGCTTGATCGGTCTCGAAATCGACATCGTCAACGCCACCAGCGGCCGCGGCGTCATGTCGCACCTCTTCAAGGAATACGGTCCCTACGCCGGCGAAGTCCTCACCCGCCTCACCGGCACGCTCATCGCGACCGAGGCCGGCGAGACCACCGCCTATGCCCTCGTGATGTGCCAGGAACGCGGCAAGCTTTTCGTCGGCCCGGCCGAGCGCGTTTACGAAGGCATGATCATCGGCGAAAACCCGCGCAACGAGGACATCGCCGTCAACGCCGTCCGCGAAAAGAAGCTCACCAACTTCCGCTCGCAAGGCGAAGGCGTCGCCGACTCCCTCACGCCGGCCACCAAGCTCTCGCTCGAGCGCTCGATCGAATATATCGCCGCCGACGAACTCGTCGAAGTCACGCCGTCGAACATCCGCCTGCGCAAGCGCGTCCTTAAGGAAACCGAGCGCCGCAAACTCGAGCGTGCCGCCCGCAAGGCGAGCGACGAGTAAGCTCGCCGCAACCGACACGACGCGCGCGATTCACCTCATTACCGAGGGCGGCCCGACGGCCGCCCTTTTCGTTTTCCGGCTCCCCGCGTGAAAGGATGCGGGAGCGAGCTTGCTCGCGACGGTTTCCCGCCCCGAGTCGCGAGCAAGCTCGCTCCCGCAAATTGAGTCACGCATTGGCGTGACCGCCGCGAATTTTATGCCGCGGCGCCCCCGTGCCGCTTCTCCTCTTCCGCGACGCGCGTGATGTGCCGTGCGAAGTCCGCGTCTTCGCCTTCGAGCAATGTCGGCAGCACTGCGCGAAAATCCGCGCGACGGCACCACGCGCGCATGTAGTCCTCCCAAGTCTGCCACAGGCGCGCCGCCTGCCGGCTCATCTTGTCCTCGTAGACGAGAATGTAGGCCCGCTCGAACAGCGCGATGAGGATCTCGAACAGCACGTCCCGTCGCTCGACCTGCTCCGCGGTCAACTGCACCGCGCCGACCTTCGCCGTCATCAGCCGCAAGTCGGCGTTCTCCAACACCAGCCTCAGGAACTTGTCGTAGTCGTCTGCCAGTTGGAGATAAACCTCCTCGTCGTCGTTCAGACGTTCCTTCCGCCGGTCGAGCACGTAGACCACGATCGCCAGCGGCAAGCCGACGATGGTGACTGCATAGCTGAGCGCCTCCAAAGTTTCCATCCAAGCCATGCCCTACGATGGCCTGAAAGCGGACTTGGTCAAACTGCCGACCGTCAGTGCGTCGCGCTCGCCGCCACGGCCTCGGTCTCTTCCTGGATTTGCCGCGCCTTCACGAGTCCGTGCGCGCTGTGCTTGCCGGTGAGCTTCACGCAAGCCTTGTCCATGAGAACGTAGACGACGGGGATGACGTAGAGCGTGATGACCGTCGACAGCATCAGTCCGCCGACGACGACGATACCCATCGGATTGCGCGTCTCCGCGCCTGCGCCGTGGGCAAAAGCAATCGGCACCGCGCCGAGCACGGTCGAGATCGACGTCATCAGAATCGGTCGGAAGCGGATCGTCGCGGCTTCGAAGGCCGCTTCGGCCGCCCCGACGCCCTTCTCCACCTGGAGCTGGTTGGCGAACTCGACGATGAGAATGCCGTTCTTCGCCACCAAGCCGATCAGCATGATCAGGCCGAATCGCGAAAACAGATTGTCCGTCATCGGCGCGCCCCAGAACCGCGTGCAATACAGCACGAACAAGCCGCCCGCGACGGCGATGAACACGCCGGTGAAGATCGTCGCGGGGTGAATCCACGACTCGAACTGCGCCGCGAGAATCAGGAACGTGAATACGAGCGCGAGAGCGAAGAGCACGATGGTGTCGTTACCGCTCTCGACGAACTCCCGCGTCTCACCGTCCCACGCGTAGGTATAGGCCGCGGGCATGAGTTGCGTTGCGGCTTCCTCCATGAATTTCACGCCGTCGCCGATTGTCTTCCCCTCGGCCATCTGGCCGGAGATCGTGACCGAGCGCAACCGGTTGAAGTGCGGATAGCTCTCGGGCACGGTGTTCTCGGACCAGCTCACGAGATTGCTCAGCTGCACGAGCACGCCGTCGTTCGAACGCACATAGAGCCGCGCGAGATCGCTCGGCGTGGCGCGGTTTTCGTCGGTGACCTGCACGATGGCGTAATACTGCTGGTTGCCGCGCTGAAATTCCGTGACGCGGCGACCGCCCAGCAACGACTCGAGCGTGGAGGCGATAGCACTGATCGGCACCTTCAAGTCCGCGGCCTTCGCACGGTCGATGCGCACGTCGAGCTGCGGTTTGGTGGGCGACGGGTCGACGCGGGGCTGGATGAACATGCCGCTGTCGCGCATGCGCGACAGGAAATCGGCGCCAAGCCGCTGCAACTCCGCAAAATCGCTTCCCAGGAGCACAAACGACACGCCGCTGCCGCCGCGCCCGCGACCGAATGGCCGCACCGGATTCGCCACCGCCTGCCCGCCCGTCACCTCGCGCTGGAACTGCCGGCGCAGGTCGGCGACCACTTCCTGGGTCTTGCGGTGACGCTCCTCCCACGGCTTGAGCGTCGCGAAGACGAAGGCGCGACCGCCGTCGCCGGTGCGGTGGAAAGTCCGCTCGATCTCCGGGATTTTGAGGATCATCTGCTCCATGTCGTAGGAGTAGGTCCGCAGGTATTCCGGCGTCGCCCCGATCGGCGCGATGAGATTGGCAGTGAAAATGCCGCGATCCTCCAGCGGCGTGAGTTCGCGCTGGAGTTGGAAATACAGGCCGATGCCGAGCACGGTGAACAGCAGCGCGCCGCCGAGCACGAGCGTGCGGGCCCGCATCGCGGCACGGAGCGTGCCCTCGAAGGCGCCGTTCAGTTTCACGAACAACGGCTCGGTCTTCTCGTAGAACCAGCCGTGCTTCGCGTGGCCGTCGACCAGCTTGGTTTTCAGCAAGCGCGAGCACAGCATCGGCGTGAGCGTCAGCGCCACGAAGGCCGAGACGAGCACCGACACCGCCAGCGTGATGCCGAACTCGAAGAACAGCCGGCCCGTCTGGCCCGACTGGAACGCCACCGGCAGGAACACGGCCGCGAGCGTCAGCGTCGTCGCGATGACCGCGAACGCCACCTGTCGCGCGCCGAAGACCGCGGCGTGGATCGGGCTCTCGCCCTCCTCCATGCGCCGGTAGATGTTCTCGAGCATCACGATCGCATCGTCGACCACGAGACCCACCGCGAGCACGAGCGCGAGCAGTGTGAGCGTATTGATCGTGAAGTTCATCCAGCTCATCACCGCGAACGCGCCGATGATCGAAACGGGGATCGCCACGAGCGGCACCATCGTCGCGCGCCAGTCGCGAAGAAAGAGGAAGATCATCAGCACGACCAGAATCGAAGCTTCGTAGAGCGTCTTGTAGACCTCCTTCACCGAACGGTCGACGAACACGGAGCTGTCGAAGCCGACCGCGACCGTCACGCCCTCGGGAAAATCCTGCTGCAGTGACGGGATGAGTCCCTTGATGCCGTTCGCGACGTCGAGGACGTTGGCCTGCGCCTGGCGGAGCACCTGCACGGCGACCGTCGGCTGGCCCTTGAAATAGCTTTCCGAACGGTATTCCTCGGCGCCGAGCTCGACGCGTCCGACGTCGGAGAACTTCACCTGATGGCTGCCGCGCGTCGCGAGCACGAGGTTCTCGAATTCGCGGACCTGCGTCATGCGGCCCTCGATGCGCACGGGAAATTCGCGCGCGGCCGACTCGATGCGCCCGCCGGGAATTTCGATGTTCTGCTGACGGAGCGCGTTCTCGACATCGGCGATCGTGAGGCTGTGCGCCGCGAGGCGGTCGCTGTCGACCCACAGGCGCATGGCGTAGCGCGGGCCGCGGACGTTGACCGAGCCCACGCCCGGGATCGTCTGCAGGCGCTGAAGCGCGATGCGCTCGACCATTTCGCGCACCTCAAGGCGACTGTAACGTTCGGAGTTGAATGCCAGCGTGATGACCGGCGAGGAATCGGCGTCGGCTTTGGTCACCTGCGGCTCCTCGATCTCATCGGGCAACCGGCCGCGGGCGCGACTGACGCGATCGCGCACGTCGTTGGCCGCATCGTCGACGTTACGCCCGAGATCGAACTCCACCGTGATGCGCGACTCCTCCTCCTGCGAATCGGAGCGGATCACGCGGATACCGTCGATCGACGCGATCTCGCGCTCCAACGGCTCGGTGACCTTGGCCTCCACGACCTCGGCCGATGCACCGCGATACGAGGTCTGCACCGTGACGATCGGCGAATCAATCAACGGATACTCGCGCACCGGCAGGCGCACGAAACTCAGCAACCCGACCAACACCACAATGATCGACGCCACGAGCGCGACGACTGGGCGACGAATGGAAACGTCGGAGAGAAGCATGACTCACTCTCCCACGCGGAATTCCTGCCGCAGCGGACGCGGCTCGAGCACCGTGCCGGGGAAAATGATCAGTCCGCCGACACCGGAGGCGACGACCGGCTCGTCGACGCCGATCGCGTCGGCCTTCAGCGGCGTGATCTCGACCAAACCCTTCTCGCGCAAGCCGAGCGTCACGGGCACCATGTCGGCGACTTGGTCCGCCCCTTTCGTGCGCGCGACGATGATCTGCGTGCCCTTGGGCGTGGTGAGGATCGCGCCTTCCGGCACAGTGAGCACGTTGCGGCGCACTTGGAGCACCAGGTCGATGTTGGCGAACATGCCGGGCTTGAGCCCCGTGATGTCCCGGCCGATGTAGCCTTTCACCTGAGTGGAGCGGGTCAGGCGATCGATGACGGAGGCAACGAAATAGACTTCGCCTTTCGCGCGCGCTTCACCGGTCGGCGTCTGCGCGCGCAGCGAGAACTCCGAACCCTGCTTCACCCGCTCGGCGAAGCGCTCCGGAACCTGGAACTCCACCTTCATGCGGCTGAGATCGTCGAGCGTCGTGATGACGGTCGCCGCGGTGATGTAGTCGCCCGGGGAAATCGTGCGCGCGCCGACGATGCCGTCGAACGGCGCCTTGATCTCCGTCTTCGCGAGACGCACGCGCAGCAGCTGCAATTCGGCCTCCGCGGTGGCGTATTCGGAACGCATGCGGTCCGCCTCGGCCTGGGACATCGACTTGGCCTGCGTGAGGTCCTCGGAGCGCTTGAGATTCAGCTCCGCGAGACGGAAACGCGACTCGGCCTGCGCCGCCTGCGCACGCAACTCCGCATCGTCGACGCGCACGAGCACCTTGTCCTTGGCCACCGACTCACCTTCCTCGAAGAGCACCGCGCGCACTTGTCCGGAAACTTCGGCGCGGATTTGCGCCGTCTCGTTCGGCGCCAGCGAACCTACGAGCGAAAGCGACTCCACGAGGTCGCGCCGGGCCACGGTCACCACCTCGACCGGTTGCTTGGCCTTGGCCGCGCTCGCCACCGGACCGGCTGCGTCTTTCTTCGCACAGCCGGAGGCAATTAGAAACAAACCGGCGCAGCCGGCAGCGAACAGTCGGGTAACGGGACGCATTCGCCCCGAAAGTCAGTCAAAAGCCCCACTCAGGCAAGGGGGATTCTGTGAACACTGCGTCTCAGCCGGCGACCTTGGCGTAATCGTCTGACGAAAGCAGCGCCTCAGCGTCGGCCGGATTGGCGAGCTTGAGCTTCAGCATCCAGCCCTCGGCGTAAGGCGCGTGGTTCACCTTTTCGGGGTTCGCATCGAGTGCCTTGTTGACCTCGACCACCGTGCCAGCGACCGGCGCGTAGATGTCGGACGCGGCCTTGACGGACTCGACGACACCGAACGACTCACCGGCTTTCAGCGCCTTGCCGACGCTCGGAAGCTGCACGAACGTGATGTCGCCGAGCGCGGCCTGCGCGTGATCGGTGATGCCGACGAGCGCCGTGCCGTCACCGGCGAGTTTCAGCCATTCGTGGGACTTCGCGTATTTGAGATCGGAGGGGATGTTGCTCATGAGGGAGTCGAGTGGAGTGATTCGGGAAATTTTCCTGAAGAACATGCCGCGTGAAGCGGCGCGCGGACAATCAATTTTTCTTCAGCGCGACGAACGGCGGCTTGGTGAGCGTCAGCGGGAGCTTCGTGCCGCGGATGTCGACGAGGAGTTGCTCCTTCGCCGCGGCGGCGTCGACCAGCGCAGAACCGATCGCCTCGTTGAGAATCGGCGAGAGCGTGCCGGAGAGCACGCGGCCGACGGTCGCGCCGGCGGCGTTCAGCACGGGCGTCTCGGCGCGCACGATGCGGCGGTCGCCGGTCTTGAAGAACACCACGCGTTGCTTCGGGCCGTTGGCCTTTTCGGCGGCGAGCACGTCGGAGCCGGTGAAGCCGCCTTTGTCGAACTTCACGACCCAGCCGAGGCCGGCGCTGATCGGGTTGATGTCCTGCGTGATCTCGTGGCCGTAGAGCGGGAAACCCGCCTCGAGACGCAGCGAATCGCGCGAGCCGAGACCGGCGAGTTCGAGTCCGAGCGGCTGGCCGGCGGCGAGCACGGCTTCGGCAAGTTTCTCGGTTTCGCCAGCAGCACAGTAAAGCTCCACGCCGTCTTCGCCGGTGTAGCCGGTGCGGCTGATGATGCACTTCACGCCGGCGACCTCGCCGTCGGTGAAGTGGTAATACTTCACGTCCGCCAGATTCGTTTTCGTGAGCGGCTGGACGATCTCGATCGCGCGCGGACCTTGCACGGCGATCTGGCCGTAGTCGGCGGAGCGGTTCACCACGGTGCAGTTGAAGCCCTTTACCTGCTCCTGCATCCAGGCGATGTCCTTGTCGATGTTACCGGCGTTGATGCAGAGGAAGTAGTCGTCCGTGCCGCGCATGTAGACGAGCAAGTCATCGACGACGCCGCCGTGCGGATAGCACATCGTCGTGTAGAGCACGCGGCCGGGGAAAAGTTTGGTGCAGTCGTTGGTGACGAGGCGCTGGAGAAACTTGAGCGCGTCAGGGCCCTGCACGTCGGCCTCGCCCATGTGACTCACGTCGAACAGGCCGGCGCGCTGGCGCACGGCTTTGTGCTCGTCGAGGATGCTCTTGTATTGCACGGGCATGTCCCAGCCCGCGAAATCGACCATACGGCCGCCGTTCCGACGATGAAACGCGTTGAGGGGTGTCGTTTTCGGTGCGCTCATCGGGCCACTAAGCTCCGCGCGTCGCGGCCGGGCAAGGAAACTTTGGCCCGCGGCCTAGTCATTACGGACCGCACCCCCGGCTAAAAGAAATTGTGTGCGCCCGGGCGGCTGCCCACCTTGGCGACATGTTCGGCTTCGTCTTCGCGGTCCTGTTCACGCTCGGCATCTCCTTCTGGTGCTCGCTGCTGGAGGCGCTCGTGCTCAGCACGACGACCGCCGAGGTCGAGGCGCTGAAGCGCGCCAAGCCCGCGCGCGGAAAGCTGCTGGAGGATTTCCGCACCAACATGGACGAGACCATCTCGTCCATCCTCACCCTCAACACGATGGCGCACACCCTCGGCTCCGTCATCGTCGGCGCGCTGGGCGCGGATCTGTTCGGCCACGCCTCGCTGGGCTTCATCTCCGGCGGCATGACGCTCGGCATCCTCATCCTTTCCGAAGTCATCCCCAAGAACCTCGGCGTCGTCCACCGCCCGGCCCTGCAACCGCATGTCGTCTATCCGCTGCTCTGGATGACACGTGTCCTGCGCCCGATCACTTGGCTCTGCAAGCAGGTCGTGAAGATCGTCGTCGGCAAGAAGGCACTCCACCAGAAAGCCGACCGCGAAATCATCCTGCTCGCCGAAAAAGGCGCGCAGGAGGGCACGATTTCGCGCAGCGAATCGAGCATCATCACCAACGCCCTCTCGCTCGACGACGTGCGCGTCGACGAGATCATGACGCCGCGCATCGTCGTGACGGCGCTGCCCCGCAATTCCACCATCGGAGAAGTTTTCCGCGAATACCCGAACGTGCCCTTCGCGCGCATTCCCGTTTACGGCAAGAATCTCGACGACATGGTCGGCCTCGTCCGCCGACGCGACCTGCTGAAGTCGAAGGCCAACGACCAGGATTTCGAGCTCGTCGAGAAACTCATGCAGGAGGTGCAGTTCATCCCCGAAACGGTGACCGTCGCCCAGGCGCTCCAACAGTTTCTGAAAACCCACCAGCAGATCGCCGTCGTCGTCGACGAATTCGGCGCCACCACCGGCGTGCTCACGATGGAGGACATCATGGAGCACATCCTCGGCAAAGAGATCTTCGAAAAGGACGACGTCGCCGTCGACATGCGCGAACTCGCCCGTGCCAAATCGCAAAAACTCACCCGGACGCGCCGCGGCGAGACGCCCACCAAATCCTAAGCCGGCCGCACTTCCGAGCCCCGCTCCTGTCCTCTTTCCCCAGCCTTTTTCCAACCGTGTCACTTCTCGCCTTCTGGGTTCACGATCTCAGCCCGTTTCTCATCCGCTTCGGCGACAACTTCGGCATCCGTTACTACGGCCTCGCCTATCTGCTCGGTTTCGTCGCCGCCGGATTTCTCTTTCTACGCTACCATCGCGCCGGAAAGACGCCGCTCGAACCGGAAACCGCGACCGACTTGGTGGTCGCGATCGTCGCCGGCGTAATCCTGGGCGGCCGCATCGGCTACTTCGTTTTCTACCAGCCCGAGATCCTGCTGCATAATCCGATCGCGCTCTTCAAAGTCTGGGAAGGCGGCATGGCGAGCCACGGCGCTTTCATCGGCGTGACCGTCGCGCTCTGGCTCTTCACCCGCGGCAGGAAGGTGTCTTTCCTGCACATCGGGGACTTGGTCGTCAGCACCGCGCCGGTCGGGCTCTTCCTCGGACGCGTGGCCAATTTCATCAACGGCGAACTCTGGGGCAAACCGAGCCGCGTGCCGTGGGCGGTGATCTTCCCGCACAGCGCCGAGCCCGGCATGCCGGCGCACCTCATCCTGCCGCGCCATCCGTCGCAACTCTACGAAGCCGCGACGGAAGGATTGCTGCTGTTCGCCTTCGCGCAGTGGCGACTGTGGAAAACCGACGTCGTGCAGCGCGAGCCGGGCCGGCTGGCCGGCGAATTCCTCATCGCCTACGCGCTGGTGCGCATGTTCTGCGAACTCTTTCGCGAACCCGACGCGGCACTGATCATGGGCCTGAGCCGCGGGACGTTCTACTCGGTCTTCCTGATCGCCGCGGGCCTCGTCCTCATTGCATTCACGCGTCGCCCGAAGATTTCCGTGGGCTAAACAAAAAGGCGCGCCGAGCAGCGCGCCTTTGCGGAAACCGGAGTGGGACGACGGGTCAGAGCGTGAAGTTCGACGGCACGATGCCGCCCTTCACCACGCAAAGCACGCCATCGCGGATGACGATGCCATGCGGATACTCGCCGTCCGGCTTGCCATCGGGCGAGAGCGTGACGTTGTCGCCGATGCGGGCGTTCTTATCGATGATGGAGCGGCGAATCTTGCAGTTGCGGCCGACGCCGAAATGCGGGCGGCCGGCCTTGCGATCGGCTTCCTGCTCGACGTCAGTCTGGTAATAGTCGGCGCCCATCATCACCACGTCCTCGAGATCGGAGTTTTCGCCGAGGATGGAGCGGATGCCGATGAGGCAGTGGCGCAGGCGCGAATCGGTGACGATGCAGCCGTCGCCGATGACGACGTGGTCGATGTCGCAATGGTTGATCTTCGACGCCGGCAGGTAGCGCGCGTGCGTGTAGATCGGGGCGTTGCGATCGAAGAAATTGAACGGCGGGAGCGGCTGCGCGAGCGCGAGGTTGGCCTCGAAGAACGCGCGCACGGTGCCGATGTCCTCCCAGTAGCCCTCGAAGATGTAGCTGCAGAGCTTGGCCTTGCCGAGGAGGGTCGGGATGACTTCCTTGCCGAAATCCTTCATCGAGTTGTCGAGCGCGCGGGCGAGGACGTCGCGGCTGAACACGTAGATACCCATCGACGCGAGGCAGCGCTTCTCGCCGGTCTTGTTCGTGCCGAGGCGAGCCTCGAGCGCATCGCTCATCGCGAGACCGTTGATGATCGCGGGGTCCTTCGGCTTTTCGACGAACTCGGAGATGGTGAGATCGTCCGCCACGCGCATGAGGCCGAGGCCCTCGACCTTCGAGGTCGCAAACGGGATCGCGGCGATCGTGACGTCAGCCTTCGTCTCGATGTGTTGCTGCACGATCTTCGCGAAGTCCATCCGGTAGAGCTGGTCGCCGGAGAGGATGAGGATGTATTCGTGCCGGTGGCTGTTGAAGTGAACGAGGTTGCGGCGCACGGCGTCGGCGGTGCCCTCATACCACGCGTTGCTCTTCTCCGTCTGCTCGGCGGAGAGGATGTCGACGAAGCCGCCGTTGAACGCGTCGAAGTGGAAACTCTTCTGAATGTGCCGGTGCAGCGAAGCGGTCAGGAACTGTGTGAGCAGGAAGATGCGATTGTAGCCGGAATTGATGCAGTTGCTGATCGGAATATCGACGAGGCGATACTTCCCCGCCAGCGGCACGGCCGGCTTACAACGTTCCTTGGTGAGGGGAAACAGCCGCGTGCCGCGACCGCCGCCCATGATGACGGACAAAACCCGTTTGGAGTCAGACATGGTAGAGCTAAAGGCCTTGCTTATCATTCCGGCGACTTCTCAAATCGCCAGACAAATTAAACCCTTATGTGCGGCATCGTTGGCTACGTCGGAAAAAACAAAGCAGCCCCCCTCATCCTCGAGGGGCTGAAGCGCCTCGAATATCGTGGCTACGACTCCGCCGGCGTCGCCGTTTGGCAGGACGGAGGGTTCGCCATCGCGAAGAAAATCGGCCGCGTCGCCGGCCTCGAACCGGAGGCCGCCAAGCTCCGCCTCACGGGCACCTACGGCATGGGGCACACCCGCTGGGCGACACATGGCGGCGTCACCGACGCCAACGCCCACCCGCATCTCAGCAGCGACGGCAAGATCGCCCTGATCCACAACGGCGTCATCGAGAACTACGTCTCGATCAAAAAATTCCTCGCCGGTCGCGGCTTCACTTTCAAGTCCGAGACCGACACCGAGGTCCTCTGCAACGCCATCGCCTACCACTACGCGAAGGAGCCGGTCCCGTCCGATCCGACGGAAAGCCGCTTCGTCACCGCCGTGCGCAAGACGCTCCGTCACGCCGAGGGCACTTACGGCATCGTGGTCATGGCCCTCGACGTTCCCGGTGAACTCGTCACCGCCCGCAAAGGCTCGCCACTCATCCTCGGCATCGGCGACGGCGAGAGCCTCGTCGCGAGCGACGTCGCCGCAATCGTCAGCCGCACCCAGAACGTCGTTTATCTCAAGGACGGCGAGATCGCGCACCTCACGCCGAAGAACTTCGCCATCACGACCCTGAACGCCGGCGACGTTTCGCCGGTCATCGACAAGGTCACCTGGTCGATCTCCGACGCCGAGCTGAACGGCTACGCCCATTTCATGGAGAAGGAGATTTTCGAGCAGCCCACGGCGCTCGAGAACACGATGCGCGGACGCTTCTCCGAGGACGGCAGCACCGCCCAGTTCGGCGGACTCAATATCACCGCGAGCGAGCTGCGCAGCTACGAGCGTTTCCAATTCCTCGCCTGCGGCACCGCGCTGCACGCGTGCATGGTCACCGAGCATCAGATCGAGCGCTTCGCCCGCGTGCCGGTCGAATGCGACTACGCCTCCGAGTTCCGCTATCGCAACACCCCGCTCGATCCCGCGACGCTCTTCTTCACCATGAGCCAGTCGGGCGAGACCATCGACACGCTCGCCGCCATGCGCGAAGCGAAGCGCAAGGGCTACAAGGTCCTCGCGATTAACAACGTCGTCGGCTCCACCATCGCACGCGAGGCCGATGGCGGCATCTACCAGCACGTCGGCCCCGAAGTCGGCGTCGCCTCGACGAAGGCCTTCACTTCGCAGCTGCTCATCGGCGCGATGCTCGCGCTCTATATCGGCCGCATGCGCGACATGAGTTTCAGCGACGGCGCGCAGATCGTCCAAGCGCTCAAAAGCGCGCCCGACCTCGTCCGCACCGCCCTGAAACAGGCCGATCACATCCGCGGCATCGCGAAACGCTACGCGCACTACCACGACATGCTGTTCCTCGGCCGCCTGTCGCTCTTCCCCATCGCGCTCGAAGGCGCGTTGAAGTTGAAGGAAATTTCCTACGTGCACGCCGAGGGCTACCCGGCCGCGGAAATGAAGCACGGCCCGATCGCGCTCATCAGCGAGCACTGCCCTTCCGTGTTCTTCGTCTCCAGCGGCGAGATGTTCAACAAGGTCGTCTCCTCGATGCAGGAAATCAAAGCCCGCAAGGGGAAGATCATCGCGGTCTGCACCGACGCCTGCAAATTGCCCGACGGCCTCGCGGACGAAATCATTCCGATCCCCGAGTGCCACGAGGCGGTCCTGCCGATCGTCGCCACCATCCCCGTCCAGCTGCTGAGCTATTACATCGCGGTCGAACTCGGCCGCGACGTCGACAAGCCGCGCAACCTGGCGAAATCCGTTACAGTGGAGTGATTTCCCTATAACACCCTCAATCGAGGGCGCGACTGGCGAATTCGAGGTTCAGATCGAGGCACAGCACCTCGGTCTGAACTACATCTCCGAGGCCAACCAAGAGAGGCACGACATTATACTAAGCCTTTACTGGCATGGGTATGGCCCCGCCGAAATCGCAACTTACTTGAATCGCCTCGGGATAAAGACCCCGCGAGGCAAAACCTACTACGCGAAACTCGTCGAGGTGACCCGGCGGAAGCTGCTTCTGAGGAAAAAACGGCGCGGAAAAGTGATCGTGACAGTCTCTGCACCCCGTTTCCGTCAAAATTCGTAATTTGCTGTATTAACATACCTTATCTAACGTTCAAAGCCTCGGATTGCATAAATACAGCGTGTTTATGGAAATTCGAGGAAATGGAGATTTTTCAGGGGCGCTCCGCGCGGGTTTAAGCGCTCACCTTCGCACCTTGCCGTTGGGCGACTGCTTTGGGGTCTCACTCACCATGAAGCAGCATAACGAAGGCATTTGGCTCGATGAGATTCGAGCGTCCCAAAACCTCCGGCATTTCATGAACCGCCTGAACTATGCCGTATTCGGCAAACGGTTCCAGCGGCATGGAGTCCGTCTCCGCGTCATTCCGGTCATCGAGCGATCATCCACTGGCCGCCTCCATTACCACCTCGTTCTTCAAAACCCATATCCCGACACGCCCGAGCTTTTCGAGCGGCTCATCGAAACCGAATGGCGCAAAACGCCCTTCGGGTATTTCGAGACTCACGTCCACCAGCAGATAGACCACGGTTGGACGGACTACATCAGCAAGACCAAGACCGCCAGCGATGGCATAGACTGGGCGACCTATCACTGGAACTGACGGGCTAAAGCTCCTGCTCCATCTCCCAGCCGCCAAGGAATCACTCACGCGAATCCTTGATGGAATCTTATTACCCAATTCCTCAGACCAATCCAGAGATCACCAGACGAACATCAGACAGGATCAAATCCATTCACTGCCCGAACCTGATCATTTCTGAAAACACCTGACCCAAATCGACCACATCGAAAAACAACGGACGAGAACCTAAGATGACTGACGCCACACCAATGCTCCTGATGAATTTTCGCATCCCTTCGGACCTTAAAATCCAGTTCCGCGACACCTGCCGCCGTAGACGAACCCGGATGTCCACGGAACTCGTCCGTTTCGTGACTCAATTCCTCAAACTGGACCATTGGGAGACGGTCGAACTCGAGCGGATGAAACACCGCCTCGACACGAACCGCGCCGAACCGCGCCGCCTGCTAATCGATCCAAATACTGGACTCCCGCTTTCGTGACCACCGCCAGGTTACACCGCCTAACGTTACTCGATGACTATATGCAATGAACCACGCCGAGGCTTCGGCAAGTTGGCCGCGTGGATTTCGTAATCCACTTGGAACGAGGTCCGCGTCGCCGGCGCGTTCAGAGTGAGGATCATTTCATTCAACTCCTCCGTAAACCCGTGGTTTAACTTTCGAACTTTGAAATCCACGTCGAAGCTGTTCGTCTTTCTAATGCGGAGGGATCTCTTCGCGTCCATACGTGCGACCACAGGCGCGTCCCGCAATGCAGCTAGGTTCGAAGGGTAAGCTACCGGAAGGGAAAGATTTTGCCACTTCTCAGATGGTTTAAGCGGGAGGTCGGGAGGGGCCGGCAGGTCGGGTGCCTCGGGAAATTCATTCTTTTCGCAAAGAAAGAACCCGTCGGGAAAATGCATGTGAACAACTATATCGTCCGCCGGCGCGGTGCCATCATTGCTTACGCCTATTTTTATCGGGTAGCTTCGGCGCAGATAGTTCTCATAGGCATGCTGCTTTTTTCTGTTCTCAATGAAACAACCCCAATATTCCTCCAAGTCCTCGTTGTATCTTTTGGCGTCCTCCGGGTGATAGCCGTGCAGCTGCTCCAAAAACTTCGCAACCTGCATCGACACGGTCTCTGGTTCAGCCGAACTCTCTTCCCGGACACGAAGCTTTTTATGGGTCCGCTTCGCCTCTTCGAGCAGCTCGATGGCATTCCTCTCGTCGAAGGGCATCTCCTCCTTAAAGCTAAGTCTTAAGAGAGACGTTCCATCAACGAATGAAAGGCTCAACTCCGGAATCGTAGATTTCAGCGCGAGAACTTCGGCTTCGAGCAACCGGATTCGTTTCGCTTCAGAGTCCTCCTCCTCGGGTAATTTCAAGTCGTCGGACAACTGAAGCACCTCGATCTTGTGAGCACGGCATTTCAATTTTAGGCCAAGATCGGCCGTAACCAACACGTAGTGCTGCGTTCCGTCTCGCCGTTTCTGTTCAAGCACCGATGCGATCAACCAATCGTCCTGAATGTCGGTTCGCAACTGATGCGCGGCAAAATCGATCTGCGGCTCCGAGGTGATACATTCCCCAAATACGCCTTCCCTTATCGTGGCCCGCAGCTCGGAGCGGAATAATCTTTCGATGTCCATTAACGCAGCCTGAGCGCGGCGTTTGATCTTCTGACTGGCACCGCCATCCTTCTTTTCGTTGAGCTCTCGCAGCGTGATCGGCGGAAAGGTGATGGTCACTTGCCGCTCCCCAGCCACAGCTAACCAATCGATCTCTGTGAACCGTCGGTAGTGAAGAAATACGTTGGTGTCTAAGAAAACGACCACGCGAGCGAGACTACCCTAGGAAACCCGAGGTTCAATTGGAAACAGGACAAGCGGACGCAGCATGCCCTCCGTTCCCATTCTGTCCCTTCTCAGTGAACCGAAACAATTCGAAGGGGTAATCCAATACCCGAACGCTCAAATCACTCCTGAGATGCCTCAGAGTGTCGCCGCGGCACTTAGCGGACTTTTAGTTGAACGTGGAGCATCTTGCCCTCGACTGTCCCGGTCACGGTGATGCTTTCACCCTTTTTCAGCTGAGCTAGGCGCTTTCGGTAGTCTTCGCGGTCCGGGAATGTGCATTGGACACCGATGTCGTCACCAAGGATCACATAGGGATTGTCCATGATGTCCTTAGCGATGTCGTTAATCACTCCCGACACTTTGATTGTCTTACCCTTGAACTGCTCGTCGGCGGCCACCTCGTTCGCCTCGTAGGCCTTGTAGAGCGTCTCCGCGTCGATCGTGGCTAGCGAGTCCTGTTTTGGGGCCGGGGCCGTAGCGGGCTGAACAGCGGCAGCCGGAGAACTCTTGGAGCCACTGTCACCGCCTCCACCGCTGAAAATCGCGCCAACAACACACAGCGCGATGAACCCACCGCCTGCATACATGATCAACCGAAGGCAGCCTCCCTTTTTGTTTGGTGCTCCGCACTTCGGGCAGTTCTTGGCGTCGGAGGCCATCTCGCTTCCGCAGGTCTTACATTTGGTCAGGCTGCTCATTTTTGGGGGCTGGGATTCGGTTTCCCGAGAACGAATAGGGCGACACGTGAGATTCGTAAACCTTAAAATGCTATCTAACGGCTGTCGATTCATAGGCGTCACCAAACTAGAATGGGGAACCAATGGAGAAGGCGGTGACCCAAGACCTACGGCTGCTTGGCGAAGGAATTCGCCGACACAGACAGGCGCTTGATGTCAGCCAAGAGGACTTCGCGGAACTGTGCGACCTCCACCGAACCTATATTGGGCAAGTTGAGCGCGGTGAGAAAAACATTTCGTTCGAAAACATTTTGAAGATTGCCCGCGGCCTAAAAATCAAACCGTCGAAATTGTTTTCGACCGCCGGACTGTGACCGAGTGGGACGGTGCGACGACGAGCACTCTCCCGAAACTCAGTCGCGACTTGACCGGGCTTCGTAACGGTCGCTTTATCCTGTGGGCCAGAGCCACGCCCCGGGGGCTAACGGGGCGCGGTTCTCTTCCATTTGTCGGAGATCGAAGCGCATGAAAAAGCGAACCCCAGAGAAGAAAATAATGAGCAGGAGGGAAACAATCAGGATCGGTGCCCTCTGGAAAAAGGCATTCGAACTAGGCATGGCTGAACGCGAGATTCTGTGTCTCCAAGATGAACACAGTCGACAGGCATTGGCCGAGGCGTTCGGCGTGAGTCCGGGACGTATCTCGCAAATTAAGGCGAAGGCGATTCGGAAGATGATCCACCCTTTCAGAAGACGACTAGCGATCGAGTTGGGGATAGCTCAGAGAATCGGACTGACCAACGAGCAGATTGAAGCCTACAAGGACCGGCCAATAGATCCGTTGCCTAGGGACCACCATTTGCGTCGGAAACTCGAACAGGACGACTCGGACGAGCAATAAAAAATGCCACCGACTCGACGTCGATGGCATCGGGGGACGGGTGGTGATTGACTATGCCGCAGGTCGCGCGACCAATGAGGGAAGGAGATCGAATAGTTCCTGTTCGTATGCGGCGACCGCGAGTTCGATCACCTTTCGGATGTCGTCCGGGGGAAGTGCTTCCGAGCACAGTGGGTCGCTCAAAATATCGCGGCATTCCTGGGCGCAGTAATCCCAGTTATCGGGACCGCATTCCTTCGCCGCCTGAAAAAATTTCAAGGCTTTCACTCGAAGTTGATCGCGCGGACTGAATGAGCTAAACCCCAAACCGTAGACCCAGTCCATCGCCGGAACCGCGTGGAGGGCTTTGATCGCCTTGGTCAGGTTCCAATCCTCTTCCCACCTCTCCTCTTCGAGGTATCGCCAGTAGGAAATCAGGCGTTCGATGAAGGCGTCCTCCCCCGGCGACATTTCATCTTCCTCTGTATTTGGGCGATAGTCGCTCGATCCACGTAGGTGGGCCCATTCGGATGCAGCCTCGAACGCTTCCGTCATGGCTTCTTCTTCACGGAACGTAGCACAGCGGATGCCTTCAAGCGCCCGCGCGGTTTCAAAAACCCCAATTTCTTGGGGAGCTAATTCACGAACTGTTTGGGTAATACTCATACACTAGTAATTAGCTTCGGCCTCGGCCCCATGTCATAAATTCGCGCATTTTCCGTGCGATTTTATCGGCCGCCCTTGAGTCCACTGGTTATCGAATTACCAAAAGATAATCAGATTCCCTAGTCCCTTGGCAGCCAATGGGCTCGATTGGAGCACTTCGGGATTCACTCCGTAACTGATTATGGAATAATAGGATGAGAACAGAACATAACCTCAACTTATCCTACCATGTCCCTTGGGAAACAGTCGAAGATCGTCACGGACAAGCAGACCGAAGCCATGCTTGCCTATCTAACTCGTCGTCGAAACGGCATCCGCAACCGAGCGGTATTCCTTCTCTCGGTGAAAGCCGGTCTCCGGTCGAAGGAGATAGCCTGTCTGCGCTGGTCCATGCTGGTGAACCCTGACGGGCAATTAGCCGACGCGATCCATTTGACCGACGATGCATCGAAAGGCCAATCTGGGCGGGTGATTCCGCTCAATCGCAATCTCAAGGACGCTTTGCAGGGCCTATACGACAGGCAGCGGAACGCTCCGGGATTCGATCTTGCCTCGTGGTTCGTCGTCCGGTCTGAGCGGTCCAATCGGACAAGCCCGCAGGCAGTGGTGAACATGTTTTTCCGCTGGTATCGAGATCTGGGTTACGTCGGATGCTCCTCCCATTCAGGGCGACGCACTTTCATCACGAACGCGGCGCGGCGAATCGGTTCCGTCGGTGGATCGCTCAGGGACATCCAATTGATGGCTGGTCACCGTAACCTTCAAACCACGCAGCGATACATTGAGCACGACACAGAGTGCCAGCGGAAGGTGGTGAACCTTGTCTGAGACGCTTCACATTTACACCCGGGTAAGCTCGGTATCGCAGGCGCAAGATGGCACGTCGCTAGAGACCCAGCGAGGAATGGGTGAAAAGGCCGCAAAGGCGCTCGGAATGACCCCAAAGATTTGGGACGAGGGCAGCGGTTCCAGCAACGATGACAACTTCGCAGATCGCCCCATCCTGACGCAGCTTCTTTCAACCGTTGACGCTGGAAAGGCGAAACACATCTGGGTCTTCAACACCGACCGCCTAGCACGAACTCAAGCGGCATGGAGTCTAATCCGCCTGAAACTGGTGGCCCAGAACGTGACCCTGTGGACCACCAGCGGAGAATTCGATATGTCGGACCCGACCGACAAATTGATACTCGGCGTGCTCTCTGAGATTAGCGCATACGACAACGCGCTCCGAACAGAACGTAGTCGGCTTGGGAAGCTGAACAGAATCCGCCAAGGTTATTGGATGGGAGGTCCTCCTCCCTACGGCTACACGGTCCAAAACAAACGTTTGGTTCCCGACAAGGACGAAGCGCAGTGGGTGAAGTTTATCTTTGAAAGCTACCGCGACGGTAAGACGGTAAACGAGATCAGGAAGAAATTGCTGCAAAACGGCGTCGCGACACGCCGGAGAAAGACAGTTTGGAGTTCGGCTTCCATCGAAGCTTTGCTGACCAATACCCACTACTCGGGGCACTACGTCGTCACCGACAAAAAATCGGGCGAGGTGATTTCTTCAACCTGTGATCCGATCCTACCGATATCTCTCACGCAGGCGGTTGCCGAGGCGAAAAAAAAGCGCTCGGTCCATCGGGTCAAAGAGAGCAGTCAAAAGCATTTTTATCTGCTCCGCGGCTTACTTTTCTGCGGGCATTGTGGATGCCAACTTAGCGGGCGGACCTACGCCAAACAGTATCGCTCGGTCTATTACTGCCCGAGGCGGGAGCGGAATCATGCAAACCTCGATCCCACTCAGGCTCGAAAATGCTCGAACGGTCGTTACCTCAAAATTGCGGAGACCGATGACCTAATTTGGAAGACAGTCATGGACGTCTTAAGCACGTCGGAGCTGTTCAAGTCCCACTTCAAAGAGAAGATTTTCACCGAGAAACAATCCTACGGTGAGCGAATGCGTGAGGCAAATCGCTTGGAAAAGAAGCTGCGCGGGATTGATCGTGAAATCGAGGGCTACGCCACAGCCATCCTGGCTGTCCAATCTGGGGACACGGCCAGCCAGAAATCACCCGAAGAGGTTGCCAAAATCGTCCATGACATCACTGGATTGAAACTGGGCTTAGAGGCGGATCGGTCAAAACTCATCGCTGAGATTCAGGCCAAGAGAGCCCAAGTTAAGTGGGTTAATTGGTTGACCGAATACAGCGAAGACCTCGCAAAAAAGCGTGACCTCAAAGGTGAAGAGCGGCGGAAGGTTCTAGACGGCGTCATCAAGACGATTTCTGTCACAACCGTCGATACCCGCCGCCATCGCTTGACGATCACGTTCAAGCAGCCGTATCACGGAGCGAAATTCCATTACCTTGACCCCAAGGTTCGTTCCAAGGGCGGCGCGATAACCGGCGGGACCGAGACGGTGGACATACCTGTAGACGAAGATGACGCTAAAAAAAACACCTCAGCTTAATTGCCTCGGAGGGCATATGTTACAGGGAAACTACTCCACTACCGTCGAGTGAAGTGATGCGCGTCGCCCCTCCCCGCTCCGAATTCCTCGCGCTCAGCGCGCGCGGCAACGTCATCCCGGTCACCGCCGAATTGCTCGCTGATCTCGAGACCCCGGTCTCGGCCTTCGCGAAGCTGCGCGCCAAAGGCCCGGCCTTCCTCCTCGAATCCGTCGAGGGCGGCGAACACCTCTCGCGCTACAGTTTCGTCGGCTGCAATCCCCGCAAGATCATCTCCGCCCGGGCCGGCGACGGCGATCCGCTGCAGGAACTCGAACGCGAGATGAAGCAATACCGCCCCGTCGAATTGCCGGGGCTGCCGCCGTTCACCGGCGGCGCGGTCGGCTACCTCGGCTACGAGTTCATCCACGGCGTCGAACGCACGGTGCCGCTGGCGGCGCGCGACGAGCTCGGCGTGCCGATGATGTGGTTCATGCTCTGCGACTCGCTGGTCGTGTTCGACCGCGCGCGCCAGACGCTGCGCTTGATCGTCAACGCCCACATCGCGGCCGATGCGGGAGCCGCCTATGACGCCGCAGTGGCGGAAATCGAACGCCTGCGCGCGGTCTTGCGCGCCCCCTGCCCGATCGCTCCGGCTGAATTCGGCGAGGCCGACCACATCACCGTTCCGCCCGGCAATCACTCGCAGGCCAGCTTCGAGAAGATGGTCGAGGATTCGAAGGAGTTCATCCGCGCCGGCGATATCTTCCAGATCGTGCTCTCGCAGCGCTTCACCCGCGCATTCAGCAAGACCCCGCTCGATCTCTACCGCGCGCTCCGCACGGTCAATCCCTCGCCCTACATGTTCATCCTCGAGACGGGCGAGTTCTCGCTCGTCGGTGCGTCTCCCGAGGTCCACGTCCGCCTCACCGGGCGCCACGCCGAGATCCGCCCGATCGCCGGCACTCGCCCGCGCGGCAAAACGCCAGAGGAGGACGCCGCGCTCGAAAAGGACCTGCTCGCCGACGAAAAGGAGAAGGCCGAGCACCTCATGCTGGTCGACCTCGCGCGCAACGATTTCGGCCGCGTCTGCAGTTACGGCAGCGTGAAGGTGCCCGAGTTCATGACCATCGAACGCTACTCCCACGTGATGCACATCGTGTCACAGGTGGAGGGACAACTTGCGCCAGAACGCTCCGCCTTCGACCTCATGCGGGCAACTTTCCCGGCTGGCACGGTCAGCGGCGCGCCGAAAGTCCGCGCCATGCAGTTGATCGCCCAATTTGAAGGCACCCAACGCGGCACCTACGCCGGCGCCCTCGGCTATTTCAGTTACAACGGCAACCTGGATTCCTGCATAACCCTCCGCACGGCACTGCTTAAGGATGGGCAAGTGCACGTCCAAGCCGGTGCCGGCCTCGTGGCCGATTCTGTGCCCTCGACCGAGTATCAGGAGACGATCAACAAGGCCTCGGCCCTCTTCAAGGCCATCGCCTTGGCCGAAAAAATCTAGTCGGAGCGCGTCCGAGCGGCACAGACACCCGTATTTCGGGTCAAACAGCCACGCTGGGAATTTCCACGCGGGGTCCGGCATCTAATGTGCAGGACACCGGTTGAAATGACCACTGTGTCTCAATCCATCCACGCCATGCCTCATCGCAAAAAGCTCCTCCCCGCTGCGCCGGCTGTCGGAGAAACCGCCTCAGTGCGCGTTCAGACTGTTTCAATCCCGTCCGTCGACGAAGGTCTGACGGTCCGTCCCGAAATCAAACCCGCGCCGACGGCGGCCCAGTCCGAGTTCGACAAAGCCTCCCCCGTCGACCGTCGCGACGAACGCTCGAATCTCCAACTCTACCTCAACGAAATCCGTCAGACGCCGCTCCTGACCATCGAGGAGGAGATCAAGCTCGCCGCCCGCATCAAGCGCGGCGACAAATCCGCCCGCGACCACATGATCAAGGCGAACCTCCGCCTCGTCGTGAAAATCGCCTACGACTACAAGGACATGGGCCTGCCGCTCATGGACCTCATTTCCGAAGGCAATCTCGGCCTCATCAAGGCCGTCGAGCGCTTCGATCCCGCCAAGGGCGGCAAGCTCTCCACTTACGCCGCCTGGTGGATCAAGCAGTCCATGAAGCGCGCCTTGGCCAACCAGTCCAAGACGATCCGCCTCCCCGTCCACCTCGTCGACAAGATCGCCCGCATGCGCCGCACCATCGCCGCGCTCACCGACGAGTTCGGTCGCGAGCCTACGAACGAGGAGATCGCTTACGAGATGCAGATGCCGATCAACAAGATCGCCCTGCTCAAGACCGTCAGCGTGCGCCCGGCCTCGCTCGATGCGCCCGTCGGCGAAGACAGCGACTCCGCCACGCTCGGCGACCTCGTCGGCGACGAAAGCACGATCGCGCCCGACGCCGACCTCGGCGAACGCAACCTCCGCGAAAATCTCCGCGCCATGGTCGACTCCCTGGAACCGCGCGAGGCCGAGATCATCCGGCTCCGCTTCGGTCTCGACGGAAAGGACGAGCTCACGCTCGAGGAAGTCGGCAAAAAGTTCAAAGTCACCCGCGAGCGCATCCGCCAGCTCGAGTATCTCGCGCTCTCCAAGATCCGCCGCCAGATGGCCAAGCACGACAAGCAGCGCACCGCCGACGAGATCGATCAGGAAACCCGCGCCGAGGAACGTGCCCAAACCATCCGCGACTACCTCGCCCGCAACGGCAAGACCAACGACTGACGGATAACCGCACCACTCCCGCTGCTGCAGGCGCCTCCCCAAACGGAGGCGCCTTTTTTGCGCGCGGTTTGCCGAAACACCGCAGTCAAGCAGCGCGCCAGCCGCGAAACCCGCGGCGCACAGCACAATTTTCCGACGATTTCGGCCGTATCCCGCTGCGTGATGAGGTATTTGCCTAAAGTCCAACGCATCAAAGACGAAGAACAGTGAAGACCAGCCCCCGATGGTGACCGAACTCGCCGCACGAACTTTGGATCGCGCTTCCGCTGCTTTGCAGACGACGCGCATCGCCTGCTTGCCCGAAATCGTCAAGTTGCTGAACACACTCTCCGGCAACACCGACGAGGTCTCCGTCATGGAGCTGGCCGAGGTGATCCAAAACGATCCCATCGTGATGTCCAAGGTGATCGCCGCGGCGAACACCTACTACTACAACCCCAACGCTGTCGCCGTTTCCAACGTCATCCAGGCGATCCACGTGATCGGATTCGAACGCATCCGCTCCGTCGCGATGTCGCTGATGATGGCGGAACAGGCCGCCCGCGGCCAAACCGCCGAAGAGCAGCGCGTCATCACAGTCCAAGCACTCACCGCTGGCTGCCTCGCGCAATCGATGGCCGCCAAACGCAGCCTGCTCGACAAGGACCGCGCCTTCGTCTGCGGCTGTATGCGCAGCTTCGGCCATATCGTGATGGCGAGTTGCATGTTCGACGATTACAAGCAGGCACAGCAGCAGGACGGATCGGAGGATGAGAACTACCGTCGCGTCTTCGGCCTGACTCCGCTCGAACTCGGCTACCAATTGCTGCAAGCCGCGAACCTGCCCGAGGAAATTCTCGTCACGCTCCGCTCGCTCCCGTCGGAGGCGCTTGCGGCCCTCGAGCAGCGACCGGACGAACAGATGCTCGCCGTCTGCGAATGCGCCGATCGTCTCGCCGATCTTGCGTGCGACCCCCAAATACCTATCGAGGAATTTGCCAACCGCTCTGCCGAGCTGGTCCGGCATTTCGGCAACGCACTCCCGGATCTCGGCGACGAGCTGCACGGTTTGATGCAAGCGGCCACGCACCAGCTCGACTACATCGTGCGCACCTTCCGCCTGCGCAATCTGCCCACGCGGACGATCTCGCGACTGCGCTCGTGCCGCAACTCGATCGATCCGGAGCGTATCGCCGCTCAACAGGCGCAAGCCGCCGCCGCCGCCGCCGCGCCGGCGGCCGCAGCTGCACCGACCGCTCCGCCGTTCGAAAGCGCCAACGTTTCCACTGCGCCCCCGATCTCGACGGCGCCCGCCACCGCGACTCCATCCACCGAGCGCACCCCGCAGTCGGCGAACCCGAGCATGGCCTCGCCCCCCGCGCCTCGCCCTGTCGCGGCACCTGAGCCTTCGCTCGCCGCGTTGAAACTCCCTGACTACGACTGGCAGGCGAGCATCAAGCTGCTGGCCGGTCGCCTAGCCGAGCCGGGCATGACCCGCGCGAAATTGCGCGAGACGATGCTCGCCGTCATCTGCGCCGGCCTCGGTTCGACGGAATCCCTGCTGTTCCTGCACCGACCGAAGCACACCGGCTTCCCGCTGAGCGAGGGCTTCGGGCAATTCCACGAACGACTCGCGCGCAGCGGAACTCCGCCCCTGCTCCACCGCGGCGACCGGACCGTGTTCGGCGTCTGCCTACAGCGCAACGAAAACGTCAACATCCACCACGCGCACGATCCCAAGATCGCGACCTACCTCCCCGCGTGGTTCAAAGGACAGGCTGAACTCGGCGCCTTCGTGCTCTTCCCGTTCACCGACGCGGTGCACCCGCAAGGTGTGCTGCTCATCGGCTGGCCCGATGCGTGCCAAATCACTCTGCCTTCGTATCACGTGCATGCGATCCGCACGACAATCGCGTTCGTCTGCAAGGCGCAGCAGCGCTTCCATTCCGACGCTTAGGGCGGTCGCAGTGACTCCGTAGCCGCGACACCAGCGAATGGAAACGCCAACCGCTCGCTGGCGCTCGCGGCCACCGGGATTTCCGGCGGCGGCGTTGATTCTCGAAAACACGATCGGGCTGCTCCGTTCGGTCGTCGCTGGCACTCGGGATACGCAAGGTGTGTCAGGCAACCCCGCTCGGCGATCGCGGGCTGTCTTGCAAGTGCACCTACGGATCGACGCGGCGCGGGAGGGCCGTGGAGGACAATCCGGGTAATTTTCCGGCCCCCAAAAAAGGCGCCCGCGTTGCTGCGGGCGCCTTGAGAGTGTTTCGCGAGAGTCGCGAAGCGGAGGAGGTTATTCCTTCTTCGCGGCCTCGTCGAAGATATCGCCGAGGTTCGTGAGGTCGGAACCGCTGCTCTGCTTGGTGAACTGCTCGTAGGAAGCGGTCTCCTGCGCGAGCTGCTCGGCCGAGTAGTTGGCGGCCTTGATCGAGAGACCGATGCGGCGGCCTTCGCGGTCGATCTTCACGACGCGCGCGGTGACTTGCTGGCCGGGCTTGAGCTCGTCCTTCACCTTCTCGACGCGCTCTTCCTTGATCTGCGAGATGTGCACCATGCCGTCGATGCCGTCCTTGAGCTCCACGAAGGCGCCGAAGTTGGCGATCTTCGAGATGGTGCCCTGGACGACGTCGCCGATGCGGAAGTGCGCATCGATGTCGGTCCACGGATCGGTCATCAGCTGCTTCATGCCGAGGCTGATGCGCTGCTGGTTCGGATCGACGTCGAGCACGATGGCGTCGACTTCGTCGCCCTTCTTGAGGACTTCCGACGGGTGGTTGACCTTGCGGGTCCAGCTCATGTCGGAGACGTGCACCATGCCGTCGATGCCTTCTTCGAGTTCGATGAAGGCGCCGTAGGTGGTCATGTTGCGGACCTTGCCGCGGACGCGAGCGCCCACCGGATAGTTGTGGCGGACCATGTCCCACGGGTTGGGCTCGAGTTGGCGGAGGCCGAGCGAGATCTTCTGCTCTTCCTTCTGGATGCCGAGGACGACCGCGTCGAGCTCCTGGCCGACCTTGAGCAGTTCGGAGGGCTTGGTGATGCGCTTGGTCCAGGACATCTCGGTGATGTGGACGAGGCCTTCGACGCCCGGCTCGAGTTCGATGAACGCGCCGTAGGGGACGAGGTTGACGACCTTGCCGCGGACCTTCGCGCCGACCGGGAACTTGTGGTCGATGTTGTCCCACGGGTTGTTCTTGGTCTGCTTGAGGCCGAGGGAAACGCGCTCTTTCTCGCGGTTGATGTCGATGACCATGACCTCGATCTCCTCGCCCTGCTTGAGCATTTCGGAGGGATGGCCGATGCGGCCCCAGGACATGTCGGTGATGTGGAGCAGGCCGTCCATGCCGTCGAGGTCGATGAACGCGCCGAAGTCGGTGATGTTCTTGACGACGCCCTTGCGGACCTGGCCGGGTTGGAGCTTCTCGAGGAGCTCGCGGCGCTTGTTGTGGCGCTGCTCTTCGATAAGCTCGCGACGGGAGAGAACGATGTTCTTCCGCTCGTGGTTAATCTTGAGGACCTTGAAGTCGTAGGTCTGGCCGAGATACTGATCGAGGTTCTTCGGCGGCTGGATGTCGATGTGCGAGGCCGGGAGGAAGGAGTCCACGCCGATGGAGACGAGGAGGCCGCCCTTGACCTTGCCCTTCACGCGGCCCGAGACGATGGAGCCTTCGTTGCAACGCGTGAGGATGTTTTCCCAATTCTTCTTCTGCTGAGCCTTTTCGTAGGAGAGGACGGGATTGCCTTCCTTGTCCTCGAGCTTTTCGAGGAGGACTTCGATCGCGGAGCCGACTTGCAGCTCGCCGAGGTCGAAGAATTCATTGGCCGGGATGGCGCCTTCGGCTTTGCCGCCGATATCGACGATAACTTCGTTGGCGCGGATTTCGGTGATCGTGCCCGGGACCATCGTGCCTTCCTTCAACTTGTCGAAGGAGGATTGCTCGAGCAGCTGTTCCATTAACGAACTCATTTGACTGTGTGCCGAAGACGCACGTCGCACTCCGACGCCGCACGCCTTCCAAGCGGTGGACCCTTGCGGATCCGTGGGTTGATTGTTTCTGGCTAAGGCCGGTGGGAGTGCCGCGGCAGCACCGGCTGTGACGAAGAACGCCGCGAAAGGGGACGAAAGTCCCGAAAGCTCCCCCGCCCCGCAAGCGGAAAAATCTAGTTTTTCCGGCCGGCCGGCGCAGCCTTCTGCTCGGCCAAAACCTGCTGCAAGACAGCGAAATACGTCTCGTAGAAGCCATGCTCGCGCAGCGCGCGTTCGGTCGGTCCGCCGAGCCCCTGGGCCTCGACCTGCTCGGTCAGGCGCATGCTGACCTCGGATTGCGCGGGGCCGACGTCAGCGATCGTCACCTGCGCCACGAGCTGCCGCGAGTCGGCGAACGCCACGCTCGTGTTGATCCGGCTCGCGGCTTCGACGCGAAGGTCAGTGATCGACGAGCGCGTGAGATTGAAGTCGAGCCGCTTGAACGCCGCCTGCACCGCCGCGTAGACCGCGCGCGCCTCGCCGTCGACGACCTGCGTCTTCGGCGGCACCTCGGCAAAGCGGTCGCGCACGCGTGATTCGAGCGACTCGCAACCGGCGAGCAGACCGAGGAACGCGACGAGAACGAGAGCGAGCGGAGTTTTCATGGAGTCGATTGGGACAAGTTCGTCGCGCCGTGGTGCCGCGCGCTCAGGCTACGGCGACCGGTTTTCCCGTGACAGGCTTGTCTGCGGTCGCCTTGGCGGCGGCGGGCTGCTGCTGCGACAGGCAGTGCAGCGTGCCGAGCCCCCAAATGATGTGGTAACAGTCGACGCCGATCGTCTGGCGACCCGGGAAACAGCTCGCGATGATCTCCAGTGCCTGCGCGTCGCGCACGCTCTGCCGGAACGTCGGGACGAGCACCGCACCGTTGATGATGAGAAAATTCGCGTAGCTCGCCGGCACGCGTCGGCGCTGGAACGCGAAGGGCTTCGGCATCGGCAGCTCGACGATCGAGAACTTGCCGCCCGCCGGCGTGCGGAACGATTTCAGCCGCTCGAGATTCTCGGCGAGGATCGGGTGGTTCTTGTCGCGGTCGTTCGGCTCGACGCAGGTGATGAAGCCGTCGGACTTGTAGAAACGCGTGATGTCGTCGATGTGTCCATCGGTGTCGTCGCCGATGATGCCGTCGCCGACCCAAAGGATCTGCTTCACGCCGAGAAAATCCTTCAGGTTCTTCTCGATCTGCGTGCGCGAGAGGTGCGGGTTGCGGTTCTTGTTCAGGAGGCACTGCTCGCTCGTGAGCAACAGACCTTCGCCGTTCACATCGATCGAACCGCCTTCGAGCACCATCTCATTTTCGAAGCGCCGCAACCCGAGCTTGGCGCCGATGCTCGACGGGATCTGGTTGTCGAGATCGTAGGGCGGGTATTTGCCGCCCCACGCGTTGTAGGTCCAATCGGTGAGCGCGACCTCGCCGGTCGCATCGTTCTTCACGAAAATCGGACCGTGATCGCGGCACCATGCGTCATTCGTCGGGTGATCGTAGAACGTGACGCGCGAGAGATCGGCGCCGGCCTTCTCGCAGAAACGTCGCGCGCGCTTGTGCAGGTGTGCGGCGGCGTTGATGCGCACCTCCTCGAAACGGCTGATCTGCGTGACGAATCGCGCGAAGGCATACGGCACCGGGCGAAACTGGCGCGGCCAGGAATCGTAGTTGTGCGGCCACGAAAGCCAGATGGCGTCCTGCGGCTCCCACTCCGCCGGCATGCGAAAGCCGAGCGAAGCCGGCGTTTCGATCTTCGGTTTTGGATCTGTTTTCTTGGATTTCTTGGCGGGCATCGGGCGAGGGCGCGGCAAAATCCGCGCGCGTTCGTCAGGGGCGGAAGGGTTCGGTTGGCGACGGCGTTCCTTAGTCGCGGAAACGCTTCGTGAGATCGCCGTAGGCGTCGATGCGGCGGTCGCGCAGGAACGGCCAGTGGGTGCGCGTAACGTCGACCTTTTCGAGATCGATTTCCTGAAGGATGATTTCCTCCTTATCGACGCTGGCCTTCTGGAGGATTTGGCCGCTGGTGCCGGCGATAAAGCTCTGGCCCCAGAATTCGATGCCGTCGCCGCCCTCGGGCGTCTCGGTGCCGATGCGGTTCACCGCGGCGACGTAGCAACCGTTCGCGACTGCATGGGCGCGCTGGATCGTCTCCCATGCGCCGTGCTGGTTCGCACCGTATTCGGCCTTTTCCTTCGGATGCCAGCCAATCGCCGTCGGGTAGAAAAGAATCTCCGCGCCGGCCATCGCCGTGAGGCGCGCGCCCTCGGGATACCATTGGTCCCAGCAAATCAGCACGCCGATCTTGCCGTATTTCGTCTGCCACGCCTTGAAGCCGGTGTCGCCCGGCGTGAAATAGAATTTCTCGTAGTAGAGTGGGTCGTCCGGGATGTGCATCTTGCGATAGATGCCAAGGAGCGAGCCGTCCGCGTCGATGATCACCGCGGTGTTGTGGTAGAGACCGCTCGCACGCTTCTCGAAGAGCGACGCGACAATCACGACTTTGTGCTTCTTCGCGATCTTCTGAAACGCCGCCGTGCTCGGTCCGGGGATCGGCTCGGCGAGCTTGAAGTAGTCGTGGTTCTCCGCCTGGCAGAAATACTGAGAGCGGAACAGTTCCTGGGTGCAGATGATCTTCGCGCCTTTCTTCGCCGCCTGTTCGGCGAGCGCGAGCGTCTTCTTGAGGTTCTCCGCCGGATGGACGGAGCAGGCGTGTTGGAGCAGACCCAGCGTGACTTTCATCGCAAAAAATTTCGAGTGGCGGCGTGTGCCGATGATTGCGCGGAGGGAACGGTCCGCACCGCCCGAACACAAGTAAACTCTGCGCGGAAATGCGCAACTTTCCCCGTGACGAACAAGGTTTTGACAAGTCACCGTGCAATTGTAAAAGGCTTCCCCAGCCGGTGCTGTCCACGCCGGACATCCCTACCCGCCGGCCCGCAACCTGTCACCTCACACCATGTGCGCTGCTCCCCGTCCCCTGATCGTCGTCGTCGAAGATGAAAAAGAGCTCTGCTCGCTGATCTGCCAGCACCTCGAAGACGCGGGCATGCAAACCCAGCCCTACGACCGCGCCACCCCCGCGCTGCGCTTCCTCGAGCGCAACTTCGCCAACCTGCTCCTCCTCGATCTCAATCTGCCCGACACGACCGGCTTCGATCTGCTCTCCACGCTCAAGCAGCACGACATCCACGTCCCCACGATTTTCCTCACCGGCAGCGCCGCCGAAGCCGACAAGGTCAAAGGCCTCAACATGGGCGGCGACGACTACGTCACCAAGCCTTTCAGCTACGCCGAACTCGTCGCACGCATCAACGCCGTGCTCCGCCGCGCGGAATCGAAGACCGACTTCAACCTCACCAAGAACGTCAAGACGGTCGACCAGCCCTTCGAGTTCCTCGGCGCCAAGGTCCACCCCGACCGCCTCGAAATCGAATTCCCCAACAACGTCGCGCACAAGATCGGCCGCAAGGAACTCGGCATCCTCGCCTACCTCAACACGCACCGCCACGTCGTCATCACGCGCAAGGAGCTGATCCACTCCGTGTGGGGCATCCACGCCGACGTCCGCAGCCGCTCCCTCGACCAATACATCGTGAAAGTCCGCGCCGCCTTCGCGAAAAACGGCCTGACACTCGACAGCTTCAAGACCGTCCACGGCATCGGCTACATCTTCGAGCCACCGGCCGCTTGAGGCGCGCACGCGCTTCACGCAAGTTGAAGTTGGAAGTTGAAGTTCAAGTATGGCCGGTCTCCGACCGGCCTTTTTCATGCGCGAGCTTGGCGTGCGAATCTGCCACCGCCGCGCTAGGCCGCCTGTTTTCACCACGGATTGCACGGATATTCACGGATGGAAGCATACAGTTCGCGCCTCGCGGTGAAATCATGTGCCGCGCCGGCCGACGCCCACGAACCGAACGGACGCCGCAAGATCGCGCCCCATCACACGCAACGTGATCCGTGCCATCCGTGTTATCCGTGGTTAAACACAACGTCCGTTCGCGGCACGCGCTGAACTCGCGATTCGACACACACCGACTTCAGCCGCCCCTCAGAACAACTCCTGCTGTCCCGTGTAGCGCTTCTGCGCTTCCGCCAGCGTCGAGCGCATTTCCATCGATTCGAGCAGCGGAAGCAGCTTCGCGGTGTCTGGCTCGCCCGGCTCCACCCACGGCATCGGCGAACTCGTGCGCAGCGTCGTCAGCTTCAGATTCCGCCGCAAATCCTCCGCGCGCGCCGCGACTTGCTCGCGGAACCGTTCCGGCTTCAGCGTCGTCGCCGCCGCGATCAGTCCTTCAAGCGAGCCGTGCTCCTCCAGCCACTTCGTCGCCGTCTTCGGTCCGCAGCCGTCGATGCCAGGAATGTTGTCCGACACGTCGCCGACGATCGCGAGATACTCCGCGATCTTCGCCGGCGGCACGCCGAACTTCTCCACCACCCCGGCCGCGTCGAGCACGCGCCAGCCGAGCTTCGGGTTCGCCGTCGGCGGAGGCAGCAGGATCTTGATCCGCTCGTTCACGCACTGCGCGAAATCCTTGTCGGCGCTCACGATCAACACCTCGTGCCCGGCCGCCGCCAGCACGTGCGCCTGCGACGCCAGCAAGTCGTCCGACTCCACGCCGTCGAGTTCGATGCCGACCAAGCCCATCGCGCGCGTGATCTCCTTGATCACCGGAATCTGCCTCTCGAGCGGCTCCGGCGTCTCCTTGCGGTGCGCCTTGTATTCCGGATGCAGCGCCAGCCGGTCCTGCGCGCCGCCGAGATCGAAGAAACACAGCGTGAAGTCCGGCTTCTCCTGATCCTGCAGGCGCCAGATGCTCTTCACCCAGCCGTGCAACGCGCCCGTCGGAAACCCGTCCGCACGTGTCAGCTCCGGCATCCCGTAGAACGCGCGGAATGCGAGGTTGTAGCCATCCAGCAGCAGCCATTTCGCCATGCGACAACTGCTGTCGGCGTCGCCCGGTAAATTCAAGAGGTATCCACCGCGCGCGCTCTGAGCGGCATCCCTCACTCGGTTATCAATTTTCCGCAAAAAAACGACGGCGGAAACCAAGCACTGGCGGAGATTTCAAATCCGGCTGTCTTGCTTCACGTCACACGCCATCACGGCAGTCCGTGCCTGGTGCGTGATCGGTCACCTCCCGTTCTTTTCGGCTCCGCCGAAACAACCAAAACCCACGCGCGCGCGGCGACACGGCTTCGCGCGCCAAAACTGAGATACCGACCATGCATCCATCGATACCATCCTCCGATCAAAACGTCCCGGCCTCCGCATCACCCGCTCCGCAGCCAACCGGTGAGCCGGCCTTCCCGTCCCGCCGCGACTCGCTGCGTCTCATGGGCGCTGGCGCCGCGCTCCTCGGGCTGACGGCCTTCGGCAACCGCGCCGCCGCCGCCGGTCCGGCCGGCGGTTCGCTCCTCGAGTTCGCCGCGACCGCGCTCACCATGGCGAGTATGCGCGCGCTCAGCCCCACCGGTTGGGATGACGGCGCCATTGTGGTGCTCGAAGGCTATTTCTTCCGTGGCGACGGTGGCGGCGGACTCTTCGCGTGGCACGCCACTGACACCACCACCGACAATTCCGGGACGATCATACAACTCAACGGCCAATCGACCGGCCGGCTCTGGCGCATCGGGCCCGGCACAACCTACAACGAAATCTCCACGACGCTCGACGTGCGCTGGTTCGGGGCCATCCCCGACTACGCCTCGAACGTCACTCCCTACCTCGCCGCCGCCGCGGCCGCATTGCCGACCAATGGATTCGGCACGCTCTACTTCCCTGCCGGCGTCTATGTTTTCGGCAGCAAACTCGCCCTCGCCGCCAACGCTCCCGGCAACCTCACGCTGAAAGGCGACGGTCCGTCCTCGACGATCTTCTACAACGTCATGTCGAACTCCGGCATGATCGAGATCGCCGGCAACACCGGCCTGCATGACATCGGCTTCATCAACGGCAACGGCTCGCCGAACGCCAACGACTGCGTCTTCCTCCGCGACGGCAATCTCCGCGCCACCAACCTGCACTTCAGCGCCTTCACCAACGACGCGTGCCTGCATCTGCGCAACGGCTTCGCCCAGATCAGCGGCGTCGTCACCACCAACCTCGACGGCTGCCAGCTGCTCGTCGAGAGTTGCGGCGGCCGCGTGAGCAACTGCTTCTTCAGCGCCGGCAACGGCGCCGGCAAGACCGTCCGCCCCTGCTGCATCGTGCAGGCCAACCCGAGCGGCGGCGCGCAGACCTCGCTGCACATCGACAGTTGCAGCTTCAAGGGTCAGGGGCCGTTCCCGACCTACGACGGCGGAGGCACCGCCTCCACCATCGTCCTGTCTTCCCGCTACGGTCCGGTCCACGAAGGTCTCATCACCAACGTATTCATCGACACCACCTCGAGCATCGGCACCCAACAGGACACCATCGGACTCCTCGCCGAAGGACGCAGCAACGGCTCCTCGGACGTCTCCGGCTGGACCGTCAGCAACTTCTACGTCAACGGCTGTCAGGACGCGATTCGCCTCCACGGCCGTGACCTCGGCTCCGGCAAGAACGTCTCGTCGTTCACCATCTCGAACATCTACTCCGTCGGCGGCAACGTCGGCACGACCACCGGCGTGCACGCCAACTTCATCGACTGCTGCGCCGTCACACTGACGGGACTGCATTGCGCGGACGGCTCGGGCCTGACCGACGCGGTCCACATCTACTGCCTCGAAAACAACTACTGCGACACGTTCACCATCTCGGGCGTGACTTCCGGCGCGCCCGCGTATCCGCCCAACCGCACGGTGGTCGTCTGCCACGGCAACGTCCGCAATGTCTTCAGCATTCACCACGCCGCGAATTCCGGCACGCCTTACGGCGTGCAAGGCGGCGCGAGTAAGGGCAACGGCCTCCTCTTCCTCTGGCCCAACGGCAGCGGCGGCCTGAATTGCTCCGGCTCGCTCGCCCAAAACGTCTGATCCGCGCGCGCCCCGCGCTCGCACACGCCGGACCGGACTTCGCCGCGCACACGATTACCGACGCGCTCGAAACCGGTCCGGCCCCGCACGGGCTGGCGTTACTTCTTCGCCTCGCGGCCGGCGGCGCCGGCGGGCGTGACGATGGTCGGGTTCTGGAAAATCGTCCCGACCGGCGCGCCGCGCACGGCTTGCTTCTTCAACGAGCCGCCGGGGCTGACCAGATTCGCCGTCACGAAGATGAGCAGATTGCGCTTCTGCGCGCTCTCGCCGTTGCTGCGGAACAGTCGCCCGAGCACCGGCAGGTTGCCGATCACCGGCACCTTGTCGTTCGTCTTGCGCGTGTCCTCGCGCGTGAGCCCGCCCATGACGAGCGTCGCGCCGTCCCAGATCGTCACCTTGGTCGTCAACTCGCGCACGGCGAAGATCGGCTGATAAAAACCCGACGGCACCGTCACGGTCGTGCTGCCCGACACCGCGACGCTCTGGCCGCCGTATTCGACGAAGCCTTCGAACTCCGTCACCTTCGGATTCAGGTCGAGGCTGATGCTGTAGTCGTCCTCTTCGACCGTCGGCGTCACCTTCAGCTCCACGCCGATGTTGCGCGTCGTGAATTCCTGCGGCGTGCCCGCCGTGATCGTCACGCCCGCCGAGCCGCCACCGCTCGCACTACCGGTGCCGACCTGACTCTGCACCTGACCATACGACTGCGGATAGCGCAGTTCCTGCGCGACCGTGATCGTCGCGGGATTGCCAGAGAGCACCGTGAGCTTCGGCGCACTGAGGAGTTCCGTGCCGCTGCGCTGGGAGAGCGCGCGGATGACGGCGTTCACATTGAATTCACCGAGGATACCGGTGATCGCGGCAAGTGCGTTCGCGCCTTTGCCTAGATTGTTCGTCCCGGGGATAGCGGGCGCGCCATTTTGAATCGGCAAGTTGATACCGTCGGTTGGCTCGCTGATGAGCGTGTCACCGTCGTCGAATACACCGTTGGCGTTGTTGTCGCGGTAGACTCCGGGAGAAGACGGTCGTGAAATCTGCCCCTGCGTTGTGCTCACACTATTAGTGAAGGCACTCTCGAGCGACCGATTGCTCGTCGTGTAGTTCGTCACGCTTGCCCCGCTGTGCTGTGTCGCCTTTTTGCCGATGTTCCAGTTAACGCCGAGTTCCTCGAGCGCGCCGTCCTGCACTTCCATGAACTTCGCCTCGATCTCGACCTGCCGCACGTCGCTGTAGCGCGCGAGGATGTTGCGGATGCGCTCCAGATTGCGGCCGGTCTGCGTCACGATCAGCTGCGAACCGTCGAACGCGAGCGTGCTGCCCGGCGTGCCTTCGAAACTCACGCCGGCGAGTTGGAGGAAATTGCGGATCGACTGTCCCTCGCCTTCCACGTTGCTCGAAGAAGACGTGGCGGCGGTCTTCGCGCCGCCCGCGAGCGGATCGCTGCCGCCGCCGCCGTTCACCTCGCCGCCGCGGCCTGTCATGCGCAGCACCGTCGAGCGCGACACGGGGAAAAACTGCGTGTCGAGCGTCGTCTGCTCGCCGCCGGAACGCACGATGACGGCGTCGGCCTGCACCTCGTATTGGTAGCCGACCGACTGCGTCACGAGGTCGAGCACGCGCTTCAACGAGAGGTTGCGCAGGTTGATGTTGTTCACGACCGGGTTCGCGCCGGTCGGGTCGAGCAACACGATGTTCACGCCCTTCGGTGCCGTGCCGCTCTGGTCGAATTCCTCGGACACGACGCTGAGCGTCGTCATCACGCGGCCGAGCTCCATGCCGCTGAAATTCACGCTTGGGAGCACGATCTTGTTCAGCTTCTCGAGCAATGGCGACGGTCCGTCGCCGAGCGCGGCGCCCGGTGGCGGCTCCTTGTAGACACCCGGGCGCTGCCACGCGCGCGCGACTTCGTTGAGCAACTGCGCGCTAGTCTGGGTGCGGTCGACGTTGCGGTCAACCGTGTCGGCGGCGATGCGGCGCATGAAATTTTCGGCGTCGGCGTTGCCCGGCTCCAACTCGAGCACGCGGGCGAAGGTCTGCGCGGCGGCGGACGGGTCGCCGGCCAGATATTGGCTGCGCCCGCGTTTGACGAGGGCCTGCACTTCGGTGTCGGGCACGGGCTCCGCAGCCGGCGCGGACGCGACCACGACCTTTTTCGCCGCCTTGCGCGGCGTGGGCGCCGGCTCGGGTGCGGGGGTCTCCGGTTGGGCGGGCTCACTCTTCGGTGCGGCAGCGGTGACCGGCTTTTTCGCCGCGGCGGCCGCGACGGCAGCGAGATGCTCGTCGCGCGCGCGGGTGATCTCCGCGCCCGCCACGTCGATCTCGGTGAGCGTGGCCTGCGTGGCGGGATTTTCCGCGAGGGAACGGCGCGCTTGCGCGAGCTTGTCGAGGGCCGCGCTGAATTGCTGGTCGGTGGCAAGCCCGCGGGCGACTCGGACGCTCTCGTGTGCGGCGGCAAGGGTTTGGTCGAGTTTCTTCTCTTCCTCGGCGGCAAGCAGTTCGGCCTCGTTCGGGGGCGTCACCACGCCGCCGCTGACCATGACTTTCGTTTCCGCCACCTGGCCGAGAGTGGCGAGCAGGCGCGTGACGGTCGCGTCGCCGGGCGTGAGTTTGGCCAGCTCCTCAAGCTTGGCGCGCGCCTCGGCGATGTTGCCGCTGTCGCGGGCGCGGAGCGCATCGGAAAGAAGGCGGATCTTGGTCTCCGAAGCGTCGGGCTTCGTGTCGGACTGGCGGGCGATGAGACCTCCGCCGGCCAGGAGGGCGACGGCGGCGAACAGGACGAGGAAACGGCGGGGCATGCGAAAATCAGGGACGGGCGGCCTCGGCGACGCCGGGCTGGGCGGTGCCGCGGAAACGTTGCGCGGTCGCGGCGGGGCTGGGCGTCTTGGCGGTCGCTTCGGGCTTCAGGACGCGCGTCTCGGGGTAAGGCAGACCGGCGGTTTGCTTGGCGACGACGACTTCCGGTGGATCGAGCTGGATGTGTTCGATGCGGAACGTCGCGTCATCCTGCTGGAACGTGTCGCCCACGTGCAGTGTGCGCGGCTTCGCCTTCGCGTCGGTCACGGCGCGGAGCACCGCCAGCGGCGTGTCGGTGAGCTTCGGGCCGCGCGTATCGAGCGTGACCTCCGCGCCCGTCCGCTCGTCGCGCAGCGTGGCCACGCCCGCGACGTCGTAGACAGGCTGCTCGGCGCCGGGGGCGAGGTTCACCTTGCGCACCTCGAACGATTTCAAGGCGAGTCCCAGCTGCTCGAAACGGCTGCCCGTGCGCGCGAGGAGCGTCTCCGGCGTCTGCTGGCTGACGAACGCCGCGACGATGTCGCCCGGCGCGCCGACGTAGCCGACCAGTTGCAGGCGGAACGGCTCGCGCTTCACCGCGAGCAGCTCGAGGCCGAACGGCAGGTTGTTTTTCTCCGCGAGATAGCTCGGCGGCGTCACGGTGAACGCCCGCGCCGTCGCGTGGTAATAGATCACCGGCGGGGTGAAGAGCTCGTAGATCCAGTCGCCGCCCGAGGACTGGGCCGCCGGCTTGCGCCACGCGGCCGGCACCGCGTCGAGCGCGGGCAACGCCGCGGTCGCATACGGTGCATCGATGAGATCCGTGCCCACGCGCTCGACCCGCAGGCGGCGCAAGGTGGGCTGCTGCTGCCACCACCACGCCGCCGAACCGAGGACGCCGGCGAGAGCCAGCAACGCGAGCGATTTTTCGAACGAGACGAAGCGGGGCAAAGTCATGACGACGGAGCGGAGGAAACCGGGAGGACATCAACACATTCCACCACCACGGCAAACTTTGAAAAATTCTGCGTCACGAGCGGCACGGGCGCGGCGGACGGCGCGGTGGCCGCGGCGACAGCGGCCGCGGAAACCTCCGCCGACGGCTCGACTTCGACCGCGCGCACGAACAACGGCAGCGGCGAAGCGGACAGCGAATTCAGGAACGCGCGCAACGCCTGCGTCTGGCCGGTGAACTCCACGCGATACAACTCGCCTTCGGCCAAACCGGGCGCCTGCAAGCGCAGCCGTGCGTCGGGCTCGAAGAAATCCGCGAGTTGTCCCGCGCTCCGCGCGCTGCCGGAAGAAGCCTCCGCACCGTTCGCGTTCGCCGCCGCGGTGCGACGGGCGGCGCGTTGCGCGTCGGTCAGCGGGCGCTCGCGCACGGCGGCAACGAGCGTGGTCGGGCGCGCTTCGAAGAGCGTCTCGAGCAGATGCTGTATGACGACCCGTTGACGATGCACAGCGCCGAGCAGATCGGATTCGGGGCCTTCGTTGGCGTAGGTCGAGAAGCCAAAACGCTCCTCGGCGCGCAGGCCGACCTGCTGGTTGACGGCGAGCGCGCGCATTTTCTCGGTGAAAGTCGCGAGGGTGAAATAGGCGTCGATCGGACGCGCGGGCGGCGTCGGCAGCCAGGCCTTGCCGGTGAGCGTGGCGCGGAGCTCGGCGACGCGCTTCGTCGCGGTCGCAACATCGGCCTCGATCGCGCGGGCGTTCTCCTCGCTCAGCGCGGGCTTTTGCCGTGCGAGCCAGTCGCGTTCCTGGCGTTTGGCCTCGAGCTGGATGGCGGCGCGCTTGGCCCGCTCGCGCGTCGTGTAGATCAACCAGCCTTGCGCCACGCACGCGACCACGCTCGCGAGGAGAATCGCGGCGAAGAGCGGGTGCTTTTTCAACGCATCCATGGCTCAGAGCGGACGCGCCGGCTCGGCGACGAGCACGACGTCGAAATGCAGGATGCCGGGCTGGCGGTTGTCGAAGCGCTCGTTCTCCACCGCCGACACATAGGGCGAGTCCACGACGCTCGTGAGGAGCTCGGTGACGCGGCGGTAGATGTCGGGACTGACGTTCGCGAGCGGGTTGGTGCGGTCGAGCATGCGACCGGAAACGGCGATGCGCAGCGGCGCGTTCGCGTCGGCGGCGCCGGAGGCAAGTTGCACGCGCTCGAGCCAGACATCCTCGACCTTGACGAAGCGGTCCTGCAGGTCCGCGAACAGCTGCTGCCAGTTTGCCCGGCGCGCGGCGATGCCTTGGAGCGCCTTCACCTGTTCCTGCAGCGCGGCGAGTTGCTCGAGATTGGCGCGGTTGCGCGCCTCGCGGGCGCGGAGCGGTGCGATCTCGGCGTCGACGGCGACGATCTTGTGTCGGAGCGCCGTTTCCCATTCGCGGTAGTAAAGCAGTGGCGCCACGAACGCGGCCGCGACCAGCACGGCCGCCACGGCGAACCACGGCTGACGGCGCCGCGTATCCTCGCGCGTGCGCAGGCGCGGCGGGAGCAAGTTGGCCGTCGGCGCGGCGCCCGCCAGTTGCTGTTGGGCGGCGCAGACCAGATCGGCGAGGTGCAGCGCGACGTCGGCCACGCCCGCGTCGGCGGCCGCGCGCTGGATTTCCACGGCGGCAAGCGGATCGAAGATTTCCACCGGCACATTGGCCCGCGCGCCGAGCAACTCCGGCAAACCGGCCGCGCGCGCCGCGCCACCGGTGAGCACGATGCGCGTGGGGCTCGCGGCGCCCGACTGGCGCTTGAAGTGCACGGCCGAGCGCGTGATTTCCTGCCCGAGCCGCGTGGCGAAGGATTCGACGGCGGGAGCGACAACGGCGGCGTTGCGGCCGGAAGTCTTCCACTCTTCGGCGTCGGCCCAGTCGCAGTCCTGGATTTCGACGAGCTGTTGCGTGACGTGTTGCCCGCCCATGGCGAGCGTGCGCGCGTGGACGCGACGGTTCTCCACCAAGAGCAGCGTCGTGGAGCGCGCGCCGAGGTTGGCGTAAAGCGTGGGCTCGGTCGCGGCGCGCGAGTCGAGCGCGGCGCGCAGCGCCAGGACGCCCGGCACGAGCACGCGCGGCTGGAGTCCGGCCGACTCGACGGCGGCACACAGGGCGTCGACCGCTTCGAGCTTCGCCGCGCAAAGCATCACATCGAGGTCGAGGTCGGATTCGCCGGTGACGACGTGGTCCCACGCCACGTCCGACATTGCGTAGGGGATGTTCTGCTGCGCCTCGAAGCGGATGACCTTCTCGCGTTTTGCGGCGTCGACGCGCGGGGTCTTGATGAATTTGGTCAGGACGAGATGACCGGGCAGCACGACCGTCACCGGGCCACGGTAGCGCAGCTGGATCGCCACCGTCCCGAGCGCGCCGAGGAGCGCATCGTGCCATTCCTCCTCGCGGCCGGAAGCGATCGAGAAGGCCTTCCAAGCAAATTGCTCGAGACGAAGCCTCCCGCCGCTGCGCGAAAACACGCCAGCGGCAACGTGGCTGGCGCCACAATCGAGGACTGCTACGCGCGAGGAGCGCATCGGGTTCAGCGCCGAGTGTTCCGCTGCGTTTCGGAGCGGCAAGGCTAGAGTGCGTGGCAAGGCGACAATCTGGTTGCGCGGGCGGCGCGCGGGCGATGAGGTTCGCCCGATGAGTGCCACCGCCCTGCCCTACAAGATCAGCGTGCTCGTGTTTCTCGAGAACCGCGCCGGCGAGTTGCTGCTCATGCTGCGCGCGAAGCAGCCGAACCTCGGCGTGTGGTCGCCGATCGGTGGCAAGCTCGAGATGGCGACCGGCGAGTCGCCGTTCCAGTGCGCGGTGCGCGAGATCGAGGAGGAGGTCGGCCTGAAAGTGCGCGACCGCGATCTGCACCTCTTCGCGATGATCGCGGAGAAAGCCTATCAAGGCCACAACCACTGGCTGATGTTTTTGTTCAACTGCAAGCTGCCGCTCGAAGCGCTGCCGCCGGACATCACCGAGGGCAAATTCGCCTTCTGGACGCGCGAGCAGATCAAGACGCTCGAGATTCCGGAGACCGACGCGAAGGCGCTGTGGCCGATCTACGATCAGTATCGCCACACCTTCGTTTCGCTGCGCGCGGACTGTTCGGTGTCGCCGATTGCGATCACGGTTGAGCAGATTACCGGCGCTCGCTGAGGGCGCGGCTCGCGCCTCGCGGTGCGTCGAGCCTCGTCCGTCGATCCCCGGTGCGCGCGAGGTTGAGGCTCGGCGTGTAATAAGCTGCCGCGCCCGAAGTTTCGCTTGTGTTTCTGCGCGCATCCCCAACTTAGGACCTTGGCGTCCGAAAATCATTTCAAACTCGAACTAATTGTGAGCAAGAAAGCCACCACACCCAAGAAGCCCGACGAGGGCGCACCCGCCTACAACTCCCGCCAAGCTCCGGTGAACGCGAAGCTCGGTCAGGATGAGTTGCTCAAGTTCTACCGCGACATGGTTCGCATCCGCCGCTTCGAGGAGCGCTGCCTGCGCTCCTATCAGCAGGGCAAGATCGGCGGTTTCCTTCACCTCTACATCGGCCAGGAGTCGATCGCCGTCGGCTGCGCCTCGGTGATGGCGAAGGATGACCATATCATCACCGCCTATCGTGACCACGGTCACGCGCTGGCCGTCGGCATGGGCATGAACGAGTGCATGGCCGAGAACTACGGCAAAGTCACCGGCTGCTCGCAGGGCAAAGGCGGTTCGATGCACTACTTCGACCCGACGCGCAATTTCTGGGGCGGCCACGGCATCGTCGGCGGGCAGATCCCGCTCGGCACCGGCCTGGCCTTCGCGCTGAAATACAAGGGCCGCAAGGGCGCCGCGATGGCGTTCATGGGCGACGGCGCGGTCAACCAAGGCGCGGTCCACGAAGCCTACAACCTCGCCGCGCTCTGGAATCTCCCGGTGATCTTCGTCGTCGAGAACAACGGTTACTCGATGGGCACGAGCCAGGCGCGTTCGTCCGCCGGCCCGTCGCTCGCGCAGCGCGCCGAGGCCTACGGGATGAATTGGGAAATTTCCGAGAACGGCCACGACGTCCTCGAAATCCGCGACAAGTTCGCCCGCCTGCTCAAGCTCGCCCACGACGAGTCGAAGCCGAGCGTGCTCGAGATCCGCACCTATCGTTACCGCGGCCACTCCGTCGCGGACCCGGACACCACTTACCGCGAGAAGAAGGAAATCGAGGAATACAAGGCGACCAAGGACCCGCTCATGACCTACGAGCGCACGCTTGTGGCCGAAGGCGTCCTGAATGACGTGCTCATCCGCCAGATCGACGAAGCCGCCCGCGCCGAGGCCGAGACCTCCGCGCAATTCGCCGAGCAGAGCCCCTTCCCCACCGTCGAGGACATCAAGAAGCACGTGTATTGGGAGGCGGACAATCCCGCCGACCGCAAATCCGTCGGCAGCCTGTTCTTCGACTGAGCCGCCGCGAGTCCGCCGCTCTCAACTCTCATCTTTCAACTCTCAACTTTTCCGCAGCAATGCCAGTTATCACTTACCGCGAAGCCCTCCGCCACGCCATGAGCGAGGAAATCGAGCGCGACGAGAACGTCGTGCTCATGGGCGAGGAAGTCGGCCAGTTCAACGGCGCCTACAAGGTCTCCGAAGGCATGTTGGCCAAATACGGCCCGAAACGCGTCATCGACACGCCGATCTCCGAAGCCGGATTCATCGGCATGGGCGTCGGCGCCGCCATGCTCGGCATGCGCCCGATCATGGAGCTGATGTTCTTCAGCTTCTATTCGGTCGCCTTCGACCAAATCTTCAACAACGCCGCCAACATCCGCTACATGTCCGGCGGCCTCATCAACTGCCCAATCGTGCTCCGCGGCCCCGCCAACGGCGGCACCAACGTCGGCGCCACGCACTCGCACACGCCCGAGGGCATCGCCGCCTACCACCCCGGCATCAAGGTCGTCGTCCCGTCCAACGCCTACGACGCCAAGGGCCTCATGAAGTCCGCCATCCGCGACAACGACCCCGTGATGTTCATGGAAAACACCATGCTCTACGGCGAGTCCTGCGAAGTGCCGGACGGCGAATACCTCATCCCGCTCGGCAAGGCCGACGTGAAGCGCGCCGGCACCGACCTCACGATCGTCGGCCACGGCCGCCCGATCCAGATGGCCCTCAAGGCCGCCGACCTCCTCAAGGAAAAGCACAACATCAACGCCGAAGTCGTCGACCTCCGCTCGATCCGGCCGCTCGACGAGGAAACCGTCCTCAACTCGGTCCGCAAAACGAACCGCGTCCTCATCGTCGAAGAGTCCAAGCCCTTCTGCTCCGTCGGCGCCATGCTCGCCTGCATCATCGCGGAAAAGGCCTTCGACGACCTCGACGCCCCGATCAAGCGCCTCACCTCGATCGACTCGCCGGCGATCTACAGTCCGCCGCTGGAAAAACTCCAGCTCCCGAATGTCGACCGCATCTTCAACGCGGCCCTCGAAGCACTCCGCTGACTCAACTTAAACCTCAACTATCAACTTCAACTGCGCGCGCGAAGCGCGCGCCCCGCCATGGCCAACATTATCGATATGCCGAAGCTCTCCGACACCATGTCGGTGGGCACGCTCGTCAAGTGGCTCAAGAAGGAAGGCGACGCCGTGAAGTCCGGCGACATGCTCGCCGAAGTCGAAACCGACAAGGCGACGATGGAACTCGAGTCGTTCTTCGACGGCACGCTCATCAAGATCTTCGCCCCCGCCGGCTCGCAGATCGCCGTCGGCGCCCCGCTCTGCGCCGTCGGCCAGCCCGGCGAAAAGGTCGACGCTCCCGCCGGTGCCGCGCCCAAAGCCGCCGCTCCCGCGGCGGCCGTGCCGGCTCCTGCAGCTCCTGCTCCGGCTCCGACGCCGGTCGCTCCACCGCCCGCTCCAGTCGCGGCTCCGGCTCCGGCACCCGTTTCGGTAGCTGCCGCTCCCGCGCCGGAAGGTCGCATAAAAATCTCCCCGCTCGCGAAGAAGATCGCCGCGCAAAACAACCTCAACGTCGCCGGTCTCGCCGGCACCGGTCCGCACGGCCGCATCGTGAAGGCCGACGTCCTCGCCGCCGTCGCGAATCCTGCGCTTCTCCAGACCAAGTCTGCTCCGTCCGTGGGAGCGAGCTCGCTGGCGACAAAATCGTTCACCGGCGGCACGCCGTCGCGCACCGGCCCGCTACAGGAAGACCGCACCGTCCCCGCCACGAACATGCGCGCGACCATCGCGAAGCGCCTGCTCGAAGCCAAGACGACCATCCCCCACTTCTACCTCGAGATCGAAGTCGACGCCGAGCCGCTGCTCGCCGTGCGCGCGCAGCTCAATGAAGGCCTCGCCGCCGAAGGCGTGAAGCTCTCCGTGAACGACTTTGTCCTCAAGGCCAGCGCCGAGGCGCTCCGCCGCGTCCCGTGCGTCAACGCCTCGTGGACCGGCACCGGCATCCAATACTTCGGCGCCGCGCACGTCTCGTTCGCCGTGGCGATCGAGGACGGCCTCATCACGCCGGTCATCCGAGACGCGCACACGAAGTCCGTCTTCGCGATCAGCGCCGAGGCCAAACCGCTCGGCAAACGCGCCAAGGAAAAGAAGCTCAAGCCCGACGAGTTCACCGGCGGCACGTTCTGCGTGTCGAATCTCGGCATGATGGGCGTCACGAAGTTCTCCGCCATCATCAACCCGCCGAACTCCGCGATCCTCGCCGTCGGCACGACAGTCACCAAGCCGGTCGTGAAGAACGGCGCGATCGTCGTCGGCCAGACGATGACACTCACGCTTTCGTGCGACCACCGCGTCGTCGACGGCGCGCTCGGCGCGCAATTCCTCGCCGCGATCAAGGACCTGCTCGAGAAGCCCGCGCTGCTGCTCGTCTGAGCCGCACCGCTGCTCCCGCATCTTCAGGCGCGCCGCCCCGGCGCGCCTTTTTTGTCGTCGCCGCCCACCGACAACCTCGCCGCGACAAATGCACGCCAGCGCCTTCGCCGATGTTTGCGGCCGCTCGCCTCCGGCATCGCGCCACGACCAGGCCGATCACAGCACTTGAACTCATCTCCAACCCGCCGAGCCACGTCGGTCGTCTTGAAAACCAGTGTCGTCGAAGCAACGCGCGTGCGCGTCCGGCCAAGCGCGCGGCGCCACTGCCCAACGCCAAGCGAGCATTGCCCGCTAGCACTCGCACACGTCCGAAAAAACATAAGCCGCAGCAATGAGCGCCGACCCGCACGCCTTATCAGCCGAGTCGACACCGGGAATCGATGAGCGCGTATTGCAGGCATTGGCAAACTCGCCGTGAAAATTGACGTCGACGACGCAAAAGCTTTTCCGTCGCGCGAGGTTTCACTTTTCTTCGCCCCCATGTTGCCGCCTTTCCGTCGTAAATCCGACAACGCCTGGATCGAATCCGATCGACGCGAGCGCACCAAGCTTGTGCTCGCCACGCTCGTCTTGGTGGCGGCCCTGGCCGGCGGAATCGGCTTCGCCATCTACGCGATCGTCTCCCACTGAGCGGCGATCACGGTCGCGTTGCCCGGAGTCGGAAAAACAACCGCGGGGTCCCGTTGAGTGGCGCGCTCGCCTGCCACGTCTCGACGCCGGCGGTGGTCGCCACTTTCTGCAAATTCACCGCGTTGGTCGACCAACCCGCGAGATCGGCTGACACCTCGACCGCGCAGCTCACATCCGTCGTGTCGGATGCACGCTGGAACGTGCATCTCCACTCGCCCGCCACAACGCTCAGCGCCAGCACCGGTCCGGCGTGACGCTGCTTCGGGTCAAGCCCGAGGGCGTATTTCACCAGATTCGGCAAGCTGTCGCCGGAGTAACTCGCGCCCGGCCCGCTCAGGCTCTCGTCGAGCAGCTCCGCCGCACTGAACTTCGTGATGCGCCACAAGTCGTAGCCACTCGCGTTGGCCGCCAGCAGCAAACTGTCGATCGTCACCGGCACGTTGCCCAAACCACCATCGTAGGTGGAGAAGAACGCATTGAGCACGTCCGATGGCGGACTGCCCGCGAGCGTGCCGACCACAATGTCGTCCACCTTAAACGTCGCCTCCGTCGCAGTGACCGCGATCTCATACTCGTGCATCGAGTCCACGCCCGCAGGGAACGCGCTCGTCAGGCTGGCTGGCACGCCGTTTCTCACAACGCGCATGCCGAGCAAGGTGCGCGCGGCGGAGTAGAACTCGATCGCATTGTTCGGATCGGTGCCGACGCGCAGCCCGCGCGGCTGCTGGTCGCCATACACTCCGGGATACCAATTCTCCGCGTAGGCATACGCGCGAAAGCGTAGCAGCAGCGTGTCGCCCACCGCCACTGCCTTGCCGGCGCGCGTGCGGAGCCACGTGGTGTTCGCGACATTCGTCGACAATCCCAACTGACCCGCGCCGTTCAACGCCACGTCGCCACTCCACTCAAACAGCGCCGCATCCGGCGTCGCACCTGCGCTGCCGCTGAAATCAGCGGCAACCAGTGCGGTCACGACGGCATCGCCACCGCTCACCACAAAATTGCGGCTCACGTCGGCCGCCGGCAGATACGTCGCGTCGCCGGGCTGGCTGGCCGTGATCGTGACGGTGCCGGCTCCCACCGGTGTGACGAGGTTGCCCGCGATCGTCGCGATCGTTGGGTCCGAACTCGCATAACTCACCGCCAGACCGCTGCTCGCCGTCGCGCTCAGCGCAAACGCCGCGTCGCCCAGCTTCGCGTTTGGAATCGCATCGAAGGCGATGCTCTGCGCGCGACGGTTCACGGTCAGTGTGGCAGAGTCGCTCGTCACACTGCCGGCGGCATTCGACACCACCACGCGATAGGCGCCCGCGTCGCTCATTTGCACATCCGTCAGGTGCAACGTCGCCGTAGTCGCACCGGGAATTTCGACGCTGTCCCTCCACCACGCATAACTCGGCGCCGGCACGCCCGAGGCGGTCACCGCGAAACTCGCCTCGCCTCCGACCATCGCGGTCTGCGGTGCCGGTTGCCCGCTGATCGACGGTGCCACGCCCGCGGTGCGCAGCGTCGCGTCGGCACTGGTTGCCGTGCCTTGGCTGCCGAGAACCAAGAGCCGATAATGATAGACGGTCCACGGCTCCAATCCCGCCAGCGTTGCGCTCGCCGCTTGCGCGCCCGCGCCGTCCGGCGCCGTCAACGAAGCCGTCGCCGTCTGGCCGTAAGCACTTGTCGCGCCCCACTCGAAACGCGCCGCGACGGGAAAGCCGCTTGCCGTCACCGTGCCGTGCAGCGTCGCCGCATTCGACGTCACATCGTCCGCCGCCAGCACTGTCGCACCCGGCGGATATGCGACTACAGTGAGATCGAACGCCGCCTCGGCGGTCGCAGCGCCGTCGCTCACGGTGATCGTGACGTGCGCGACGCCTGTGGCATCGGCCGCTGGGGAGAGCGTGACCGTGCGGCGGACGCCGGTGCCGGCGAACACGATCGCTGCGTCCGGCAGCAATGTCGGATTGGATGATGCACCGGATACCACAAGCGCGGAGACCGCCGTTTCGATGTCGCCGATCTCAATCGTGAAACTCACTGGCGTATTGCGCGCCGTGTCGCGCGCGGCAAGCGGCGCAATCGTCGGCGGGTTGTTCACGCCGTATCCGTTCAACGTGACGTCGAACGGACTCTCGTCCGGATCGTTGCTGGCAAGGTGCAACGCTGCGGACTTCGCGCCGAGCGAGACGGGCGCGAAGCGGACGATCAGCGTGGTCGAGCCGTTATGCTCGAGCGACGGCAACGACGCCGTGACCACGCTGAACTCCGCCGCGTTCGCACCGTCGAGCGCCGCAGCCAAAGCGGCAAGCGGGCGACCGCCGGCATTGCGAATTGTGAAGGTCAGGTCCGCAGTGCGCCCCACCGGCACGTCGCCGAAATCCCGCGCCCCTCCGTCCGCCAGCGCCGTCCCGACCGGCTGCTCGAGCACGATGTCGGCCTGCAAATCGAGCGTGAGCAATGCCGTGTCGGCCCACGCGACGCCGCCGTCAGAAGTGCTGTTGGCGTAGAGCGGATTCGTGCCGGCGGTGTATTCGGCCAGCAGCGTCACGCCGTCACCGTCGGAGTCTGAGGCCGCGTCATTGGCCAGCGTGCCATAGTAGCGCTGCTCGAACGCATCCGGCACGCCATCGTTGTCGGTGTCACCGGTGAATAGGTAGGCTACGGCTTCGCGATCAGCGCCGGTCACCGTGAAGCTGATCTGCCCGCGCGACACACCCCACGCGTCTTGCTGTCGCACGCCATCGAGCGTCCAGTAGCCGAAGGTCGCATTGCCGGAGAGATCGGGCGACGTGACCGTCGTGCCCGGAGTCACTGTCGCACTTTGGCTTACCGTTCCGGCCGGCACGCTGCGCAGCGTGTAGGTCGCGTAGCCTGCGAGATTGCAGGTGATGAGTGCCGTTTCGGTCCAGGCGACACCGCCTTCCGAGGCGCTGTTGCCATAGAGCGGGTTCGTGCCGGCGGTGTATTCGGCCAACAGCGTCACGCCGTCGCCGTCGGTGTCGGAGGCGGCGCCGTTGGTCATCGAGCCGTAGTAGCGTTGCTCGAACGCGTCCGGCACGCCGTCGCTGTCGGTGTCGCCGGTGAACAGGTAGGCCACGGCTTCGCGGTCGCTCGTGGTCACGGTGAAGGTGATTTGCGTGCGCGCCACGCCCCACGCATCTTGTTGCCGCACGCCGTCGAGCGTCCAGTAGCCGAACGCCGTGTTGCCCGCCAGATCGCTCGTCGTGACGACCGTGCCGGGCGGCACGACCGCTGACTGGCTCACAGTCCCGGCCGGCACGCTGCGTAATGTGTAGGTCGCGTAGCCCGCGAGATTGCAGGTGATGAGCGCCGTATCCGCCGTCGCCACGCCGCCCTCGCTGGTGCTGTTGCCGTAGAGCGGATTCGTGCCGGCGGCGTATTCCCCGGCAAGAGTGACACCGTCGCCATCGGTGTCCGACGCCGCGCCGTTGGCCAGCGTCCCATAGTATTCCATCTCGAACCAGTCCGGCACGCCGTCGCCGTCAGTGTCGCGCGTTGCCGGCAGGTAGTGCGCCGTCGCGGTGGAAGCGCCGAGCAGCACGAAGCTCGCAGGATTCACCGAGCGACCCCACGCGTCGCGATAAATCGCCTCCGGCGAGCCGCTGTCGGTCCAGTGGGTGAAGCGATAACTCGACCAGCTGGCCGCCGCCGTCGCGGTGGAATAGGTGGCGTTGAGCTCGAGGTATTGGTTCGACGCCACGGCGCCAATCGTGGTCCCGTCCGCATCGTTCACGGACGTTTCGACGTGGTTCACGAGGGCCGCGTGCAAAGGCCACAGGGGCAGAAGCAGCCCCACCACCGCGCCGCAGCGGAGTAGCCAGCGAGGAATCACGTTCGTGCCCATGTCGTTCGCGGCGCCAAGACGACGGCGACTCAGGGCGCCCGGCCGCGCAGGAAGAGATTGTGCCCTGCCGCGGCGATGAAAGCTATCCTATCGACCCCGCTTGGAATGGTGGACTGACCATTGTCGTTGTAGCCCCAGGCCACGACCGTGCCGTCACTCTTCAACGCCACACTATGCCCGGAACCCGCCGCGATCGCGATCACGCCGGTCAATCCGGCCGGAACGGCGGTCTGCCCATAATACCCCCAGCCCCACGCCACCACAGTCCCGTCACCCTTCAACGCGAGGCAGTGCAGGTTTCCCGATGAGATGGCCACGACCCCGGACAGTCCCGCCGGCACCACGCCCTCACCCTGCGAATTGCCGCCCCATGCCACCACCGTGCCGTTGCTCTTCAGCGCGAAGCTCGTGTAGGCGCTCGCCGCGATGGCGGTGACGCCGGTCAGTCCAGTCGGAACCGTCGTTTGGCCGTTGGCATTGTTCCCCCACGCCACCACGGTGCCGTCATTCTTCAAGGCCAGACTGTGCGTCCCGCCCGCGGCAATCGCCGTCACACCGCTCAAACCGGCAGGCACCGTGGACTGACCGTTGCTATTGTAGCCCCACGCCACCACAGTGCCGTCGCTTTTCAGCGCCAAACTGTGGCCAGACGCCGCGATCGCCGTCACCCCCGTGAGACCGGCCGGAACCGTAGCCTGCCCGTAAGAATTGGATCCCCACGCGACGACGGTTCCGTCGCCCATGAGAATCAAGCTGTGACTGGAAGCTGCAGTCCGGATCGCGGTGGTAAGCCCGGGGATGACCGTCGCCTGACTGGAGTTGTTGTTCCCCCACGCGTAAACAATGCTGATGCCGGCGTAGGCCCGGTTTGCGGCGTGCCATCCGCCCGTGGTGAGCAGGCCCGCACGCGCATCGCCACTTGCATAGGCGACCTCCATGTAGGTTGCCGGATCCAGGTTCATTTTTTTGAAAACATACGGCGCCGCGTAAGTCTGCACCGTCGCCCCGTTGACCAACTGCAACCCCGAAAAATTGCCTGCCGCCGCCGTGCCAGTGAGGATGCCTCCCGCCAAGCTCAGTCCCGGATCCCCCGAGGCATACAGCCAGAATAGCGCATCGAGCACCTTCGCACTCGTCGGCGCGTCTTTGCTGATCGTCAGTGCAGCATGCCCGCCTGCCGCCGGAATCGTGATCCAATCGAATGCCAGCAGCCCCCGCGCATCCAGCGCAAGAATCTCGAACTTCAACTGCCCCAGATCGGTCGCCCACTCCGCTCCCACGTCCCAGGTCAGCACATGATTCGTGTTGGTCGCGATCGCGTCGCCGAGTTTGCTCGCCGTGCCTTCGACGAACGTCACGGGCTTGATCACCTTCGCGAACGAGCGCACCCCGTCGATGAAGGCCAGCGCGCGCACCTGCACTGTCGCGTCGTCTGGATCGTTCACCCGGAAATTCACGTCGAGCAGGGTCGTGCCCGCGCGCATCACCGCCGAGTTGATCACCGGCGTGGGCGCCGTGTTGCCACGCAACAGCAGCGCGCCTGCCAGCGGGATCAGGACGAGAAACAGCCGGATCGTTTTCATAAAGCGAGTCTGCGGAGCACGACGCCCGTTCACACCCGCACGGACGCAGCCGCAGTCGCATGATACACCCACCTCGCATGCCGTCTCCGCAGACATTGCGGCGCAAACGGCCCTATTAGCATGCGCAGCCCCGCTGCGCCGAGCCACGCACTTCATCAGTTCCTCGCGAAATGTTCAACGATCTGCCGCGCCTCGGATTTCCTCTTCACCGGCGCCATCGCCGAAATGCTCCCGCGCCATCAGGCAAACCGCTCCCGCGCGTGTCGTGTTGAAACACGCCTCTCGCCTCAACCCTCGGTCGGCGCCGGCTTTTTCTCCGGTCGCAGACCGTCCGCCCGCGCGTGCGCGCGGAGCAGGATCGAGAGCGCCGTCGCCGCCTCCGCCTCGTCGTAGCACACGGCGTCGGGATTCACCGGCTCCAGCAAATCGCGGTCGTTCAAATAGCGCGCGCGCACGAGGCTCTTGATGTTCGGATTGAGTGCCCGCGCGGCATTCAGAATCGCATACGCGACCGCGGCGTCCGGCAGCGTGACGACGAGGTAGGTCGCGTGCCGGATGCCCGCCTCCTCCAGAATCTGGCTGTTGGTCGCGTCGCCGTAGAGAGCGCGCTTCCCCTGCCCCTGCAACGCGAGCACGGTGTCCACGCTCATCTCGATCACGAGGTGCGAAAGGCCGATTTCCTCGACGCGGTGCTCGATCGCGCGACCGACCGGCCCATAGCCGACGATCACCACTTCAGCCGCATCGTGCACGCGCTTGAGATGCTTGAGATTCGCCGACGCCCCCTTCGCCGCCGCGCGCCGGTTCAACCAGTCGCGCAACGTGGGCCAGCGATTCACCCAGTCCTCCACGCGCTGAAATTGCGTGAACAGCCACGGGTTGATGCTGATCGAGACGATCGCCGCCGCGACGATCGCGTGGTGGCCTTCGCCCGGCAGGATGCCGAGCTTCTTGGCCGCCTCGGCGACGATGAACGAGAACTCGCCGATCTGCGCGAGACCGCCGGCCACGACGAGGCCGGTGCGCAGGGAGTTTTTTCCCGCCAGGACAATCACTAGCGCCACGAACGGCTTCACGACCAGGATGACCGCGAGCGTGCCCACGATCAGCCACGGCGCATGCAGAATCGCGTGCCAGTCGAAGAGCATGCCTACGGACACGAAGAACAGCACCGCGAACGCATCGCGCATCGGCAGCGCATCCGCGGCGGCCTGATGACTGAGCTTCGACTGCGCCACCACCATGCCCGCCAGGAACGCCCCCAGTGCCATCGACGCGCCGAACGCCAGATAGCCCGCCGTCGCCACCGCCATCGCGATGACGAGCACCGTCAAAGTGAACAACTCCCGCGACCGCAGGCTCGCCACACGCAGCATCAGCCAAGGCACCACGCGCACACCGACGACGGCCATGATGGCCCCGAGCCCCGCGAGCTTGCCGATCGCGATCGAGCCGCTGAGCAACACGGCCTTCGCATTCACTGTTTCGCCCGCCGGCGTCGCGAGCGCCGGCAGCAACACGAGAATGATGACCGTGATGATGTCCTCCACCACCAGCCAGCCCACCGCGACGCGTCCCTCGGTCGTCTCGACCGCTCCTGCGTCCATCAGCACCCGCAGCAGCACCACGGTGCTGGCCACCGAGATCGCGATGCCGAGCACGATGCCGGCGTTCCACGTCCATCCCAGCCAGACCGCCACGAGCGCGCCGCACAGCGTCGCCGCCGCGCTTTGCCCGAGCGCGCCGGGAATCGCGATTGCCCGCACCGCCAGCAGATCGCCGATATGGAAATGCAGGCCGACACCGAACATCAGCAGGATCACGCCGATCTCCGCCAACTGCAGCGCGAGCCCCACATCGCCGGAGAAACCCGGCGTGTAGGGCCCCACGATCATGCCCGCGATCAGATAGCCCACGATCGGCGACACGCCGACACGCTTCGCCAGCAAGCCGCAGAAAAGCGCGGCGGTGAGGCCGAACGCGATGGTCGTGATGAGCGAGATTTCGTGCATCGCCCCCGACCTCAAAGCCTCGGACGAGAGTGACAACAGCAAACGCTCCGGAATTCCCCGAGCTTGCGCATCCGACCGCGGGGCGCGACGCGGATGGATTGCCCAGCCGCGCCCATCGTCGCGAGGCAACGCCACTCAAGTTCGACGCCGTCGTGTCGATGCGAGGTGTGGTATGTTCCACAAGCTCGCAGCGCACGAGAATGCCTGGGTCGAAGCCGAGAACGTCGAGCGGCTCAAAACCGCCTTCACCAGTCTCGCCTTCGGCTTCGCCCTGTTGGTGGGCATGGTCGGTCTCGTGATCGGATTGCTGTAGCGCACCGCGCCCGCAGCCCGCCGGCGCGACGGTTTGGCCGCCGCGCCGCCTCAGGAATTGCCATCGAACGTCCGGAACCTCAGCCCTCGGCGCGCTGGCGCGCATCGGCCTCGATTGCGGCGCGCAGCGTATCGAGCGTGCTCCGCGCCTTGGCTTTCGCGGCGGGCAGGTCTGCAGCGCCCTTCACCGGCTCGGTGCCGAAGAGGTAGAACTTGATCTTCGGCTCGGTGCCGCTGCCGCGCGCGGCGAACGAGTAGCCGTTCGCCAGCGTCACGAGGTAGAGGTCTTGCGCCGGAATCTGTTCGCCGTCCGCGTCGAAGAATTTCTCGCGGCCGAAATCCTGGAAGCGCGTCACGGCGACGCTGCCGAAATTTTTCGGCGGGCTGGCGCGGTAGGTGTCGAGGATGCGCTTGATCTTCGCCGCACCGCTCGCGCCCTCGTAGTAGATGTTGATCACGCCCTCGAGGTAGAAGCCGCAGCGCAGATAAATCTCGTCGAGATACTCCGGCACGGTGAGGCCGCGCGATTTCACCCACGCGCACAGCTCGGCGAACATCAGGCAGGCCGCGTTGCCGTCCTTGTCGCGCAGGAAATCGTTCGGGAGGTAGCCGTAGCTTTCCTCCGTGCCGAAGAGGTAGAACGTGCTGTGCTGCTGCAGCAGCTTCGCGCGCTCGCGGAACGGCGTGGCGTCGTAGTCGAAGCCCGTGCCCATCGCGGCGGTGAGCTTCTGCTCGTAGCCACGCATCTTGCCGGCGATCCACTTGAACCCGGTGAGCGTGTTGATGACCTTCACGCCGTGCGCCTTGCCGACGGCGTCCTGCAGCGGCGTCGTGACGAAGGTCTTCACGAGACACGCGTTCGGCGTGCCTTCCTTCGGAATCCAGCCGAGTTCCTTGTATTTGGAGACGCGGTAGTCGGCCAGCAGCGCGCCGACCTGGTTGCCCGAGAGCAGCTCGAGTTTGCCGGCGCGATTGCGCACGGCGACGCCCATGCGGTCGCTGTCGGGGTCGGTCGCGAGCACGGCGTCGTGCCCGCCCTTTTCGGCGAGCGCGACCGCCATTGCGAGCGCTTCTGCGTTCTCGGGATTCGGCGACTTTACCGTCGGGAAACGCGAGTCGAACGCCGCTTGCTCCGGCACCTGCGTGACCTGCACGCCGGCCGAGGTGAGCAACGGCATCGTCGAGACGCCGCCGACGCCGTGGATGTTGGTGTAGACAACGCGGAGGTTCGCCTGGCGCACGATGTCGTGGTCGATCGCGGCCTGCGCGGCGACCTTGAGGTAGGCCTCGTCGGCGTCGCGGCCGAGCGTGGTGACCTTGGCGATGTCGGCGGTGAGGAACTCGCCCACCGCGGAGAGCGGCACGGCGTTGACCTCGGTGACGATGCCCTTGTCGTGCGGCGCAATGACCTGTGCGCCGTCGTCGAAGTAGGCCTTGAAGCCGTTGTCGTGGGGCGGATTGTGGCTCGCGGTGATCACCACGCCGCAATGCGTCTTCAGCCAGCGCACCGAAAAGCTCAGCTGCGGCGTGGAGCGCGGGCCGTCGAAAATGTAGGCCTCGCCACCGAGGCGCGTCCAAGTCGACGCCGCCAATTCGCAGAAGTGGCGCGAGAAATGGCGGACGTCGTGTGCGATCACGATGCGCGGCTTCGCGGCGCTCTTTTGCGCGGCGAGATACTCCGCGACGTAGCGGTGCAGGCCGACGACGGCGCGCACGAGCGTGAAGTCATTCAGCATGTTCGCGCCCACGCCGGCGTGCTCCGGCGAACCGGAGGCGGAAAGCGTGCCCGTCTCGGCCTTCGCGCCGACCGTGCCGATCGTGCGCCCGCGCATGCCGCCGGTGCCGAACTCGAGGTAGCGGTAGAAGCGGTCGTTCAATTCAGGCCACTGCTCGCGCTCGATCAGCTCGGCCATGCTCTGCTGCGCCCAAGCGGGCAGCCCGCCCTGCCACCACGCGGTGAGATTCTCGACGGTGCTGGGAAGCAGTTGACCCGCCTGCGCGGCGGCTTGGACTTTGGAGGACAGCGGAGTGCTCATGAGATGAAATTGATCTAGTTATTTAACACAGAGGACGCGGAGGACACAGAGAGAAGCTAGCGATCGTTCGCCAGGCGAGTGACGCCATCGACGAGTCGCGGGACGTGAAAGTTGATGAGCAGACCGATTTGGTGGCCGGTCTCTCGAATATAGGAAAGCACCTGGGCTCGATGAACGGGAAGCACTGTCTCGATCGCCTTGAGCTCGACCAACACTGTATCCTCAACGATCAAGTCGGCGCGAAACGCCACATCGATGATCTCACCTTTGTAGGTCAGTGGAACGGCCACCTGCCGCGCACATGCCAGGCCGCGCAGAAACAGTTCGCGCGCCAAACAACCTTCGTAAGCCGATTCCAGCAGCCCCGGACCTTTGGCGCGGTGAACTTCGATGGCTGCGCCGATGATTTTCTCAGTGAGTTCGTTGATGGGATTCATGTTGGTGGCAGCCCGCACCTCCACCCAATGCCGATCAACCGTCTCGAACACAATTCCGACCTCTGTGTTCTCTGCGACCTCTGTGTTTAACCCAATCACTCGAGGTAAAGATCGTTCGCGATCGCCACCGGTCGCTGCTGCCACGAGGCCTTCACGGTGTCGGCGTCGTAGCCGAACAGCGGGGAGATTTCCAGCTTCTGCGTCGACAGGCCGCTCGCATCGGTCGCGACACTCGCGCCCGCAGCCTTCAGCCAGCGCGCGAATTGCCGCTGCTGGTCCTCGGCACAGGTCTTCGGGGAATCGACGCCCTCGGCGTTCTTCACCGGGCTGAAATCGTCCGCGCGGTTCGTCTCGATGACGATCGGATTGCTCGCAAACGGCAGCGCGTCGAAGACGAACATCTCGAACTTCACGCCGTTCGGTTTCTCGGGCTTCACGGGCGCTCCGCTCGCGTCGACGGTGGGAATCTTCTTGTCGGCGCGGTGGAACGGCAGCGCCACGCCGGCGCCGCCCGCGGCCATCCGGCGCGCGAATTCGCGGTCGAGGATGTGGATCGCAATGCTGCCGGCGATGAAGCGTAGTGCACCGTCCGGCCGCGTCTCGCGCTGCATCGCCATCGGCATGTCGCTGTATTCGACGACAACGAGACGACCGTCCTGCACGCAGAAGTGCCCAACCTTTTCCTCGGCGTAAGCTTTCGGCACCATCTTGCTCGACATCTCGGAGCGCGCGAGCAGGTGGAAGCCGACGAACTCCGCGTCGATGCAGCGCACGAGCGGATTATCGACCTGGAAATAGCTGAGCGTGTCGATGCCTTCGCGTGCCATGAGGTCGAGCGCGCCGCTGCGGTGCAGCGCGCGCAGCGAGCCACCGTGGCCGTCGGGGCTGAGCGCGATGCTGCTCTTCGTCTCGAGGAGGATCTTGCCCTCGAAGTTCACCGCAGGCATCCGGCCTTGGCGAAAGAAATGCACGTGGCCGCGGTCGAGACCGAAGAAATGGTGCTGCACGAAAAACTCCTCGGTCGAGGCGTGGTTCGCATGACTGGTCATGATGAACCAGTGCAGCGGCTTCCCGTAACGGCGGCCGGCGGCGAGGAGTTTTTCGGCGAAAACCTGGAAGAGTGGCTTCCGTTTCACCGGCGTGACCGGGAACGTGCCTTTCGGACCGTCGTAACCGAGGCGCGTGCCCTGCCCGCCCGCGACCACGAAGGCCGCCACGCGTCCGGCGCGCAGCGCCGCTTCGCCGACGGCGCGGGCATTCGCCCATTTTGCGGCATCGCCGCCGTGCGCGGGGAGCGGTTCATAAGGCGCAGGCGCGAGGCCGGCGACGTTGGCGGCCGACGCCGCTTTCTCGACGACGAGCGAACGATGCAACTGCGCGATTTCCGCGAGATCGATCTCGGCCGCCTGCGCCGCGAGCGCGGCGCGTTCGGCGGAGTTCAGCTGGGCCCAGAAGGCGAAGACCTGGCCTTGGCCGGCGGCGTTGAATTTCGCGATGAGTTCGTCGTGCTGCGTCATGGCGTGCGTTTGTCGTCGGGGAAACGGAAGATGAATTCGCCCTCGCGCACGTAGCCGAGCTTCTTGCGGATGACTTCCTCCACGAGCGCAGGGTCGTGCTGGAGGCGTTCGAGGTAGTGGCGCTGTTCCACGAGCTTCGCCTCCGCCTCGTCGAGCTTGCGGCGGTTGTGCGCCTCCTGCGCACGCAGGAGCGAGAGATCGCGATAGAGCTCGAGAAAGAAGAGTCCCGCCCAAATCGCCACACCCGCGAACAGCGCCACATAGACGGAGGTGATGACCTTGTTCCAGTTCAAGAAGGCCGTCAGCTAAGCGGGCGCGCGCGGCGCGCGGCAACGCTTTTTGAAGCTTAGTTCACAGCGAATTTTCGTGCGTTTTCGGAGGCCGGCCGGATACTCCCCGGCCGATGTATCAGAGTTACTACGGTCTCACGGAGATGCCTTTCCACATCACTCCGGACCCCAAGTTCCTCTACCTGAGCCCGCCCCACCAGGAAGCGCTGCAACACCTCAAATACGGCGTCACCGAGCGGAAAGGCTTCATCGTGCTCATCGGCGAAGTCGGCTGCGGCAAGACCACGCTCTGCCGCCGTTTCCTCAGCGAACTCGACCCGCAGCACTACGACACTGCACTCGTGCTCAACCCGCGCCTGACCGAGACGCAGATGCTCAAGGCGATCATGACCGAGCTCGGCGAGACGCACCCTGCGCGCAGCAAGAACGACCTCGTGGCGCAGATGAACCAGGTGCTCCTCGCCCGCATCGCCGCCGGCCGCGAGATCGTGCTCATCATCGACGAGGCGCAGAATCTCTCCTTCGAAGTCTTCGAGCAGGTCCGCCTGCTCTCGAACCTCGAAACCGACAAGCAAAAGCTCCTCCAGATCGTCCTCATGGGCCAGCCCGAGCTGAAGGAGAAGCTCGCCCAGGAGGAACTCCGCCAGCTCCGCCAGCGCATCCTCGTCCACTACGAGCTGCGGCCGCTCACCCGCCCGGAGATGGATCACTACATCCAGCACCGGCTCACGCTCGCCGGCAGCTCCGGCCGCCCGCACTTCACGAAATGGGCGCTGCGCCACCTCTATCGCCACAGCCGGGGAATTCCCCGCATCATCAACAATCTTTGTGACAAGTCGCTCCTCTCCGCCTTCATTCGCGACTCCGATGAAGTCACCTACTGGGACGCCCGCCGCGCCTCGCGCGACCTCGATCGCCTGACCGAATGAGCCTGATCAACGACGCCCTGAAAAAAGCCCAGCGAGAGCGCGGCGAAACTCCCTCGGTCTCGAACGCACCGATGCCCGGCGGCGGCAGCGCCCAAACCGCCCGCGCGAGCACGAAGAGCGCGGGCCCCAATCCCAAATTTCTGCTCCTCGGCGCCGGGGCGTTGCTCGGCGTGCTGGTCGCACTCGGCACCGTCCTGTGGCTCCGCCCGGCGTCCACTCCCGCCATCGCCGCCACGCGCGAGCCCCGCACGACCGATTCGCCGACATCTGCGTCGGTGCCGGCGGCCAATTCCCCCGCCCCCGCCGCGGAGACGCTGTCGACTCCCGCACCGGCAAAACTCGCTGAACCCACTTCCGTCGCAAAGATCGAGCTGCCCGCCGTCGCCGCCACCACACCGACGTCCGCTCCGCCGTCGACCGGTTCAACCCTCGACCCCGCATCGTCCGCCGCAAGCGCGCCAGCCCCAGCGCCGGCTCAAGTCTCTCCCGCCCCCGTCGTCCAGAGCGACCCGCCCACACCGTCGACCCGCATGGTCGAGGCGATCGAGGGCTTCCGCGTCACCGGCATCCGCGCCGGCGCTGGCAGCGACGCCAAGGTGTTGATGAACGACCGCGTCTTCCGCCTCGGCGACACCGTCGACCATTCCCTCGGCATCAAGCTCATCGCCGCCACGCCCAACTCGCTCACTTTCCGCGACTCCGCCGGCGCGACCTACACGCGGAATTTCTAGGCCCGTTCAATAAGCCGAGCCCGGCGGACGGAAAACCTGCCGCAATGTCGCGAGCGTGATCTGCACGTCGAGCCAGATGGACCATTCGGCGATGTAGTGCAGGTCGCGACGCACGCGCTCCTCGAGCAGTTCCGCGCTCGTGATTTCCCCGCGCAAGCCCTCGCTTTGCGCCAGACCCGTGATCCCCGGCTTCACGTAGTGCCGCGTGCGGTAGGCCTTGGCCCGCCGCTCGAACTCTTCGTCGAGCAACGGCATCACCGGCCGCGGTCCCACGATGCTCATCTCGCCGATGAGGACGTTCCAGAATTGCGGAAACTCGTCCAAACTGTGCCGCCGCAGGAACCGGCCGAAGGGATACACGCGCGCGTCGTCGCGGCTCGCCTGCATCGATTCCGCGCGCTCATCCGCGGACGCGACGTGCATGGTGCGAAACTTCAGCATGGAAAACTGCTGCCGCTGCTCGCCCGCCCGCGCGCGGATGTGCAGGAGCGGGCCCGGCGATTGCCGGCGCTGCACGAGCCACACCACCAGCGCCAGCGGCGGCAACACGAGCAACACCACCGGCAACGCCACCGCGAGGTCGAACGCCCGCTTCATCGCCCGATTCAGCGGCTCCTCGAGCGGCTCGTCGTGGAGCGTGAAGTAGTGCTGTCCGCCGACCTCGACCGAGACCGCCGGATGTCCGAGCCGCTCATCGATGTCCTGGCGCAGCAACACCCGCGCGCCCTCGGCCTGACAGACTTCCACCGCGCCGCGCACGAGCGCGGACTCCGCGGGCAACTCCCAAAAAATCACCTGCCCCGCCCGTGTCCGCCGGATCAGTTCCGCGAGCTCGCCGCTCGCACCGAGCCAGCCACGCAACGGCGGCACCGAGCCCTCCGGCAATGCCTGCCACGACACGTATCCGCTGACCTCCAAGCCCAGATGCCTGCGCCCCGCCAGCCACGCCTCGATCTCCGGCATGTTCTCCGCCCGCGCGAGCACGAGCGCCGGAATGCGCGCCCCCCCGCCGTAGACCAGCCCAGCCAGCCAGCGCGGCAACACGACGTGCAGGATCGCCAGCCCGCCCCAGATGAAAACAAGAAAGGTGCCGAGAAAGAGCCGGCTGATGCTCCGATCCTGCGTCGCGAACATCATCGCAAACACCACCAACGCCACCACCGCGACCTGTTGCGACGCCAGCGCCAGCGCCCCACCCGCACCGAGCTCCGTGAGCCGCCAGCCCCGCGCGCCCACCGCCCGACCCGCCAGCAACATGCCGAGCACGACACTCACGAAATACGGCATCAGCACCGTCTCCGGCGTCAGCCGCACGATCTCCGACAGGAACTGCATCGTGAATTCCGCGTAGACCCAGAAAAACAACGCCACCAACAGCAACGCAACGGCGCTGTGGAGTTCCGCGAGCCCACGGTGACGGTTGAGCAGCATTCCCGGCGGACGCTACACGGCGGACCTTGCCCGGCAAGCTTCCGCGTCGATCCGCCGCCGCGTCCGCGCTGACACGCACTTCCCGCTGGCCAGTGCGCGGCGGCGCGATTTTGCTGCCCTCCCCGATGAACGCCCCCCTGCTCCAGGAAAACTTCCGTCAACGCTACGGCCGCGCGCCGCAGGTCATCGCCCGCGCGCCGGGCCGCATCGAGTTCATCGGCAATCACACCGACTACAACGGCGGCGCGGTCATCGGCGCCGCCATCGACCGTTACGTCTGGATCGCCGCCGCGCCGGCGAACGACAGCCAACGCCTCCGCTTCGCCTCCGGCGTCGACGGGCAGACCATCGAGATTCCCGCCGCGCACAGCGCGAAGCTCACCGGCGCCGAGGCGTGGATCAACTACCCGCGCGGCGTCTGGCGCTCGCTGGCCGATTTCAACCTGCCCGCCCCCGGCGCGTTCGACCTGCTCGTCGCCTCGGACCTGCCGACCGGCGCCGGCCTTTCCAGCAGCGCCGCGCTCGAACTCTCCACCGCGCTCGCGCTGCTGCAGCTCGCCGGCGCACCCGCGATCTCGCCCGCCACGCTCGCCGCCATCGGCCGGCACGCGGAAAACATCCACGTCGGCGTGCCGTGCGGCATCCTCGATCAGGGCACGAGTGCCTTCGGCCGCGCCGGCCAGCTGGTGCACATCGACTGCCGCGGGCCGTCGTTCTCGCTCCTGCCGTTGCCGGCTGAGGTCAGCCTGTGGGTGTTCAACAGCCTCGAAAAACACGCGCTCGTCGACGGTCTCTACGCCACCCGCCACCAGGAATGCAAGGCCGCCGCCGCCGCGCTCGGCGCGACGTGGCTCACGCAGATTTCGCCCGCGGATTTCGACGCCCGCGCCGATCGCCTGCCACCGCCGCAGGCCGCGCGCGCCCGCCACGTCATCGCGGAAAACGACCGCGTCGCCGCCGTCGTCCGCGCGCTCGAGGCGGGCGACCTGCGCTCCGTCGGCGAGCTGCTCAAAGCCTCGCACCGCAGCTCGCGCGAGCTCTTCGAGAACAGCACGCCTTCGCTCGACTCCCTTGTCGAACTGCTCAGCGCCGCGCCGGGCGTCTACGGCGCCCGCCTGACCGGCGGCGGTTTCGGCGGCGCCGTCATGGCGCTGACCGATCGCAGCTTCGACGCCGAGGCGGCCGCGCAAATCGCCGCCCGGCACGCAGCGCGCCAGCACCCGCAGCCCGAAGTGATCCAGCTGCACACAGGCGACGGCGCGAAACTCATTCCGTTGACGTGACCTGTTCCCGCGCGCGCCGCAACCGAGCCGAGCGCGCGTTCGAGGCGGATTATCGGCCATCGTCCGAGCCGCTGCGCTGATCTGCGGCGATTTCCCAATGGTCGTCGCAGCACACTCGCCTTGCCGCGCCCCGCGCCGCATGTTGCGCGCATGCTCACCCCACGCTTGCGCGCGATTCTGATCGGCGGCGGCATCGCCGGATTCTGCGACATTTCGTATGCCTGCGGTTTCTGGGCGCTGCGGGGCGTCGCGCCGGCGCGAGTGCTTCAGTCCGTGGCCAGCGGTCTCCTCGGCGCGGACGCCTTCAACGGCGGCGCGACCACCGCGGCGCTCGGCCTCGCGCTGCATTTCCTCATCGCGCTGATTTTCGCCGGCGCGTTCGTGCTCGCGAGCGGGCAGGTCGCGGTGCTCGGGCGGCGCGCGTTTCTGAGCGGAGCGATCTACGGCTTCCTCATCTTCTGGCTGATGAACCTCGTGGTGCTGCCGCTGTCGGCCTTCCCGCGCAAGGTGACCTTCGCGCCGGCGGCGACAATCACGGGGTTGATCGTGCACACGTTTCTCATCGGCGTGCCGATCGCTCTCGCCGCGCGGCGGGCCGTCCCGGTGCCGTCGCCTCGCTGACCGCTTGCCTCACGGCGGGGCGCACGCGACTCTGTCGGCATGCAAGCGCTCCACGCCGATCTGCTCTGGACCGACTACAGTCCGCTCAAGCTGGCCGGGCTTCCCGTCGGCCGACGCGCCTGCGTCGCGCGCAACGCGGCGGGCCGGCTCGTCGTGTTCTCGCCGCTGCGCGGTTCGCCGCGAAATATCGCCGCGCTGCGGGAGCTCGGCGATGTCGCCGCGTTCGTCGTGCCGAGCCGGTTCCACGACCTGTTTTTCCCCGACTATTTCGAAGCGTTTCCCAGCGCGCGGTTTCTCGGCAATCGCGGCGTGATCACGGAGCATCCGAACTGGCCGCTGCACGAGATCGCCGCCGACACGCCGGAGCTGGCCGGCTTCGGCTCGCTGCTCCTCGCGGGCATGCCGAAGATGGACGAACAAATTTTTCTGCACCGCGCCTCGCGCACGCTGATCGTCGCCGACGCGCTGTTCAACGTGCCGCCGCCCGCGGGCCTGCTCGCGCGGCTCGTCGGTTCGCTCGCCGACATCGGCGGCGGCGTGCCGCGCCAATCGCGCTTCGGACGCATCAACGTCAAGGATCGCGCCGCGTTCACAGCGGCGTTGCGGGAAATCGCGACGTGGGACTTCGACCGCATCGTGCCGGGGCACGGCGAAGTCGTCGAACGCGATGGGGCGCGGGTGTGGCGGGAGGCGTTCCCCGCCCTCGCTGATTGAGAGCGCGCCGCGATTATTTGGCGGCGTCGAGATTCAGCTGCACGTAGACGGGGCGATGATCGCTCGCGTCACGCACGCCGGCGCCGTCGTGGATGCGCGCATTGCCTTTGCCGGCGACGAACGGCTTCAGGCCGGCGGAAACGAGCATGAAATCGATGCGGCTGTAGCTGTCCTCGGCCCGGTAGAAATGCGTCCACATCTCGCCACGCGAATCGTAGGCGCGGAGCAGTTCGCCGAGCGGCTGGTTGCCGCGTTTGACGAGCGCGCGAATGGGTTTGCTGTTGCGCGAGTCGTTCCAGTCGCCGCAGACGAGGAACTTCGCCCCCGCGGAATCGGGGAAGCGGGTGAAGACGAGATCGCGCACGGCCTCGGCCTCGAGCTGTCGCTGCAAGGTCCCCTCGGGATCGTCGGGGCGCTCGGTGCGTTTGCTCTTCAGGTGGATGACGAAAACCGTGAGATCGCCCTCGCTGGTCGCGAACGTCGCCTCGAGCACGCCGCGCTTCACCACGTCGGCCTGGCCGAAATATTTGACCGGCACCTGCGTGTGGCGCTTCACGTCCTTGAAGGGGAGCTTCGAGAGGATCGCGACGTGGCGCTCGGTGTCCGCGCCTTCGAGCACGGTGGCGTGCGGATAATCGAGTCCCGCGGCCTTGAGATCGGCCTGGAACTCCGCGAGGAACGGCGGGCCGCCCATCTCCTCGACGGCGAGGATGTCCGGGGCGAAGCCTTGGAGCGATTGCACGAGCGCCTGCTTCTCGCTGTCGGGTTTCGGGTAGGCCTTGCGGTAGACGCCGTCGGCCATGCGGTCGGAGATGTTGTAGTTCTCGACGTTGTAGGCCGCGACGGTGAGCGCGGACGCGAGTGCAGCCGACGTGAGCGTCAGCAATCCCAGAACGCAGCGACGCAGAAGGGTGGCGGAAAGCATGGCGGGCAGCCAAAGACGATTCGGCGATCACGTCGACTTCGTTTCACCCGACGGCGCTCCGCGCCCTTCCGGGCAAGGAATACACAACATTTCGCCACGGGTGCGTAATCCGATACGGCAAACGGGCCGATAAAACCGAATACGCCGCGCGTCGGGCCTAGGCGCGTGGCCAACATCCGTCCCCCGCCCCGCCCTTGTCCTCGCACTCCTTTTCCATTTTCAGTGCCCGGCGTCTGCACGCGCCCGGGATTCGCACGCGCCCGGACTGAGCGAGCGTCATGCCCGCCCCGGCCACATCCGACTCGCCCGTCCATCTTGTCCGCCGCGCCGAAGCGGCGGTATTCCGCGTGCTTTTGCTCCTCGCCAGCGCGCTGATGGGCAGCCACGCGACGCGCGGCGTCGTGCGCGCCAAGCTACTCGTCACGGTCTTGGTGCTGGGCACGCTGCCGCTGCTCATCGCACTCTATATTCTGCCCGTGCAGGTCCAGCGGACGCTGACGCGCCAGGGACACAACTACCTGCGGCAGGTCGCGCAGGATCTCGTCAATCTCACGCACAACGAAATGCAGCGCCACCTGGAAACGGCGCGCAGCCTGGCCCAGGTCGACGCCATCGCCACCGCCGTGTTGCGCCGGCATGCGGGCGAACTCGACGCCAAGGGACTCGCCTCGGCCAACCGCCAAATCTCGGCCCTTCTGCGCGGCCTCGCCGCCCATCACTACCAAGGCATCTTCCTCGCGGACGCGGACGGGCACACTTTCGCCGGGGCACTCCGCGACGGTCCCGCCAACGCCTACGCCGCCATCGACATCAACGATCGCGCCTATTTCAGCGCCGTGCGCAACCTCCGGCAGCCGGTCGTGAGCAACCCGCTCCATTCCAAAATTGGCGGGGTGCCGATCGTCGTCGTCGCCGTGCCGATTCTCGACTCCAAGGGAGAGTTCGTCGGCCTGCTCGGCTTATCGGTGGAACTCGGACATCTCGCCGGCGTGATCAGCAGCCAGCACTTGGGGGAGACGGGATATCCTTTTGCGATCGACCGCCAGGGATTGTTGGTGATTCACCCCGATCCGGCCCGGGCGTTCAAGCAGAGGGTCGAGGATGTCCCCGGCGCCCTCACCCTCGGGATGAAAATGCAGCGCGGGGAAAGCGGCGTGGAGGCTTACGTCCTGAATGACGGCGCCCGCAAGATCGCGGCGTTCGCGCCCGAACCGCTCTCCGGCTGGAGCATCGCCGCCTCCATCGAGGAAGCGGAGTTCTCGGGACCGGCCCAGCGGATGCGCCTGATCATTCTCGCCCTCATCGTCGCGTGCGTCGTCGCCGCCGCGGTGCTCGCAGCCATTTTTGCCGCCGGGCTCGAGCGACTCAACCGCAGCCTCGCCGAGGTGCGGGCCAGCGAATTGAAACTCGCCCAACAGGCCGCGCTGCTCGACCAGACCAACGACGGCATCCTCGTCTGCGACCTCGAGGGCGTGATTCGCTTCTGGAACCGCGGCGCGGAGCGCCTCTACGGCTGGACGGCGGAGGAGGCAATCGGCCGGCGCCTGCACGAACTGCTCCACATCGACGAACATCTGGTGCGCGCCGGCATCGAAGGCGTCCTGCACACCGGCTCGTGGTTCGGCCACGTGGAGAAGAAGACCCGGTCCGGGAAAGTCCGCGTCCTCGACTGCAGCTGGACGCTGCTCCGCGACGAACACGGCAGCCCCCAATCGATCCTCACGACCGACACCGACATCACGGAACGCCGCGAGATGGAATCGAAGTTTCTGCGCGCGCAACGCATGGAAAGCATCGGCACTCTCGCCGGCGGCATCGCGCACGACCTGAACAACCTTCTCTCGCCCATCGTCGTCGGTCTCGACCTGCTCAAATCCTCGCCGCGCAGCGCCGAGGACCACCGCATCTTCAACCTGATGGGACAAGCTTCGACCCGCGCCACCGCCCTCGTCCGGCAGGTGTTGTCCTTCGCCCGCGGCGAGGAAGGCGCGCGCGTCTCGGTGCACATCCGCTACGTCGCCCGCGAAGTCGCCGCTATCGTGCAGAGCACTTTCCCCCGCAACATCACATTCCGCCTCGATTGCGCGAAGGACCTCTGGCTCGTCCACGCCGACCCGACACAGCTCAACCAGGTGATCCTCAATCTCTGCGTCAACGCCCGCGACGCCATGCCCGAGGGCGGCCAGCTCACTCTCGCCGCCCGCAACGTCGAACTGGACGAGCAATTCTCCGGGATAAACCACCACATCGCGCCCGGTCGCTACGTGGTGGTCGAGGTCGCGGACACGGGCACCGGCATCCCGCGCGAGATCATCGAGAAAATCTTCGACCCCTTCTTCACCACCAAGGAACGCGGCAAGGGCACCGGTCTCGGGCTCTCCACCGTGCTCGGCATCACGCGCGCCCACGGCGGCGCCGTGAACGTCTACAGCGAGCCCGGCCACGGCAGCGTGTTCAAAATCTATCTGCCCGCCAGCACCGCCGCGCTCGCTTCCGATCCCGTCGCCAACGAAACCGCGGCTCCTTTCAGCGGCGACGGCAAAACGATCCTGCTCGTCGAGGACGAGGACATGATCCGCGACGTCACCCGCCGCGCACTGGAGTTTGCCGGCTACAGCGTGATCACGGCGAACGACGGTGCGCAGGGTTTCGCCCTGTTTCATCGCCATCGCGAGGAAATCGATCTCGTCCTCACCGACATGATGATGCCGATCATGGACGGCGCGGCCCTCGTCGCCGCGCTCCGCCGCATCGACCCGCAGATCGTGGTGATCGCGGCCAGCGGTCTGAACGACAACAACAACCAGATCAAAGCCGCCCAGGCCGGCATTTCCCATTTCCTCTGCAAACCCTACACGACCGCGTCGCTGCTCGCCGCGATCGCCCGCGCGACCGGACAGCCGCAGCTCTAACGACGGGACGTGAGCGCGCGCTCGCGTTCGACGATCGTCGGGTGCGAGTAGTAGACGGCGCTGTAGAGCGGGTGCGGCGTGAGGTTCGTGAGATTTTTCTGCGCGAGCTTGTGCAGCGCGCCGACCATCGGCGTCGCGGAGCCCATCGCGTCCTTCGCGAACGCGTCGGCTTCATACTCGTGCTTGCGCGAGATCCAGTTGCCGATCGGCGAGAACCAGAACGTCGCGAGCGATCCGAGCAGCGCAAAGAGCAGGAACGTCGGCGCCAGCGCGCCCGCCGGCAGACCGAACGCGGTGTTGAACCACGGCGCCTGCACGAGCCACGCAATCACGGCGAAACCGCCGAACTGGAGCAGCGCGCCCGTGATCAGCCGCTGCGGGATGTGGCCGCGCTTGTAGTGGCCGATTTCGTGCGCGAGCACCGCCTCAAGTTCGGCCTGGGAGAGCTGCGCGATGAGCGTGTCGAACAGCACGATGCGCCGGAAGCGACCGAAGCCGGTGAAGAACGCGTTCGAGTGACCGGAGCGCTTCGAACCGTCCATCACCTCGATGGTTTCGGCGTGGAAGCCCGTGCGATCCGCCAGTGCGAGCAGACGGTCGCGCTGCTCGCCCTCGCCGAGCGGCGTGAGCTTGTTGAAGAGCGGCAGGATCAGTTTCGGATAGAGCACGAGCATCAACAGCTGAAAGCCGAACAGGAGCGCGAAACCCCAAATCCACCACGAGGCGCCGGCCCACGTCACGAGTTTCAGCAACGCCCACGCGAGCGGGAAGCCGAGCGCGAGGCCCAGCGCCCAGCCTTTGACCTGATCGGCGACCCAAAGTCCGAGCGTGCTCTTGTTGAAACCGAAACGCGCCTCGAGGCGGAACTGCGCCCACCATTCCAGCGGCAGACCGGGCAGGCTGAGCAATAGAAACGTCACGACCAAAAACAGCGCGCCGCTCCACGCCGCGCCCGGCGCGAGCGCGTCGAACTTCGCCCAGAGCACCGGCAGCAGCCCGCTGAAAAGCACGGCGGCGAGCACGGCGGCGTCGTAGACGAACTCCACCGCCGCGAACCGACTCTTCGCCAGCGTGTAGTCGCTGGCGCGCGCGAAGGTCGCATCGTCCATGATGTCCGTCAGCCGTCCCGGCGGCACGCCGGCGTGCAGGCGCGTCTCGGAACGGTTGAGGAACTCGAGTGCGAGTTGCGCCGCGAGGCGCAGGGAAAGGAGGACAGTAACCGCGAGCGGCAGCCCATGCATGGTGAAGATGCAGAACAGGTTTCGCGGACCGCGCGAGCCCGAACCGGTTGGACCTCCCTCCGGGTCAAAGATTGATTGAAAAGCCCTTGCCCCGACGCACAGTGACCGTCGTGGAATCTGACAAGAACGCCAAACCCAGCTTTGAAACGGCCCTCGCCCGCCTCGAAGCCATCGTTGACTCGATGGAACAGGGCGAAGTGTCGCTGGCGGACTTGTTGGCCAAGTATGAGGAGGGCACGAAGCTGCTCAAAGTCTGCGAAGCCCGCCTCAAGGATGCCGAACTGAAGATCGAGAAGCTGAAAAAGCAGAAGGACGGCACCGCGACTTTCGAGTCGTTCGAGCCCGCGCGCAGCGAGTGATTCGCCGCGCTGTTTCCCGCCCAGTCAACCGAATGAGCTCATCCCGCCTCCTCGACCGCATTGCCGGGCCCGCCGACGTCAAGGCCCTCGCGCCCGCCCAGCTCCCGCAGCTCGCGCAGGAAATCCGCGACGACATCATCGCCGTCACCGCCAAAAACGGCGGCCACGTCGGCCCCAATCTCGGCGTCGTCGAGCTCACCATCGCGCTGCACCGCGTCTTCAACACGCCCGAGGACCAGTTCGTCTTCGACGTCGCGCACCAAGGCTACGTCCACAAGCTCCTCACCGGTCGTGGCGGCGAATTTTTCAAAGGCCTGCGCAAGACCGATGGCGCTTCCGGCTTCCTCTACCGCCGCGAGAGCCCGCACGACGCGTTCGGCGCCGGCCACGCCGGCACCGCCCTTTCCGCCGCGCTCGGCATGGCCACCGCGCGCGACCTCCGCGGCAGCAGCGAGCACGTCGTCGCCCTGTGCGGCGACGCGGCGTTCACCTGCGGCGTGACGATGGAGGCGCTCAACAACGTCGTCAGCTCCACCAAGCGCCTCGTCGTCATCCTCAACGACAACGAGTGGTCGATCGCCAAGAACGTCGGCGCCATCGCCAAGTATCTCAACAAGCTCAGCACGAGCCCGACCTACAACAAGCTCCACCACGACGTGGAGAAATTCTTCCTCGGCCTGCCGCACGGCGGCGAGATGAACCAGTTTTATCTGAAGTGGAAACGCGAGACGAAGGACTTCTTCGTCAACTCGTCCCTCTTCGAAAAATTCGGCCTGCGCTACGTCGGCCCGGTCGACGGGCACAACGTCGACGAACTGGTGAAGAACCTCGAGTTCGCGAAAAACTGCGACGGCCCGGTGCTCGTCCACGTTCTGACGAAGAAGGGTAAAGGCCTCGAAGCCGCCATCGCGCACCCGGAAAAATTCCACGGCGCGAGCCCGTTCGACCCCGCGACCGGCGAGAGCGTGAAGAGCGCCGCCGGCACGCCGCCCGCCTACCAGGATGTGTTCGGCTCCGCGCTGACGAAGTTCGCCCGCGAAAACCCGAAGGTCCTCGGCATCACCGGCGCCATGCCCAGCGGCACCGGTCTCACGCAGCTGAGCAAGGAAGTGCCCGGACAATTTTTCGACGTCGGCATCGCCGAGGAACACGCCGTGCTCTTCGCCGCCGGCCTCGCCACGAAGGGCTTCCGCCCGGTGTGCGCGATCTATTCGACGTTTCTCCAGCGCGCCTACGACATGGTGATCCATGACGTCTGCCTGCAGAACCTGCCCGTGACTTTCTGCATGGACCGCGCCGGCCTCTCGCCGAACGACGGCCCGACGCACCACGGCCTCTTCGACATTTCGTATCTGCGTTGCGTGCCGAACGCCGTCATCATGCAGCCGAAGGACGAGGACGAGCTGACCGACATGCTGCACACGTCGCTGCAGCTCCCCTCGCCTGCGTTCATCCGCTACCCGCGCGGCGCCGGCACCGGCGCAAAGATCAAGGCGCAACCCGCCGCGGTGCCGATCGGCCACGCCGAAGTGCTGCGCGAAGGGTCCAACGTCATGATCTGGGCGCTCGGCCCGATGGTGCAGGAAGCGCTCAAGGTCGCCGATCGCATCGCCGCCGAGGAAGGCCTCTCCGTCGGCGTCGTGAACGCACGCTTCGTGAAGCCGCTCGATCGCACACTGCTGCTCTCGCAGGCCGCCTGCATCCCGCTGATCGTGACGCTCGAGGACAACGTCGTCGCCGGCGGCTTCGGCAGCGCGGTGCTCGAAGCGTTGCAGGAAGGCGACTGCCATCCCGCCGTCGAGCGCATCGGCTGGCCCGACAAATTCGTCGAACACGGCAGCAGCGTGGAAATCCTCCGCGCCAACTACGGCCTCGGCACCGATGACATCGTCCGCCGCATCAAGGAGCGCTACAAACGCCTCGGCACGGCGACGGTAGAGGCGGAAGTGTGAGAACTAGACTCGCGCGATGAAAGAGCATCGCAGAAAGAATCCCGCGCGACTCGCGTTCCTATCGATCGCCGCCTTCGCATGCACCGTGCTCGGGGTGGTCGCGCACTGCTATGTTGGTTGGGCCGACCAAGGAAAGCCGGTGATCCATCCCGTGGGACACTTGACGGTATTTGCTGCACTCATTTGGCTCGTCGCCATCGCCCTTTCACTCACGACCACGCTGGCCGCCAGCGGCTACCGCTGGTGGGGAATCGGCTGTCTGGTGGCAGCCTGTGCGGGTCTTGCGCTTCTGATTTTCTAAGGACCCGCGCGGCCGAACCGTCTCCGCGCGGCAAAAAGAAAAGCCGCGTGATGTCACGCGGCTCGAAATCCCTAGGGGAAGGGAGGCGGCTCAGTTCTTCCCGCCGCACTTCTCGCAGTTCTTGCCGTGCTTCGCGGCCTCAATGCAGCACTTGTGGTCGCACGAGTGGCCCTGCTTGGCCGCCTTTTCACAACAGGGAGCCCGCCTTCCCTCTGCTGCGTCGGAGACCAAGTAGCCGAGAGCGATGCCGAGGACGATGATGGCGCAAAGACGCAGTGTTCTCATGTGGGTGACGAGGAGGATGACCAGTTTCGATTTTTGGGGTGACCGATGCTCACCGCCGAATGGAGGCCCTTGAGACGGGCTACGGCCGGGGAAAATTCAATCGACGAGCAACGAAGGGGTTTGGTGCGGGTAGAGGGAGTCGAACCCTCCTCTCAGCTTTGGGAAAGCCGCATAATAGCCGATATACTATACCCGCGAAAGAACGGTCCTGAAGCCATAGCGGCGCAGATGGCGCGGGCAAGTCACGAATAGTCGCGCCGGCCCTCCAGCGCGCTTTTCAGGGTGACGGCATCCGCGTAGAGCACGCCGCCGCCGCTCGGCAGGCCAAAACCAATGCGCGTCACCTTGACGCTTTCCCCGCTCGGCAGGCGCTCGGTCAGGAAATGGCAGGTGGCCTCGCCTTCGACGTCGTTCGAGAGCGCGAGGATCAGCTCGTTGATCTCGCCGGCAGTGAGGCGCTCGAGCAGCGTGCCCAAGTTCAGGTCTTCCGGCGCCACGCCGCGAATCGGGGACAGCTTTCCATGCAGCACATGGTAGCGGCCGCGATAGGCGCCCGAGCGTTCGATGGCGGCAAGGTCGGGCACATTTTCCACGACGCACACCTGACCCGTGGCACGGCGCTCGTCGGCGCAAATCGGGCAAACTTCCTCCTCCGCCAGGTTGCCGCACTTCGCGCAGCGCCGGACGGATTTCGCCGCCGCCTGCAGCGCGTTCACCAGCTCCGGCAGCTTCTGCGGTTTCTCGACCAGCAGGTGCAGCGCGATGCGCTCCGCCGAGCGATAGCCGACTCCCGGCAAGCCTTTCAGCTGTTTCTGCAAATGCTCGAGCGCGGGAGTCATGGAATTGCGATTGGCGATTGGCGATTGCGGACTGTGGATTGGCGGAGCGAAAAATCCGCATTCCGCATTCCGAACTCCGCAATCAGAACATGCCCGGCATCTGGAACGCCGATGAGATGCGCTGCATTTCGGAATCGTTCAGCTCCTTCGCCTTCGTGGCCGCTTCCTGCACCGCGTTGAGCACGGTTTCCTCGATGAGCTTCGGCTCTTCCTTGAGGAATTCGGGGTCGAGTTTCAGCGCGAGGAACTTGCCCGAGCCGCTGATTTTCACCTGCACGGCGCCGCCGCCGGAGGAGACATCGATCTCGCGCGCTTCGAGGGCCTTCTGCATCTCCTCGATCTGCCGCTGCATTTTCTGAGCTTGTTTGAGCAATTTGCCTACGCCGGCCATGGTGAGTTCGGGTTGAAAATGAAAGAGCCGAAATTGCGCCGCGCGCCGCGGAGCGAGGCAAGGCTAGAGTTTTCCGAGCAGCGAACCGTAGCCCGCGCGAAAATCCGGGAACACCGGCGCCCATCCCAGTGCGTGGCGTATCTTGTCCGCGACGATGATGCGGTCCGGCGTCGGTTCGCCGCCTTGGCGCGCGCTTGCAGCAGCGCCGTCGAATTGCGGCTCCGGCGCGCCGATCGCGCTCGCCAGCCAGCCGACGACTTCCGCCCGCGTCGCCGGCGCACCATCGCTGAGGTTGAACACCGCGCTCGCCGCCTCGGCCGGTGCCATGAAGCACGCCAGCAGCGCCGCCACGATGTCGTCGCGATGGATGAGATTCATCCGGCAGCCCGGCTCGCCGCCAAAACGCGTCTGCCCCGCACGCAGGGCATTGAGCAGATAGTGCCGGCCCGGCCCGTAGATGCCGGCGCAACGCAGCACGAACGACCGCGCGGCCGTCGCCGCACTCGCGCCGCGCAACAGATTCTCCGCTTCCACGAGCACACGCCCCGTCGGCGACGCGCTCTCGGTCGGCGCGCTCTCGTCCACGCGAGCTCCCCCGCCCTGCGGATAAACGCCCGTGCTGCTCGTGTAGACCAGCGTGCCGACCGGCGCGCGCGACGCCCACGCGAGGATCGAGCGCATGCCGTCGACATACGAGGCGCGGTAACCCTCCGGCGTCGGTGCCGCCGCGCTGACGGTGTTCGCCGCAAAATCCGCCCGCTCGATTCGCGTATGCCACTCTGCGCTCGCCAAATCCGCCTCGACGACCGCCACGCCGCGCGCACGCAAGGCCGCGGCCTTTTCCGCGTTACGCGTCAACGCCGTCACTCGCATCCCGCGCGCCAGTGCCGCCTCCGCGAGCGCCGAGCCGACGTAGCCGCAACCGAAGATGACGAGGTGACGAACCGCCGAGGAGGACATCGCGCGGAAGTATCAAGGGACAAGGCTTCAAGTAACAAGACAGAGTCATCGTGATTTTCCGGCAACCACGCTCGCCGTCGACGTGCACCGCCCTCGGTCCGAGCTCCCGCACTCCAGCAGTCGCCGCTTGTTCCTAACCCTTGTTCCTGGATACTTCTTGGCCATGCCCACCGTGCTCACGTTGCTCGCCGACGGTTTTGAGGAAATCGAAGCGTTCGCGCCGGTCGATCTGCTGCGCCGTGCCGGCGTGGAGGTCACCGTCGCCACCTTGAACGACAACCGTCACGCCACCGGACGCAGCGGCATCGTGGCCCATGGCGACGTCGCGCTCGGCACCGTCACCGACCAGCTCTTCGACCTCGTCTTCCTGCCCGGCGGTGCCGGCGTGAAACACCTGCGCGCCGACGCTCGCGTGCGCGAAAGCGTGCTGCGCCACGCCGCCGCCAACCACTGGCTCGCCGCGATCTGCGCCGCTCCGACCGTGCTGCACGATTGCGGCCTCCTCGCGGGAAAACGTTATACCGCGCACTTCTCCGTCGCGGCCGAACTCCCGGCAATCCTCGCCGACGAACGGGTCGTCACCGACGGCAAGATCACCACCTCGCGCGGTGCCGGAACCGCCCTCGACTTTGGGCTCCACCTCGTCCGCTTGCTGGGCGGCGACGAAAAAGCCAAGGAAATAAGCAAAGCCATTTGTTTCTAAGGCTTTGCGCGAAAAAGCGCATTGCCTCCGACGCGAGCTAGGGGTTGCATCCTATCGGCCTGCCCCCGGCCGGCCGCTTGGCCTACGGAACCGATGCCCCCCTGATTTCCGCCGCTTCCCACTGGACGTGACGCGGCGAAGCTTTGTTAGGGGATTACTCCTAGACGCTGGACGCTCGAGCGGCGCCGACGCAGATTGCTGACGTCGGGCTCGCACCAACCGTATTTCCTCCATGTCCGCACCCGCTCCCAACATTGACCTCACCATCGAGGCCGGCCGCGTCGAACAGCACTATTGGCGGGATTTGTGGCGCTATCGCGAGCTGATGGGCTTCCTCGCCTGGCGCGACATCAAGGTCCGCTACAAGCAGGCCGTGCTCGGTGCCGCCTGGGCCATCATCCAGCCGGTCGTGCAGACCGCGCTGCTCACGTTCGTCTTCGCCAAGCTCGCAAAAATGCCCGATGGCGGCGTCCCGTATTTCCTCCTCGTGCTCTGCGGCAACCTGCCGTGGCAGCTTTTCACCAACGCGTTCACCGGCGCCGGCAACAGCCTCGTCGGCAACTCGCACCTGATCTCGAAGGTCTACTTCCCGCGTCTCACCGTGCCGCTCTCTTCGCTCGCGGTCGCGCTGATCGACTTCGGCATCGTGCTCGTGATCGCGATCCCGACCATTGCCGCGTTCGGCATCTGGCCTAGCTGGCAGATTTTCCTGCTCCCGCTTTTCCTGCTCCTCGCGCTCATCATTGCGCTCGGCTCGGGTCTTTGGCTGACCGCGCTGACGGTCAAATACCGGGACTTCCGCTTCCTCACCGGCTTCATCCTGCAAGTCGGCATGTTCGTCACGCCCGTCGGCTACCGCACCGACACGCTGCCCAACTGGCGCGATTTGCTCGCGCTGAATCCGCTGACCGGCGTCATCGACGGCGTGCGCTGGTGCCTGCTCGGCGGCCGCGTCGACGTGCACCTGCCCGGGCTCGCCGTCTCGATCACCGTGGCGCTCGTCCTGCTCGTGACGGGCTTGTGGTATTTCCGCAAAACCGAACGCCAATTCGCCGACGTCGTCTGACATGAGCCTTCCCGCCATCGAAGTCACCGGACTCAGCAAACGCTACGTCATCGAACACGAGTCGCGGCACGACAGCCTGCGCGACACGCTCCACCACAAGGCGCGCCAGCTCTGGCGCCGCTACCGCTGGGGCACGAGCTTCGAGAAGGAGGAATTCTGGGCGCTGCGCGACGTCTCGTTCTCCGTCCAACCGGGCGAAGTCGTCGGCATCGTCGGCCGCAACGGCGCCGGCAAATCCACGCTGCTGAAAATCCTCTCCCGCATCACCGAGCCCACGCTCGGCAAGATCCGCCTCCGTGGCCGCGTCGCCTCGCTGCTCGAAGTCGGCACCGGCTTCCATCCCGACCTCACCGGCCGCGAAAACATCTACCTCAACGGCTCCATCCTCGGCATGCAGCGCGCCGAGATCGCGCGGAAGTTCGACGAGATCGTCGCCTTCGCCGAGATCGAGCGCTTTCTCGACACGCCGGTGAAACGCTACTCGAGCGGCATGTATGTCCGCCTCGCCTTCGCCGTCGCCGCGCACCTCGAGCCGGAAATCCTCATCGTCGACGAAGTCCTCGCCGTCGGCGATATGGCCTTCCAGAAAAAATGCCTCGGCAAGATGCAGAGCGTCGCGCAAGGCGAAGGCCGCACCGTCCTCTTCGTTTCGCACAACATCCACGCCGTGCGCCAGCTCTGCCGCACCGGCATCCTCCTCGGCGAAGGACAACTCAAAGCCGCCGGTCCCGTCGCCAAAGTCCTCGACGCCTACCTCGACACCGCGAGCAGCAGCGAAACCCAAATCCCCGCGCCCGCGCCGGAGCTGCGCGACCGCGCCTACGTCACCGGCCTGAGCTTCGAGGATCTCCAAGGCCGGCCGAACACCATCTTCTCCGTCGGCCAGGGCTGGCGCGCCAAGATCCGCATCCACCTCGCGCGCCCGTATCCGAAATTCGTCACCGGCTTCGGCCTCATGAGCACTGACGGCCTCGGCGTGCAAACCGCCTGGCTGCCTCCCGTCGACCTCGCGGCCGGCGACTACGAAGTCACCTTCGAGCAGACCGTCTGGCTGCAAGCCGGCGGCTACACGATGAACCTCGGCCTCAGCACCGAAAACCAAACCATCCAGCAAATCAGCGCCGGCCGCATCGACATCTCCGGCGAGGAACCGCACGGCTTCTTCCCGCTGACCTCGGGCTTCGGCATCGTGCTGAACTCGATGAAGACCTCCATCGCGCCGCTCCACCGGCCCGAGTGACCACTCCGTCCGCCACCTCCGTCGCCGAACACGCCTCCGCGCCAGCCCGCGGACCGCTGCGCATCGGTATGTTCCCCGAGCCCGAAGCCGCCTCCGATGCGAACCGCGCCGGTGCCAGCCACAATCTCTTCCGCCAGTTCAACTCGATGCTCCGCGCGCGCGGCTGCGCCGTATCCGGCCTCTCGAATTCGGAACTGCTGCAGCCGGCCCAGCTCGCGGTCGACCTCGTCCACATCAACTGGACCGAGCTGCTCACCCGCGAACTCTACTTCGGCCAGCGCTGGCTCCGCCTCGCCGCCCGCGCCACGATCCGGCTCGGAAGCCCGGCCGATGCCCTGCTGCGCGCCGCCGCCCGGCGCCGCCTGCGCCCGCTCTTCCGCCATCGCCCCGTCGTCTACCAAGTCCACGACCTCACCTCGAACTGGCTCCAACCGCCCGCCGCCCACCGCCTCGACCGCGCGATCAAATCCGTGATTCTCGCCCACGCCCAAGGTTGGGTCGTGAACGAGGAAAGTTGCCTCGCCGAGATCGACGCCCCGCCGCCCGCCGCAATCGCGACGTGCCGTCTCGGCGGCTTCGACCTCTTCCACGGAACCGCCATCCCGCGCACCGCGGCGCGCGCTTCGCTCGGCCTGCCCGCCAGCGGCCGCGTTTTCATCTACGCCGGCTTCTCATCCGCCCGCCGTAACCCGCGCGATCTCGTCACCGCGTTCGCCCGCCTCCCGGCCGGCCACCATCTCCTGATCGCCAGCGCCAACGCGCGCAATTTTCTTCCCGCTGAACTGCCGGCCAACGTCCGGCTCCTCACCGGGTTTCTGGAAAACGAGCAACTCCGCGCCCTGTTTTGCGCCGCCGACTGGGTCGTCATGCCCGGGCGTCACTATCTTACTTCCGCCGTCGTGCGCACGGCGATCAGCTACGAGTGCCCTGTCATCTGCGCGCAGTTCGGCTCGCAAATCGACATGGCCCGCGACGCCGCGCTCTGGCTCGACCCCGCCAACGACGACTCGCTCGCCGCGCAACTGTCGGCCGCCGCCAGCATGCCCGAGCCCGAGCTCGAGCGCTTCCGCCAAGCCGCCGCCCAACGCCACGCCGAGCGCACCTGGGAAAAATCCGTCGCCGCCTACCTGGCTCTCGTGGACCGTCTCGTCCCCGGTCCGGCTCCACAGTTCGTCGCGCCGCCTCCAGTGACGACGCCGCCGTTGCCCGCCGCATCGGCGCCCGATCTCGGCTCCTACCTGGCCCAACCCAGTGCCGCCGCAACGGAGTTTCAGCGGTTGGTGCCCGCGCAGACCGCGCGGGTCATCTGCGACATCGGCGCATGCGAGGGCGAGGACTCGATCCGCTTCAGCCGCCTGTTCCCCGCCGCGCGCGTGTTCGCGTTCGAAGCGCTCCCGTCCAACCAAACCCTCGCCCGCGAAAATTTCACGCGCTACGGCACCGACCGCGCCGAACTCGTGCCACTCGCGCTTTCGGATCGCGCGGGCACCGCCACCTTCCACGTTTCGTCCGGCCGGCCGCCCGAGCTCTTCGCCGGCGAAGATTGGAACTACGGCAACAAGTCCAGCTCACTGCTGCCTCCCGCCTCCGGCTCCGCACCGATGCACGGCTGGATTGAATTCAAGGATCGCATCGAGGTCCCGACCGACACGCTGGACCGCTTCTGCGCCGCGCGCGGCCTCGCCGCCATCGACCTCGTGCATATGGACGTGCAAGGCGCCGAGCTGTTTGTCCTTCGCGGCGCCGAGCAGATGCTCCCGCGCATCACCGCCATCTGGCTCGAGGTTTCCACCACCGAACTTTACCGCGGCCAGGCGCTCGACCGCGACATCGCCGCCTTCATGCGCGCGCACGGGTTCGCGCTCGCGCACGTCGAACTGCTCGGCAATGGCACCGGCGAGGGCGATCATTTCTACGTCAACCTACGCCACGCGCGCGTCTGGCCTTACTTCATCGCCAAACGCGCCGGCGATTCGTTTTCCCGCGCCCGCTTCTCTCTCGGCGCCCTGAAAAACCGTCTCCTCGGCCACCCCAACCCATGATCATCACCTGGCTCAACGGCGGTCTCGGCAACCAGATGTTCCAATACGCCGCCGGTCTCGCGCTCGCGCATCAGCGCCGCACCGTGCTCAAGCTCGATGTCTCGTGGTTCCGCCACTACGAGGAGTTCGAGGCGCACAACATCTACGGCCTGCACTGCTTCAACATCCTCGAGCAATTCGCCACCGCCGACGAGAGCACGCGCCTCTGCGGCCGCCCGCTCACCTTCGCCGAACGTTGCGCGCTGCCGATCGCTCGTCGCCTCCGGCTCAACGACTACGTCGCGCGCCACACCGCGACCGGCCAGCTCCACGACGCGAAGTCGTTTCACTTCTACCCGGAGTTCTTCGATCTCCCGGACAACACGATGATCTCCGGCTGGTGGCAGTCGGAAAAATTCTTCGCGCCCGTCGCTGATCACATCCGCCTGCACTTCAGCTTCCGCTTCCCGCCGCTGGCGGCCGTCGCCGAGATGGCCGCGCGCATCCGCAGCGGCCCGTCCGCCGCCGTGCACTTCCGCCGCGGCGACTACACGCGGAACCAGACCTTCAACCAGAAGATCGGCGTCATCGGCCCGGCCTACTACGACCGCGCCATCCAGCTCCTCCGCGAGCGCAGCCCCGACGCCACGCTCTACATTTTCTCCGACGACATCGACGCCATCGAACGCGAATACCGCGTGCCCGGCCCGCACGTCTTCGTCCGCGCCGTCCATCACTGGCACCCGTGGGACAAGATCCGCCTCATGTCGCTCTGCGACCACATCGCCATCGCGAACAGCACCTTTTCCTGGTGGGCCGCGTGGCTGAACCCCTCGCCCACAAAACTCGTCATCGCCCCCGATCCGTGGTTCGCCAACAGCATCCACAATTCGAGCGACGTCGTCCCCGACAGCTGGACCCGACTCCCGATCAACCCATGAGCCTCTTCGACTCGTTCAAAAACACGTTCCGCCCCGCGTGGCACGCGCTGAAGCGCACCGTCTCGCCGCCGCGCCGCTGGCCGAGCGAAACCTCCAAGTGCCGCGCGCGCCTCGCGCCCTACTGCGTCGGCGACGGCGCCGACCTCGGCTTCGGCGGCGACCCGATCACGCCCGCCGCCATCCGCATGGACATGCCGAACCAATACGGCACCGTCGGTCAATTCCCCGCGCAACTCCGCGGCGACGCCGCGCGCCTCGTCTGGTTCGCCGATGGCGCGCTCGATTTCATCTTCTCGTCGCACCTGCTCGAGGATTTTCAGGACACCGAGTCGGTCCTCCGCGAATGGCTGCGCGTCCTCAAACCCGGCGGCCGTCTCATCATCTTCTGCCCCGACGAGCAGCGCTTCCGCGCCCACTGCAACCGCACGGGCCAGCCCTACAACCCGCACCACGTCCACGCGCACTTCTCGCTCGATTACGTGAAGGGCCTGCTCACGCAGATCGGCGGCACGCGCCTCGTCTACGAAAACCCCGACGTCGATATCTACTCCTGGGACCTCGTCGTCGAAAAACTCCCCTCCACCCAATGAACCTCTCCGAGCGTCTGCGTTACCTCCGTCATCACCTGCTCATGGTGTGGCCGCGCTATAAACTTTCGACGGGCGACTACCGCACCGGTCTCGGTCCGTCTGCGTGGCTGCTCCACGGCCTCGTCCGCTCGCTCGCGCCCGATGTCGTTGTCGAAACCGGCTCCGCTCGCGGCTGGTCCGCCTGCCACATCGGCCTCGCGCTCCGCGAAAACGTCCGCGGCAAACTCTACGCCATCGACCCGCATTCCTCGACCGAGTGGAACGACAGCGGCGGCCCCGACGCCTCGCTGAACGTCTTCCGCCGCCACGTCTCCGCGATGGGCCTCGATCCTTACGTCGAAGTCGTCCGCGCCGATTCGCGCACCGCCGCGAAAAACTGGAGCCGCCCGATCGACCTCCTCTTCATTGATGGCGACCACTCCTACGAAGGCGTGAAAGCCGACTGGGACCTCTTCTCGCCGTTCCTCACGCCGTCCGCCGTCACGATCTTTCACGACACCACGTGGGAACTCCACAAGCACGACGACCCGCGCTACCGCGACGACATGGGCGTGCCGCGCTTCGTCGACGAACTCCGCCGCGCCGGCTATCCGTGCATCACGCTCGACCGCGACTGCGGCCTGACGATGGTCCAGCGCCCCGTCGGCGGCCTCCCGCTGCTGAAATAACGCCAGCCTGTAGCCAGCCCTCCGTTTGTCCCGCGTCTTTCCATCGGTTTGTCATCGCCACGGCCCGCACCGCGGGCCGTGGCGATCCATCCACCTTCCGTGCTGAACCCAAACTCCGATGCTAGGCACAGAGAACACAGAGGCGAATCAGAGAACCACCGAGTGTGGAGATCCGAAATCGTCCCAAACGTTTCTCATCAGACTAGCGAGCGAATCACGCAGCATGCGAATTTCGAAAACTCATTCTCCGTGACCTCTGTGCCGCCTCTTCTGTCCTCTGTGCCGGGATTGGAATGCACTCTTTAGACTGAATGGACGTTCGCTCCCACCTCGCCGGACTCCGCCGCTGGCTCTCGCTCGTCCGCCGCCACGGCCGTCCGCACCGCCTGTTCTACTTCTACGGCGGCATCGGCGACCAACTCCTCTGCTCCGCCGTCGCCCGCGAACTCCAGCGCCGTCGCCCGCAACGCATCTGGTTCTTCAGCCAATCGCCCGAACTCTTCGCGCAAAACGCCGACGTGACCGCGACCGTCCCTTTCGACCTCGGCCTCATTCCCTGGGCGCGCCTCAGCGGCTCGCGCCCACAGCGGCTCTTTTATCAGGAATTCCTCCACGCCGAGAACCGCGACGCCCCGCTGCACGAGCCCAGCATCGCCTCGCTCTGCCGCCGCGCCGGCATCACCGGCAACGTCACGCTGCGTCCCTACCTGCCCGCCGTCACGCCCGCGCCGCTGCCGAAACGGACGCGCCCGCGCATTGCGATCCACTCCAGCTGCCTCACCGCGCGCTACCCGATGGCCAACAAGCAATGGCCGGTCGAGCGCATGCAAGCCGTCGCGCGCGAACTCGCCGCCTTCGCCGACCTCGTTCAACTCGGCAGCCCGCAAGATCCCGATCTCCCCGGCGCGCTCGACCGCCGCGGCATTCCGCTGCTCGACGCCGCACGCGAACTCGCCGGCTGCGACCTCTTCGTCGGCCTCGTCGGCTTCCTGATGCACCTCGCGCGCGCCGTCGAGTGCCCCGCCGTCATCGTCTACGGCGGCCGCGAGCCGCCCGAGATCACCGGCTATTCCTGCAATGTGAATCTCGCCAATCGCCCCGCGTGCGCGCCCTGCTGGCGCTATTCGCAATGCGACTACGACCGTCGCTGCCTCACTGCCATCACGCCGGAGCAAGTCCTCGCCGCCGTCCGCACCCAACTCGCCGCCGCACACCCGCGCCCGCTACGCGCTGACGAATTTGCCATCGCGGCCTGAGATCATGAAAATCGCCTTCGTCTCCACCATTCTCGGCTACCCGTGGGGCGGCGCCGACACGCTGTGGACCAACGCCGCCGAAGCCGCCCAACGCCGCGGCGACGAACTGCTGATCTCCGTCTCGCCCGTCGTCGCCGCCAGCCCGCGCGTCGCCGCACTCGTCGACGCCGGCGCACGGCTGCACGAACGCGTCCCGGCCTCCGTGCCGAATTCCCTCGGCGCGCGCGTCGCCGGAAAAATTCGCCGCACGCTCGGCCGCGCCGGCGACGGCCTCGTCGACGAACTCGCCGCGTTCCGCCCCGACCTCGTCATCATCAGCCTCGGCGGCACCTACGACCTCATCCTTCACCACGATTGGGTCGACTGGTTCGCCGCAAACCAGACGCGCGTCCGCCTCATCGCCAATTGGCAGGCAGAAAACCCTTCGCTCACCGAGCCCGAGTGGCACGCCGCCAAACGCGCGCTCACCCTCGCCGAGCAAGTCTGCTTCGTCTCGACGCGCAACCTCACCGTTACGCGCCGCCACCTGCTCGACCCACTGCCGCGGGCCCGCGTCATCCAAAACCCCCTGCGCTGGCAACCCGTCGACGTCTCGCCTTGGCCAGACTCGCCGCTCGCGCAGCTCGCCACCGTTTCGCGCCTCGACGAGGGCAAAGGCATCCACCTCGTTCTCCACGCGCTCGCCGCGATGGCGCCGCGCCCGGATTTCCGACTGAACATCTACGGTCAAGGCCCAGCCGAAGCCTACCTCCGCGCAACTGCCGAGCATCTCGGTCTCACCGCCAGCGTCCATTTTCGCGGCTACGTCAAAAATCTCCGCGACATCTGGGCCGCGAATCACCTCCTCGTTTCCGCCTCAGTCGACGACGGCGTGCCGATGACGATCCCCGAGGCGATGCTCTGCGAACGTCCCGTCCTCTCGACCGAAGTCGGCGGCGCGAACGACTGGATCACCGACGGCGTCAACGGCTACCTCTGTCCCGCACCCACGGTTCCCTTGCTCGCCGCCACGCTCCAGCGCGCCCTTCTGTCGCCCTCCCGCGCCAGCTGGCCCGCCCTCGGCCGTGCCGCCGCCACCGCCGCCCACGCGCGCTATCTGCCGCAAGACCACCTGACTCTCCTCGTATGAGCGTCACCCGACCTGTGTCTGCGCCCGCGCCGGGCCTCTATCGCGAAGAAAACGCCTACGATCTTCTCCGTCTGTTGCTGGCTGCGACAGTCATCGCAGGTCACTCCTTTCTCTTCGTCGGCGACCGCACGAGTCCCTTCGATGCGTTTTTCCGTTACCAAAAGCCGATCGGACAAATCGCCGTGCTGGGCTTCTTCGGCCTCAGCGGATTTCTCGTCGCCGCGAGCTGCGACCGCACGTCCGGCGTGTGGTCCTTTCTCCTGAAACGCGTGCGCCGCATCTTTCCCGCCTTCTGGGTCTGCCTGCTTGCAACCGCTTTCGTCGCAGCACCGCTCATCGCGCTCGGACGCAGCATCCCGCTCGCCTCGCTGTGGTCCGAACCGGCGGACGCTTTCGGCTACGTGTGGCGCAATGCCTTTCTCAACATCCGTCAGCCGTCCATCGGCAGCGTGGTCGCAGATCAACCCGCCGAACTCGCACTGCTCAACGGCAGCCTTTGGTCGCTCGGTCCCGAATTCCTCTGCTACCTCGGCCTCGCGGTCGTCGGCGCCACCGGACTTCTGCGAGCCAACCGCGCTCTCTTGTTGGTCGGACTCGCGCTTCTGTTGTGCTTTCGTGGCGTCGCCGCCGCCGGTGCGGCGATCCCTCCGCTCATTCTGTTCATCGCAGCCGACATCTATCTCAGTTTCGCGGTCGGCGTGACGCTCTACGCCTGGCGCGAACATTTCGTTCCGTCGCGCGCCGTCGCCCTGGGATTAGGCGCGGCTCTCCTGTTTTTTCTGCGCGGTGGCGGCTTCGATCTGGCCGGACCAATCGTCGTTGCGCTCGCCGTGGTGTTCGCCGGAGCCGTGGCCCGCGTGCGCCTGCCGCACGACTTTTCCTACGGCCTCTACATCTATTCGTTTCCGGTCCAACAGGTGCTCGCCGCCCACTATGACGGTTGGTCTCGCCTCACTTTCTTGGCGGCATCGCTGGTCATCTCGCTCGGCTGCGCCGTCGCCAGCTGGTTTCTGATCGAACGACGGTTCCTCTCGGCGCGCGGCAACGTCGGCCGCGCCAACCCTACCCTCTCTCCGTCCGGCAACGTCGCCGCCAAGTCATGAGTTCGCCCACCTCACGCTCCGTCATCCTCGGCATCGGCGGCCTCCTCGGCCACGACGCCAACGCCGCGCTCCTCATCGACGGCCGCCTCATCGCCTCGTCGCAAGAGGAGCGCCACACGCGCCTCAAGCACGACGGCTCGTTCCCGCACCGCGCCATTGCCGAAGCGCTCGCCATGGGCGGCGTCACACCCGCCGACGTCACCGACGTCGTCTTCGCCGAGAAGCCGCTGCAAAGCCTCCTCTTCAACCTCTCCACGCGCCCCGGCAACGCCTTCACGCGCGCCCTCGGCCGCCTGCTCCCCGAACGCACCGCCGGCTATTTCACCGATCCCGCCCGCGCGCTGTTCCAGACGGCGAAGTTCCATTTCGCGTGGCACCACCTCACGCACGTCGCCGGCGGTTTCCACACCTCGCCGTTCGAGCGCGCCGCGTTTCTCTGCGTCGACGGCAAGGGCGAGGACTACAGCGCCAGCATGGGCGTGATCGACGGCGGCCGCCTCGATCTGCGCGCCGAGCAAACCTACGAGAACGGCCTCGGTATGTTCTACACGCTCGTGACGATGTATCTCGGGTTCCACTCCTTCGGCTCCGAATACAAGGTCATGGGCCTCGCACCCTACGGCACGCCGCGCTTCGTCGAAAAACTCTCGCGCCTCTTCACCACCGACGAACGCGGCGGCTTCCGCCTGAAATTCCCGGTGCAGTTCAACGAGCTCTCCCTGCTCGGCGCACTCCCGCACGTCGCCGCCGCCATCGGCCTGCCCGCGCGCGACAAGAAGGACCTGCTCACTGACGACTACATCGACATCGCTACCTCGCTCCAGCAGATCTTCGAGGACGAAGTCTTCAAGATGGCGCGCTACATCCGCGCCGAGACCGGCGAGGAGAACCTCGTGTTCTGCGGCGGCTGCGCGCAAAACTGCGTCACAGCCGGCAAGCTCCGCGCCGCGAAGATTTTCAAAAACGTCTTCAACTCGCCCGTCGGCGGCGACATGGGCTCCGGCCTCGGCGCCGCGCTGCTGCTCGAGCGCGAACGCCGCGGCTCGCTCTTTAAGGTCGCGCACAACGGCTTCTATCTCGGCGGCGAGCCGGGCCCAATCCCCGCCGAGGCGAATCCCTGGCGCGTCACCGTCACCGGCGACTTCGACGATTTCGTCGCGAGCCAGCTCGCCCAAGGCAAAATCGTCGCCTGGGTTCGCGGCCGCATGGAACTCGGCGCGCGCGCCCTCGGCGCCCGCTCGATCCTCGCCGACGCGCGCCAGCCGGGCATGCAATCGCGCCTCAACCTCGCGGTAAAGTTCCGCGAATCCTTCCGTCCGTTCGCGCCGCTCGTGCTCGCCGAGGATTGCGCCGAGTGGTTCGATACCGACGAGCCGAGCGACTTCATGCAATACACCGCGAACCTCGTCCCCGCGCGCCGCACGCCGCAGCCGGAGCAGTTCGCCTCGCTCCGCGAGCGCCTCGATTTCCCGCGCAGCGAGATCGCGAGCGTCGTGCACGTCGACTACTCCGCGCGCCTCCAGACGATCGCCCGCGAAAACCACCCGGACATGCACCGCCTGCTCACCGCCTTCAAGCGGCAGACCGGCGTTCCGATCCTGATCAATACGTCCTTCAACGTCTCCGGCCAGCCGATCGTCCGCACCGCCGCCGAAGCGTGGGAATGCTTCCTCAACACCGATATCGATCTGCTCGTGCTCAACGACCAGCTCTTCCGCAATCCCTTCCAGAAAACCCGCGAGGAGAAACTCACATGGCTCAAGCAATTCGCCAAATTGGCCTAAAAATCCTCGTCGCGTTCCTGCGCCTCACCGGCCGCGACGCCCCCGCTGGCTGGCAAAGCAGCACGCGCCCCACGCACCTGCGCGGCACATGAGCGACTCGCCGTCCCTCGCGAACTTCTCCGGCAGCGCCTCCCTGCGCGCCCGCCTCGAAGCGCTCCCGCCGGACGCGCGCGTCCTCGACCTCGGCGGCTGGTTCTGTCCGCTCTCGCGCGCCACGCACGTCGCCGACGCGATGCCCTACCAGACACGCCTCGGCCGCCTGAACCTCGCGCCGCTGCCCGGCGAACGTTTCACCGCCGACACATGGATGCTGGCCGACTTCACCGCGCCGGCCTTCCGTCTGCCGGTGCCGGACAAGTTCTTCGACTTCGCGTTCTGCGGCCAGACCGTCGAGGACCTCACGACGCCCGAACCGCTCCTCCGCGAAATGCGCCGCGTCGCCCGCGCCGGCGTCATCGAATCGCCCACGCGACTCAAGGAGCAATCCATCGGCGTGCGCGACCGCATCACCTCGCTCTGCGGACACCCGCACCACCACTGGATTCTCGACGTCGTCGGCCAACGCCTCGAGCTCTCGCCGAAATCCGCCACCGCCGCGCTGCCGCGCTCGCGTTACGCCCTCCCGCTCCTCGCCTGCGAACGCCTTGTGAACGCCGGTGCCGCTCACGATATCCACTTCGCGTGGACCGACACCTTCGAATGGCGTCTGCTCACCAACGACGAGGCCCGTGCCCGCGCCGAGGAATTTTATCGCGCCGCGGCGCCCACGTTTCGTGAGCGCATCACCGATCCGACCATCCGTCGGCTCCGCGGCCTGAAATGGCGAATGCGCGGCCAGCGCGCCGATGATCCGTCTGCGTGGCTCCGCGAGATGCTCGAGCTCTCCGCGCCATATCGCCCCGGCTTCCCACCGCCCCGTTGATGTTCCTTTCCGTCGTCCTTCCAACGCACAACCCGCACCACGGCCGCCTCGCGCGCACCCTCGCCGGCCTGCGCGCGCAGACGATGCCCGCAGCAAACTGGGAAACGATCCTCGTCGACAACGCCTCCGCGCCCGCGCTCGACGCCGCCGAACTCGCCACGCTCGGACCTGCCAACCTCCGCATCGTCCGCGAGCCATCGCTCGGCCTCACGCCGGCGCGCCGGCGCGGATTCACCGAGGCGCACGGCGAATTGCTCGTGCTCGTGGACGACGACAACGTTCTCGCGCCCGATTACCTCGACCAAGTCGTCGCGCTCTTCGCCGCACACTCGAAACTCGGCGCCGCCGGTGGCAAGAACCTCGGCGAGTTCGAGTCGCCGCGCCCCGCGTGGTGGCAGCCGGAATTCGACGGCCTGCTCGCCTGCCGCGACCTCGGCGACGCGCCGCAAATTTGCCCCGCGCTCTTCGACCCGAGCACGGGCCGCAACGAATACCCGCTCTGCGCTCCCGTCGGCGCCGGCATGGCGCTGCGCCGCACCGCGCTCGCCGCGTGGCTCGCCGACGACTCCACCGCGCGCCTGCCCGACCGCCGCGGCAACGAACTCTCCTCCAGCGGCGACAACGACATCGTCCTCTCGGTCCTGCGCGCCGGCTGGTCGGTCGGCTATTTTCCCGCCCTCGTCCTCACGCACCTCATCCCGAGCGGCCGTGTGCAACCTGACTACGTCGCGCGCCTCAACCGCGGCATCGCGCGTTCGTGGGTGCAGGTCCTCCATCAATACGACGCCAATCCCTGGCCGCCCATCGCGTCGTGGACCGTCCCGCTGCGCCAGTTGAAAGCCTGGTTCGTCTACCGCGCGTGGTCCAGCGACCTCGCCCGCATCCGCTGGCAAGGCGCCTGCGGCCACTTCGAAGGCCTCGCGCAACTGCACTGATGTCGCTCCCTGGCCAAATCGCCTACCAGCTCTACCACCGCCCGATCGGCTACCTGCGGAGCGTCGCCGACGCAGGCGGACCGCTGGAGGTCTGGCGCACCGCGCGCGGCCGCGCCGCGATGGAAGCTGCCGCGCACACGCTCCCGCTGCCCGCGCCCGCCACCGGCGCGCCGGTCGAGCTGCATTTCCTCACCGGCCGCCGCTACTGGTATCAAACCGCGTTCTGCCTCTGGACCTTCGCCCGGCACGCGCGCCGCCCGCTCGCCCCTGTCATTCTCGACGACGGCTCGCTCACCGAGGAATTCCGCGCGCCGCTCCGCCGCCTCTTCCCGAACACGCGTTTCCTCACCGACGCCGACATCACCGCGCGCCTCGACGCCGCGTTGCCCGCCGCACGTTTCCCGACGCTCCGTGCGCGTCGCGTCGGTTTCCCGCTCCTGCGCAAAATCACCGACCTCCACGCGGGCCTCAGCGGCTGGAAACTCTTCCTCGACTCCGACCTCCTCTTCTTTGCCGAGCCGCGCTTCCTCCTCGACTGGCACGACGCACCCACGACTCCGCTCCGCGGCGAGGATATCGAAAACGCCTACGGCTACCCGCTCTCGCTCCTCGACGAACTCGCCGGGCAGCGCGTCAGCGAACGCGTCAACACCGGCACGCTCGGCTTGCGCAGCGACGAGATTGACTGGGAGCGCATGGAATTCTGGTGCCGCGAACTTCAAGCCCGCGCCGGCACGCACTATTATCAGGAACAGGCGCTCGTCGCACTGCACCTCGCCGGCCGCGCCTGCGCCGTGCCGCCCCCCGCCGACCACGTGCTGCTGCCGCGCCCGCCCGAGTCCGTCGAGTGCCGCGCCGTGATGCATCATTACGTCGCCGACTCGAAACCCGCCTACTTCCGCCACTGCTGGCGCGTCGCCCTGCAACGCCCGTGAACGTCTCCGCGCCCGCTTCATCCACCTCGCCCGCTGTCCTCCGCGGCAGCGCGTGGATCGCGTGCGCCGCACTCGTGCTCATCGCCAGCCGCGGCATCTGGCCCATCGTGCCCGTTGAGGGCGACGAGCAGGGCGTGCTCTTCGGTGTTGAAGGCATGGTCTCGTCCTCGCCCGCACTGCTGGCGCGCCGCTACCTTTTCCCCATTCAACCGGGTTCCTACGACGCGCTCGCCGCCGCCGTCCGTCTCACGGGCGTCTCCGCGCAAACTGTCTTCGCCACCGCGACCGTCGTGGGTGCTACGCTCTTTGCCGCCTCCGGTGCATGGCTGCTCTCCGCCGCTCTCTCGATTCCCTTCGTCTTCGCGCTCCTCGGTATGCTCGCCTGCCAGGAAACCGTCTCCGCCGCCTGCTACCTCAACACCAGCGCGCTGGCCGGCGGCGTGGTGCTTCTCTCACTCGTGCCCTTCGCCCGGCGCGCGCGACTGCCGCTGCTGCTCGTCGGCGGCGCTGGCCTCGGCATCGCCGGCTGGCTGCGCGGTGACGCGCTGCTCGTCGCGCCCACCGCGCTGCCGCTGCTCGCCCTTCACGACGGCTGGAGTGCCAGGACGTTTCGCGACACCACGCTCGCCGCCGGCGTCGCCGTTCTCGTCTTTCTCGGCCTGCACCAGCTCAGCGGTGCTCCGCTCTCCGCCGCCGTCACCGCCTTCGCCGGTCGCACCGCCGACTCCGGCACGCTGCGCATGACGCGCGACGCGCTGCTGACCCTGCTCTCGCCGGCGCTCCTGCTCGCCTCGATCGCGGGCGTCGTCGGACTGGTCGCGCGCAAAAAAGGAACGCATCTCGCCCTCGTCGCCGCCGGCCTCGTCCCCTCTGCGCTCGCCTATCGCGACGCGCTCGTGAGCACCAAATATCTCTACTACACGATCCCGTTCGCGCTCGTGCCGGCGTTGCTCTTGATCTCCGACCTCCTCACGCGCCGCCATCGCATCGCGCTCGCTCTCGTCGCGCTCGCCGCGACCGCCGATGCGGTCGCCGGCATCTGCGTGCTGCCGAGTGAAGCGCGCTTCTTCTCTGCAGCGCCGGCCGCATTCTCTGTCTCGCTTCCGCTTGGCTCTCGCACCATCACTATCGTCCTCGGCGGCGGCGACGTGATTCCCAACGAGGACGGCTTCCGTCTCCGCACCGGCCACCTCTTCGCCGCGGAGACGTGGCGCCAGGAAAAACTCCACCAGCAAACCTGCCTCGCCGAAATCCGCTCCTTTGTCGAAGGCTCGTCGAGCGAAACCCTCTATTTCGCCGGGTGGCTCCCCGAGCAACTCGCGCTCCGTGAGCTCTTCGCCGCCGGCTTTCGTCCGCAAGCCCCGACCGACTTCTCCGTGTGGCGCCGCGGCCCGCAGACCATCGCGCTGCACTTCCTCGGCCACGTCGGCTCGCCTTATCAACCCGCGGGCCCGGCGCCGGCAGCGGCGCTCGGCCGCGCCCCGTTGTTCATCGGTCTCTACGGCGACAAAGTGCCGCCCACCGAACTCGCCGACGGCCGCCACTGGCACGCCGTCTCCTCGCCCGCGGAAGGATTCGCGACCCTCTATCGGCGTTCGTCCGACTCCCGCTGATGGCCCGCATCGTCATTCTCGGTCCCAATCAGCTCGGCAGTAATCCGCGCCTCGTGCGCAACGCCGACTGCCTCGCCGCCGCCGGCCACGATGTCACCGTCATCTATCCGGACCACCTCGCGCGCTTCCGCGGACACGACGACGCTCTCATCGCCGCCGCGCGCTGGAAAACCGTCGCGCTGGATTTCTGCCGCACGCCACGCGGCCGCCTCCACGCGCGCTTCGCCCGCCTCCGCCGCCGCCTCGCGGAAAAACTCCCGCTCTCCTCCGACTTCGCCCGCAATCGCGCCTACGGCTACTTCGGTCCCGAACTCGCCCGTGCCGCCCGCACCGTTCCCGCCGACCTCTACCTCGCCCAGCAGCAGATGGTCGTCCTCCCCGCCGTCGCCGCCGCGCAGACTCACCGCGCGCGCTTCGCCGTCGATGTCGAGGATCTCGTCTCCGATTGCACCGACGAACCCACCGCGCTCGTCCGCGCGATCGAAGACCGCCACCTCCCGCGCGCCGCGTTCCTCACGACGATGTCCGACGCCGCCGCGGATCGCCTCGCCGAGCTGCATCGCCTCCAGCGTCCGCCCGTCGTCCTGCACAACTGCATGACGCTCGCCGAACGCGCCGCGCTTCCGCCGCCCGCCGCACGTCCCGTGCACGCACCACTCGCGCTCTACTGGTTCGGCCAGACCGTCGGCCCGCACGCTTGCGCCGAAGTGATTCTCCGCGCCATCGCCACGCTGCCCTTCCCCGCGCGGCTTACCCTCCGCGGCGCGAATCCACGTCCCGATTACCTCGCGCAACTCCGCACTCTCGCCACCGAGCTGCGCATCCCAGACGCGCTCGCGCTCGCACCCGGCGCCCCGCCGCGCGACATGGTGCCGCTCGCCGGCGAACACGACATCTGCTTCGGCACGCAGCCCGGCACGCAGCTCTTCCACCAACTCGCCGTCGGCAACAAGGTCTTCACCGGCATGATGGCCGGCTGCGCCCTCGCGCTCACCGACACCGCCGCGCACCGTCGCCTCCTCGCCGCGCACGACGGCTGGGCGTTCACCTTCTCCAACGACGACCCGCTCACGCTCGCCGACCAGCTCACCCAACTCGCCGGCACGCCCGGGCGCCTCACCGCCCTCCGCGACCGCGCGTGGTCTCTCGCGACCGACATCTACAACTGGGAAACCGAAAGCTCCCGCCTCGTCGCCGCCGTCCGCGAAATCCTCCCCGCCTGACATGATCCACGTCGCCCTCGTCCTCGGCACCCGCCCCGAAGCCATCAAGCTCGCGCCGCTCATCCTCGCGCTCCGCGCCGACCCGCGCCGCTTCCGCACCACCGTCGTCCTCTCCGGACAACACGCCGACCTCGTCGCGCCGATCCTCGGTTTCTTCGACATCCGCGCCGACGTTGACATCAATCTCATGCAGCCCAACCAGTCGCTCGCGTCGCTCACCAGTCGCGCCGTGACCGAGCTGCACCGTGTCCTCGGCGAACTGCAGCCCGACTGGGTCGTCGTCCAAGGCGACACCACGACCGCGATGGCCTGCGCGCTCGCCGCGTTCTACCTCAAAATCAAGGTCGCCCACCTCGAAGCCGGCCTACGCACCAATCGCATCGACTCGCCCTTCCCTGAGGAAATCAACCGCCGTTTCATCAGCCAAATCGCCGCGCTCCACTGGGCGCCGACTGCCGCCTCCGCCCGCGCGCTCCGCCGCGAAGCGATGCCGTTGCCGCACGCGCGCATCGTCGTCACCGGCAACACCGTGATCGACGCGCTCCTCCTCGGCGTCGCGCGGCTCCGCACCGCACCCGTGCCCGACGCCGACCGCGATCGCATCGCCGCGTTCCTCGCCGCCGATAAGCGCCACCGCTTCGTGCTCGTCACCGGCCATCGCCGCGAAAACTTCGGCGAGCCGCTCCGCCAAATCTGCCGCACGCTCGCCCGCCTCGCCGCCGCCGACCCGCGCGCGCTCTTCCTTTATCCAGTTCACCCGAATCCGAACGTCCGCACCACCGTCGAGGAAATGCTCGGCCGCGTCCCGAACATCGTGCTCACCGCGCCGAAAAATTACCCCGAGTTTCTCCAGCTGCTCGACCTCAGCCACGTCATCGTCACCGACAGCGGCGGCGTGCAGGAGGAAGCTCCCGCTCTCGGCAAAGTCGTGCTCGTCACCCGCGACACCACCGAACGCCCCGAAGGCTTGAAAACCGGCCTCGTGAAACTCGTCGGCCACCAACCCACGCGTCTCCTTCCCGCCGTCCGCTCCGCGCTCGCCGCTAGTCGTCGCGCCCGCCGCGCGCTGAAGCCCACCTTCCCCTACGGCGACGGCGCCGCCGCCGCCCGCTGCGTGAAATCCCTCCTCGCGTTCAAATCCTGACGCGCGTGCCGACCGTCTCGATCATCGTCCCTTGCTACAACGCCGCGCCGTGGCTCGCGGCCGCGCTCGAGTCTTGCCTCGCGCAAACCGGCGCGACGCTCGACCTCATCGTCGTCGACGACGGCTCGACCGACGACAGCCTCGCCGTCGCTCGGCGCTTCGAGGCGCGCGGCGTCACCGTCATCGCGCAACCCAACCGCGGCGCCTCCGCCGCGCGCAACCGCGGCCTCGAAGCCGCGCGCGGCGAGTTCATCCAGTTCCTCGACGCCGACGACCTGCTCGCGCCGGGCAAGATCGCCGCCCAGCTCGCCCGTGCCGCCCGCGAGCCGGCCGGCACCGTCCTCACCGGGCGCTGGGGCCGCTTCACCACCGATCCCGCGCAGCCGCACTTTCACGATGCGAATCCGCTCTTCGCCGATCTCTCGTCCGAGGATTACCTCGTCCGCTACGGTTCGCACGACTGCATGATGCATCCCGCCGCGTGGCTCGTGCCGCGCGCCATCGCCGACTCCGCCGGCCCGTGGGACGAGCGCCTCTCGCTCAACGACGACGGCGAATACTTCGCCCGCATCGTCACCGCCGCCTCGCGCATCGCCTACTGTCCCGACGCCGTTTCGCTCTACCGCTCCGCGCTCCCATCGAGCCTCAGTGCGCAACGCAGTCGCCGCCACCTCGAGTCCGGCCACCTCGCCGTGCAGCTCATCGTCGACGAGATGACGCTCCTCGCCGACACGCCCGCAATGCGCCGCGCCGCCGCCGACCTCGCGCAGCGCTTCGCCTACGATTACTACCCCGCCGCGCCCGATCTCGTGCGCGACGCCGAACAACTCGCCCGCAGCCTCGGCGGTGCCGCGTTTCAACCGCTCGGCGGCGGCACGTTTCAACTCCTCCGCCGCCTCATCGGCTGGAAGTTGGCGCGCCGCCTGCAAGTCGCCGCCGGCCGCTTCCGCGCCTGACATGAGCGTCCGCATTTTTCATCCGATGGTCGCGCCGTTCGTGCAACAAGCCGCGCGCGCGCTCCACGAAGCCGGCCAGCTCGATTCCTACATCACGAGCATTCGCTACGACGCCTCCAGCGCCGCGCAGCGCGCCGCCTTCGCCGCCGGGCGCCTCGTCGGCCTCGATCTCGAACGCGAATTCCGCCGCCGCACCGTCTCCGCCGTGCCGCTCGAAAAAGTCGTCTCGCGCCCGTGGGGCGAACTGCTGCGCGTCGCCACCGCCCGCGCCGACCGCGATGGCCGCCTCACCGATTTTGTCTGGGAGCGCGCCGAGCACGCCTTCGACGCTGCCGTCGCGCGCGGCCTCCATCCCGGGCTCACCGGCGTCTACGCCTTCGAATACAGTTCGCTCGCCACGATCACGCGCGCCAACGCCCTCGGCATCCGCGTCGCCTACGACATGCCCGCGCCCGAGCCGCGTTTCGTGCAAGCGCTGCTCGACCGGGAAGCGGCGAAATTCCCCGAGCTCATCACGCCGTGGCACCAATGGACCGCCGATCGCGAGGAAGGTCGCATCGCGCGCCGCCACGCCGAATTCACACGCTCCAATCTCGTCGTCGCCGCGTCGCAGTTCACGCGCAACAGCTTCGCGCCCGCCGGCCTCGACGTGTCTAAAGTCCGCGTCGTCCCCTACGGCGCGCCACCGGTCGTCGACCGCGAACTCGCCCTCAGTGGCGGCACGCGCAACGGCCCGCTCGAGCTCGTCTGGGCCGGCACATTTTCCGTCCGCAAAGGCGCGCACTACCTCCTCGACGCTTGGCGCACGCACGGCCTCGGCCGCCACGCCCGCCTGCGCGTCTACGGCTCCGTCCCGCTGCCCGACCGTCTTGTGCAACCTGTGCCTGAGGGCATCGAATTCGCCGGCGCGGTGCCGCACAGCGAACTCATGGCCGCGCTGCACCGCGCGGACGCGCTGATCTTCCCGACGCTGTGCGATGGCTTCGGCATGGTCGTCACCGAAGCGTGGTCGCGCGGCGTGCCCGTCATCACGACGACTTCCGCCGGCGCCGCCGACCTGCTGCGCGCCAATGAAAACGGCCTGCTGATTCCCGCCGCCGACTCCGCCGCCATCGCCGGCAGCGTCGATTGGTGCCTCGCCCACCGCGCCGAGCTGCGCGCCATGCGCGAACCCGCGCTGCGCACCGCCGCCGGCTGGCAATGGTCCGACTACCGCGCGCGCCTCGCCGCCGTCCTGCGCGAAGGAGGACTGTTCGGATGAGTGATGCCCCCAAGTTGATCTGCCTCGTCACGTCGGCGCCGCTCGCCGACGCCCTGCGCGTCGCGCAGCAGGCGGACGCGCTGCAAGCCGCCGGCTATCGCGTGCACGTCGTGCACGGCCAGGGCGCGAGCGCGCCGGGCAGCGACGCAATGTGGGACCGCACGGCCGTTGCCGCTCCGGCCGGCTTAGGAGGCTTCCGCCGCAGTCTTGCCCGCCGGCTGCTGCCGCTCGCTCCATTCGCCACCTTCGAGACCGCGTTCCGTGTCCACGGCGACGAGGCCGCATCACTCTCCGCCGCCGCGACCGCAGTCGACGCGCACTACTACATCGGCCACCGCGTCGCCGGCATCGCCGCCGCCGCCACGGCGGCCGACCGCACGCACGCGAAATTCGGCGCCGACCTCGATGCGCTCTTCGCGGACGCCTCGACCGATCCCGCGGCCGATCCCGTGCTCCGCTCCGCCGTCCGCATCATTCTTGCCACCATGCTGCCTCGCGCCGCGCACTTGACCGCCGCGACGACCGAGATCGCGGCTTCGTTCGCCGCACGCTACGGCGTCCAGGCGGAAATCGCCGCCGATCTCGCGCCGCCCGAGGCCGCCGACCGCACCACCTTGCTTCGTCTCGTGAAAAAAGCCGCCGGACGCCCATGAGCACAATTGCCGATTCCTTCGCCTTGCGGCTCGGCCGCGCGCTCCTTTCCGTGCGCCCCGCGCCGCTCGCCGTCGCCATCAAGCGCCTGCTCTTCCTCCGCCGCCGTGTCATCACGACACCCGCCGGCACGTTCTGGATCGACCCGGCCAGCGACGCCGGCCAGCGCGTCGCCACCCACGGCCACTACGACGTCGCCACCGAAAGTCTCCTCGCCCGTTTCCTCCGGCCCGGCGACACGTTCGTCGACGTCGGAGCGAACGAAGGTTTCATCTGCGTGCCCGCCGCTCGCCTCACCGGCCCAACCGGCCGCGTTGTCGCCGTCGAACCTCAACTCCGTCTGCAACCGGTGCTACAGCGCAATTTCGCGCTCAACACCGTTCGCGTCGAAACGCATGCGGTCGCGATTTCCGACCACGCCGGCACTGCCGAACTTCAGCTCGCGCCGGACATGAACAACAGCTCGACCGGCTTCGTCACCGCGACGCGCTACCCGCTGAAAAAGCAGTCGATCGAGATTCTGACGCTTTCCGCCTTCCTCGCCCGCTTGGCCATCGACAGCCCCTTCGTCCTCAAAATGGACATCGAGAGCTGGGAGCACGAAGCGATCCTCGGCAGTCCGGAAATCTTCCGCGAGCAACGCGTCCGCGCGCTCTTCCTCGAGCTGCACCCGAACCTTCTGCAACAACGCGGCCTCGATCCCGCCGCCATCCCGAATTTCCTGACTTCGTGCGGCTACTCGCACGCGCCCGACACGCGCGGCCTGGTCTGGATTCCCGCCGCCGCCACTCCATGAGGATTCTCTTCACCTGCGACCCGATGATTCCCGTGCCGCCGCTCGGCTACGGCGGCATCGAGCGCATTGTCGACGCCCTCATCCGCCGCTACGCCGCCGACGGGCATGCGACCGGGCTGCTCGCCCATCGCGACTCCACCGCGCCGGCGGAGAAACTCTTCACATGGCCCGATCAACGCATCGCCGGCGCACTGCCGACGCTGCGCAACGCCCTCGCTCTGCGTCGGGCTGTGCGCGAGTTCCGCCCCGATGTCGTGCACAGCTTCTCGCGTCTCGGTTACCTGCTGCCGACGCTCGCGACACGGCAGCCGGTCGTGATGTCCTACCAGCGCCACACCGGCGGCCGTCAGCTCGCACTCGTCGCCCGCCTCGGCGGCCGCACGCTGCGCTTCACCGGCTGCAGCGATTTCATCTGCGGCATGGGCCGGCCGCAGGGTGGCGATTGGACGGCGATCCCGAATTTCGTCGAGTTGGAGAAATTCACCTTCGTGCCGCATGTGCCCGCCGATGCGCCGCTGGTGTTTCTCAGTCGCGTCGACGACATCAAGGGCCCCGACCTCGCCATCGCCATCGCGCGCCGTGCCGGTCTGCGCCTGCTCATCGCGGGCAATCACGCGACGTCCGGTCCGCAGGCCGATTTCTTCCGCCGCGAAGTCGAGCCGCACCTCGGCCGCGACGGTGTCGAGTGGATCGGCGAAGTCGACGACGTCCGCAAAAACGACCTGCTCGGCCGCGCCGCCGCGATGATCGTGCCCATTCGCTGGAACGAGCCGTTCGGCATCGTTTTCCCCGAGGCGCTCGCCTGCGGCACGCCCGTGATCACCTGCGCGCGCGGCGCCTTGCCCGAGATCGTGGAGGATGGCCGCACGGGATTCTTCATCACGGGCGTGGATGACGGTGTCGCCGCCGTCGGCCGTCTCGGCGACCTCGACCGCGCCGCGTGCCGCCGCGACGTCGAGCGCCGTTTCAGCCTCGCCACCGTCGCGCCGCGCTATCTGGAAGTCTACCGCTCCCTCGTGCACTGATGCCGCGCCTGCTCATCGTCTCCGCCCACTTCCCGCCGGTGAACGCCCCGGACATGCAGCGCGTGCGCATGAGCCTGCCGCACTTCGTCGACGCGGGCTGGGAAGTCGTCGTGCTCACGGTCGACGACCGCGAGCCCATGGCGCCGCTCGAGCCCGCCCTGCTCGCCACCTTGCCCAAGCCCATCCACATCGTCCGCGCGCCGATCTTCTCGCGCCGCTGGACCCGCTTCGTCGGCATCAACAACCTCGGCCTGCGCTCGCTGCCGTTTCTCTACGAGGCCGGCACCCGTCTGCTCACCGAGCAGAAGTTCGACCTCGTCTATTTTTCCACCACGCAATTCGTCCTCTGTCCGCTCGGACGCCTCTGGCAACGCGAGTTCGGCGTGCCCTACGTGATCGACCTGCAGGACCCGTGGTTGAACGAATACTACAGCCAGCCCGGCGCGCCGAAGCCGCCCGGCGGCTGGAAATACCTCTTCACCTACGCTTCCGCCAAGCTGCTCGAAGGCTGGACGCTCCGGAACTGTGCGCACGTGATCAGCGTCTCCTCCGCCTACATCGAGGTGCTGCGGCGGCGCTATGCGTGGTTCGACGCCCACCACGCGAGCGTCGTGACCTTCGGCGCGCCGGACGCGGATTTCGCGCTCGTGCACGAGCGTTTGCCCCGGGTGCCCCGCATCCTGCCCGACACGCCCGAGCTGAAGATCGCCTACGCCGGCCGCCTCGGTCCCGACATGCTTCCGGCGCTCGATGCGCTCTTCGCCGGCATCGCGCGCACGCGGCTCGCCGATCGCCGGGTCGGCCTTTACTTCTACGGCACCTCTTACGCCCAGGCGGGCACCGGCGTGGCAACCTCTACCGCGCTCGCGGCCAAGCACGGCATCAGCGCGCAAATCCACGAGCGGCCCGCGCGCATCGGCTACCTCGACGCGCTCCAACTTCTCCTTGAAGCCGACATCGCGCTCCTCCTCGGCTCCGAAGACCGCGCCTACTCGCCCTCGAAGGTTTACCCCACGCTGCTTTCCGGCACGCCCGCCCTCGCCATCGCCCCGCGCGACAGCGTGCTCGAAGCGAAGATCCACGAGCTCGGCGGCGCCGCGCTCGCTCCCTTCGACCCGGCGCAACCCACCGCCGCCGCCGATCTCATCGCCGAAACCATCGCGCGACTCGCGGAGCAGCGCGCCGCCGCATTGCCGCCACTCGACCGCGCGCGCCTCGAGGCGGAATACACCGCCGCCGCCGTCTCCATCCGCCAGCTGCGGATTTTCAATCGCGTGCTCCGCGACTCCTTGCCGCCCGAAGACGACTTCGACATCGACGACTACCTGTCGAATCCCATTGGAGGCACCCGGTGAAGGAATTCGCGCGCCTCCAGCTCGGTCGCCTGCTGCGCCGCCTCCTCGCCGCCAATAGCCGGGTCCTCCCGTCCGATTCCGCTCCGCTGCTCGTGCTCGCCCCGCACGCGGACGACGAGACGCTCGGCTGCGGCGCGTTGCTCGCTTCGCGTGCCGCGCGCGGCACGCCCACGCACGTCGTGTTCGTTTCCGACAGCGCCAGCGCCGACTGGGCGCCCGGCCAAACCCGCCCCGCGCGGGCCGCGCACCGCCGCGCCGAAGCTCTGGCTGCGCTCGGCTTCCTGGGCTTGCCGCCGGCATGCGCCGATTTCCTCGACGCTCCCGACGGCGACCTCGACCGCCTCGAAGCCGACGTGCGCACGCGCGTGCTCGGCGCGCTCGCCGAAGTCCTCCGACGCCACCGCCCCGCGCGCGTGCTCGTTCCCTTCCTCGGCGGCGGCAGCACGGAGCACGACGCGGTCTTCTGGCTCGCCCGCGAGGCCTGCGTGCTCGCCGGCATGAGCCTGCAGATTTGGGAATACCCCGTGTGGGCGTGGTGGAATCCCCTTCGTCTGCGCAGCCAACTTCTGCGACGCGGCGAAAACTACCGCCTCGCCACCGCACCCTGGCTCGACGCGAAACGCCGCGCCTGGCAGGCGCACGCGTCGCAAGCCGCCGCCTTGCCCGCCGCGCTCGTCGCCGCCGCGCTCGCCGAGCACGAATTCTACTTCAATCGCACCCACCTCCCATGACATCCCTCGCCCGCCTGAAAGACCGTCTCCTGCAACGCCTCGTCCGCGACCCCGCCGGCTTCGGTCGCCCCATCGCGAAGGACGCGCTCGATCGCGAATACAGTTCGGGCAACTGGGATCACTTCTTCGGCTGGGACGAACTGCCGCGCAACCTCGTGCTCGCCGGCGCGATCAATCATCACTTCCCCTCGACGCCGCGCGTGCTCGACCTCGGCTGCGGCAGCGGCCGGCTCGCGACCGTGTTTCGCCACTATCCGTTCGCACGCTTTCTCGGCGTCGATCTCTCGACCGAAGCCGTCGCCCGCGCGCGGGCGCTCAACCTCGCCCGCATGGAATTCATCGAGGGCAACTACGAGACGTGGCGGCCCGATGGCGAGTTCGACGCCATCTCGTTCAACGAATGCATCGGCTACGCGCACGACCCCGCGGCCACGCTCGAGGCGTTCGCGCGGCACCTCGCCCCCGGCGGCCTGTTCTTCCTCTCCCATTTCCGCTTCGGCGCCTACGCCGCCCAATGGCGCCGCATGGCCACCGTCTGCGAGACCATCCACGCCACCGCCGTCATGAGCGCCGACGGCAAGCAGATCTGGGACGTCCGCGTGCTGCGTCCGCGCCCCGCTCGTTCGTGAAACGCGTCCTCATCGTCAGCCCGCATTTTCCGCCGGTGAACGCACCGGATTGCCAGCGCGTGCGCATGAGCCTGCCCTACTATCGCGCCCACGGCTGGGAACCCGTCGTGCTCGCCGTCAACCCACGCCACCGCGCCGACTGGCACGACGACTCGCTGCTGCCCAGCCTGCCGACCGATGTGCGCGTGCATTACTGCGACGCCTTCGCGCGCGAGGTGACGCGCTGGGTCGGCATCAACAACCTCGGCCTCCGCTGCGTCGCCCAACTGAATCGCGCCGCCATCCCGTTGCTCGAACGCGAGCGCTTCGACCTGGTTTTCTTCACGACCACGCAATACCTCGTCACGCCGCTCGGCCGGCTCTGGCACCGCCGCTACGGCGTGCCCTACGTCGTCGACCTGCAGGATCCCTGGCGCAGCGACTACTACGACCGCCCGGGCGCGCCGCGTCCGCCCGGCGGTTGGAAATACCAGTTCGCCCGCTTCACCGCCTGGCTCTTCGAAGAGCGCACCTTCTACGACGCGGCCGGCCTGATGAGCGTCTCGCCCCACTACTTCAGCGAACTGCGCCGCCGCTACACTCGCAAGGCGCTGCCGCCGCACGCCGTGATTCCGTTCGGCGCGCCGCAAGCCGATTTCGACTACCTCCGCGCCGCGCCGCCTGCGCCGCTCTCCATCGAGTTGCCCGCCGACAAGTTCAACTGGGTCGTCACCGGCAGCCTCGGGCCATCGTTCAGCCATTCGCTGCGCGTGTTGTTTTCCGGGCTGCGCCTGCTGCGTCAAAGCGCACCCGAACTGGCCGCGAAAATCCGACTGCACCTCATCGGCACCTCCTACGCCGACCCGAGCCGCGCGACACGATCGGCCCAACATCTCGCCGAAGCCTACGACGTCGGCGACCTCGTCGCCGAAATGCCCCAGCGCGTCGGCTACCTCGAGTCGCTGCGCCTGATGCGCGCCGCCGACGGTTTGCTGCTGCTCGGCACCGACGACCTCGCGTATTCGCCCTCGAAGCTCTACCCGTATTACCTCGCCGAGCGCCCGATCCTCGCGCTGGCGCACGACGGCAGTCTCTTGCTCCGCCTCCTCGAACGTCTGCAATGCGCCCGCGTCGTCACGCTCATGCGCCCCGGCCATGAAATCCAGCCCGCGCACGAGGTCGCCGCGGTTTTCCGCGCCTCCGCCACCGGCGAGCGCGCGGCATTGCATTCCCCCCGCTGCGATGGTTGGTTCGCCGAAACACTGACCGCCGCCGCGCTCGCCCGCCGGCAATGCTCCCTGTTCGACGCCGCGCTCGCCCGCTCCGCCGATGCTCCCGCAAAATCCTGAACCTCCTCCGCCTCCGCCCGAGCCGTCACCCGACGCCGCGGTCGTCGACTACCTGAATGCCCCGCGTCCTGCCGGCCAGCGCGAGGACCCCAGCCTGTTCCGCTTCGGCCTGATCGGCCTGGCCTTCCTCACGCTGTATTACGCGAAGTCCGCGCACGTCGAGGACCCGCTGCATCTCTATTTCGGGCTCATCATTCTCGCACTCGGCTGCCTCCCTGCCCTGCTCTGGGCCCGCGGCAACAACAAGCCGTTCCCCATCTTCGAGACGTTCATGCTCACCACGGTGAACGCCTACGCGATCCCGCTGCTCAGCGGCCACCAACAGCTCAGCCTCTATCACCCGGACATCATCACGACCGCCGCGCTCAGCGTCATCCTGTTTCAGACCCTCGCGATCCTCTCCTATCTCCTCGTGCGCGGTGAGCCGCGCAAAACCGATTTCTGGACGCAACCGATCGTCACTGAAAAACTCAGCCGCTACCTCGCCTACGGCATGACGCTGACGACGATCTACACCGCGCTCAGCACCTTCTATCGCGACCTGCTCTTCAAGTTCATCCCCACCGAAACGGAGGGTGTGTTGCGCGCCGCGTTCTACGGCATCGGCATCGTCGCCACGTTCCTGACCTCGCGCCGTTGGGGTGCCGGCACGCTGGCCCGGCGCGACATGAGTTTCTTCGCCACGAATTTCATCATCCAATTCATCCTGCAGTGTGCGTCGCTCTTCCTCGTCGGCGGCATCTCCATGGTCGTGCTCGCGCTGCTCGGCTACGTCTCCGCCGCGCGCCGCCTGCCCTTCGGACTGCTCATCGCCGTCGTGCCCTTCCTGGCGATTCTCCACAACGGCAAGACCGAGCTGCGCGCGAAATATTGGGCGCCCGACGCCCAAGGCATCAGCATCACCGACCTGCCCTCCTTCTACGCGGAGTGGATCGAGAACGGCATCAGCATCGCCAGCGACGAGGAGAAGAAGAAGGCCTCCACCACCAAGCTCCTCGAGCGCACCTCCCTCTTCCACATCATGTGTCTCGTCATCTCGTCGTGCCCGGACCGCCAGCCCTACCTCTACGGCGAGACCTACAAGCACATCCCCGGGCAATTCGTGCCGCGCTTCTTCTGGCCCGACAAACCCGTCGGCCACATCAGCACCAACACCCTCTCGCGCTACTTCGGCCTCCAAACCGAGGAAGACACCCAGAAAACCACCATCGGCTTCGGGATGCTCTCGGAAGCCTACGCGAACTTCGGCCTGTTCGGCATCGGCACGCTCGCGCTGCTCATCGGCTCCATCCTCAAAAAAGTCACCAGCTGGGGCTCCGAGAGTCCGCTCGTCTCCTACGGCGGCCTCCTCCTCGTCGTGCTGATCGCCTGGAGCTTCCAGGTCGAGCTCACCCTCAGCATCTGGCTCAGCTCGCTCTTCCAAGCGTTGGTCGCCGTCCTCGGCGTGCCCATGTTCATCCGCTCCTTCGGCTCATGAAAATCCCCGAGCTCGTTCCTCTCCCTCTCCCGCTGCGCTGCCTGCGCCCGTGGGAGTTCCCCGGCAAACTCGGCCTCATGGAGCGCCTCTTCTCCCGCACCCTCGCCCGCCATGGCGTCGCGTGGATCGAGACCAACGCCGGCATCCCGTGGGAACTCGACCTCGCCACCCCGCCGCACCGCTGGATCGTCTACGGCTACTACGAAGGCTACGCCTTCTGGCGCTGGCTCCTCGCCAACCGCGACCGCATCCGCACCGTCGTCGATTCCGGCGCCAACATCGGCCAGACCACGCTCTACTTCTCCCAACTGCTCACGCAGCCGCGCATCTTCGCCTACGAACCCGGCGCCGACGCCCGCGCCTGGCTCACGCGCTGCGTCGAGGCCAACCGCCTCGCCCAAGTCTCCATCAGCTCGCACGGCCTCGCCGCCGCGCCCGGCACCGCGTTCCTTCGCTCCGTCGGCGACGCCACCACCCACGGCTCGTGGAACCGCCTCGACGCCATCGAAGGCGACGCGATTCCCCTCGTGACGCTCGACGACGAGATGGCGCGCCTCGGCCTCGACCGCATCGACCTCTGGAAACTCGACATGGAAGGCGCGGAACCCGGCGCGCTCGCCGGCGCCGCCCGCGCCCTCGCCGCCGGCAAGATCGGCGCCGTGCACGCCGAGATCATGGGCGACTCCGGCCCCGGCGTCGGCGAAACGCTCCGCTCCCACGGCTACGTGCCCTACGTCGCGCGCCGCAACCGCCTCGTCCCCGCCGCCGGCGTCCTCTCCGGCGAAGGCGACAACGCCGTGTTCATCCACCCCTCCAGCGGCCTCCTCCCGCCCGCCTGACCGTGCCGCGCCGCCTCGCGATCGTCCTCTCCCACCCGGTGCAGTATTACAGCCCGTGGTTTCAGTGGATGGCTGCGCAACGCGTCCTCGAGTTCCGCGTGTTCTACCTCTGGGAATTCGGCGTCACCGCCCAACGCGATCCCCAGTTCGAACAAACCATCAAGTGGGACCTCGACCTGCTTTCCGGCTACGAATCCGAATTCGTTCCCAACGTCGCCCGCGATCCCGGGACCCATCATTTCAACGGCCTCGACAACCCCGCGCTCTCCGCGCGGCTCGCCGCTTGGAAACCCGACGCGCTCCTGCTCTTCGGCTACAACTGGCGCTCGCACCTCCGCGCCCTCTGGTGGGCGCGCCGCGCGCGCGTGCCCGTCATCCTCCGCGGCGATTCGCACCTCCTCGGCCGCGGCGCGCCCACGTTCCTGCGCCGCCTCGCCCTCGGCACGCTCTTCCGCCAGTTCGCCGCCTTCGCCAGCGTCGGCGCGGCAAATCGCGACTACTTCCGCGCCTTCGGCGTGCCCGCGAAAAAAATCTTCCTCGCGCCGCACTCCGTCGACGCCGCGCGCTTCGACGCCGGCGATGCCGCCACGCGCGCCGCCGCCGCCCGCCTACGCAGCGAGCTCGGGCTCGACAGCCGCCGCGTCGTCCTGTTCGCCGGCAAATTCCACGAGCGCAAGCAACCGCTCGAGCTGCTCCAAGCCTTCCACGCCGTCGGCACCCGCGCGGACGCCCTCGTCTTCGTCGGCGACGGCCCGGAGCGCGCGCGCCTCGAGGAACTCGCCCGCACCCGCCGCGACCGCGATGTGCGTTTCCTGCCCTTCGCCAACCAGACCGAGATGCCGTCGCGCTATCTCTCCGCCGACATCTTCGCCCTTCCCTCGCGCGGCTTCTACGAAACCTGGGGCCTCGCCGTGAACGAAGCGATGCACCTCGGCCTGCCGTGCCTCGTCTCCGATCTCGTCGGCTGCCAGCGCGACCTCGTCACGCCCGGCGAGACCGGCTGGGTTTTCCCAGCCCACGACTCGGCCGCCCTCGCCGAGACGCTGCGTTCCGCCCTGCGCGCGCCGCGCGAGGAACTCGATCGCCTCGGCCAAGCCGCCCGCGAGCGCGTCGCCGATTACACCTACCCGCAAACCACCGCCGGGCTCGTCTCCGCCCTCGCGAGCCTGCCCCCTCGCGGATGAAGATCTCGATCGTCAACGGCTTCTTTCTTCCCGTGCCCCCGATCAGCGGCGGCTCCACCGAGAAAACGTGGTTCGCCCTCGGCCGCGAGTTCGCCGCGCGCGGCCACGAGGTCGTTTCCCTCTCGCGCGAATGGACCGGCCACCCCGCCGTCGAAAAACTCGACGGCGTCACCTATCGCCGTCTGCCGGGCCACGACCATCGTTCGCAGCTCTGGAAAAATCTCCTCCACGACTTCGTCTGGAGCTGGCGCGCCTTCCGCGCCCTGCCGCCCGCCGACATCGTGATCTGCAACGCCGTCTCGCTGCCCATGTGGCTCGGACGCTGGAGTCCCTCTTCCGGTCGCGTCGTCGTGATGTGCGGCCGCATGCCCAAGGGCCAATACCGCCGCTACCGTGCGCTCGCGCGCGTGCTCGCCCCGAGCAGCCTCGTCCGCGAACGCCTCATCGAGGAAAATCCCGCGCTCGCCGATGCCATCCGCATCACCGGTTACCCGATCAACTGGTCGCAGCTCTCGACCCATCAACCCGAGCCCGCCTCGCTGCCGCCGCGCGTCCCGGGTGAACTCACGATCGGCTTCGTCGGACGCATCCACTCCGAAAAGGGCCTCATGCTGCTTGCCGACGCGGCAAAAATCCTCGCCGCGCAATCCGATCTGCCACCGTGGAGCGTCCTGCTTTGCGGTCCGGCCGACGTGGCTCGCGGCGGCTCCGGTTCGGCCTTCCGCAACGGCCTGCTTCAACGCCTCTCCGTCGCGCTCCCGAGCAAGCGTTTCCATCTCCTCGATCCGCAATTCAACGACCGCATGCTCGCCGCCATCTACCAACGGATGGACGTCTTCTGCTACCCCAGCCTCGCCGCCGAGGGTGAGACGTTCGGCGTTGCCGTGGCCGAGGCGATGGCCGCCGGCGCCGTGCCCGTCGTCTCGAACCTCGCCTGCTTCCGCGACTTCGTCCGCGACGGCGAGAACGGCTTCGTCTTCGACCACGCCGCACCCGACGCCGCGGAGCGCCTCGCTGCCGCCCTCGGCACCGCGCTGCGCGACGGCGCACGACGCCAGCAAATCGCCGCCACGGCGCGCGCCGACGTCCGGCGCTTCGACTTCCCGGTCTTCGCCGACGCGCTGCTGGAAGATTTCGCCTCGTTGATCCGCTGATGCCGCTCTGTCACGTCGTGCCCAGCCTCGAGGACCGCCACGGCGGCCCTTCGAAATCCGTGCGCGCACTCGCCAACGCCATGGCCGCCCGCACGCCGACCGCGCTCCTCACCACGCTCGAGCCCGGCCAGTCGATGCTGCCCGCCGGCCCGCAGGATGCCGCGCCGGTCACCGTGTTTCCCCGTGAGGCGCCGCGCTGGCTCTGCCGCTCCGCCGGACTCGCCGCCCATCTGCGCGCCACGCGCTACGACGTCGTCCACTCGCACGCACTGTGGTTGCTGACTCTGCGCTACGCGCACGACGCCGCGCTCCGCCACGGCGCTCCGCTCGTGATCTCGCCGCGCGGCATGCTGACCGAATGGGCCTGGCAACACCGCCGCTGGCGCAAACGAATCGCCGACTGGCTCGTGCATCCCGGTGCGCTCCGCGCGGCCGCCGGCTGGCATGCCACGAGCGCCGACGAAGCGAACGACATCCGCCGCCGCGGCTTCACCCAGCCGATCTGCGTCGCGCCCAACGGCGTCGAAATTCCCGCCCCGGCCGAACTCGCCGCCGCGCGCGCCGCGTGGCGCAACGAGTTCCCCGTGCTCCGCGAGCGCCGGGTCGCCGTGTTCTACTCGCGTTTCCACCGCAAGAAGCGCCTCCGCGAACTCGTCGAACTCTGGCTCGCCCGCGCGCCCGCCGACTGGCTGCTGCTCGTCGCCGGCGTGCCGGAGGAATACTCGGTCGCGGAGGTCGCGCAGTGGGCCGAGCCGGGGCGCGTGCTCGTGGTCGACGGCCGCGAACGTCCCGCGCCATTCGCGGCCGCAGAGCTTTTCCTGTTGCCGTCGCATTCGGAGAATTTCGGCCTCGTCGTCGCCGAAGCGCTCGCGGCCGGCGTGCCGGCGTTGGTCACGGACACGACGCCGTGGCAGGGCCTCGACCGGCACGACGCCGGTGCCTGCGTGGCGTGGGAGCGATTCGACGCGACGCTGGCGCGCGCACTCGCCGCCGCTCCCGAAACTCTCGCGGCCCAAGGCGCGCGCGGCCGCGCCTGGGTGGCCGACGAATTCACGTGGGCGAGCGCGGCCGGCACGCTGCTCGATTTCTACGCCAGTTTGCCGCGATGACTTCCGCCTCCGCCAACGAACGCACCTTCCGTCCCGCGCCCATCCGGTCGCGCCGGGAGGGACTTTGGGAAAGCGTCGTCGTTGCCCACGTCTCGCTGCTCGTGGTCGCGATTTCCTGGGGCTACGGCGGCCAGGCGCCGTTCTCGCGCCACCTGCTGCTCGTGCTCGGCTCGATCGGCATCGCGCTTTTCCTGATGACCGCGGGGCGCCGCTCGTCGCGCGGCGACGCCACCCGCGCCTTGTCGCGCCACCTCTGGCCGCTGCTGGCGTTCGATGCGCTGGTGCTGCTCAGCTACTTCAATCCCAGCACACAGAAGGTCGTTTATCTGGGCGAGACGATGTTCCGCCATCTGACGCCGCGCTGGCCATGGCTGCCAAGCAGCGCGCGGCCCGAGCTCTCGCTGCGCGAGTTGTGGCAGTTCAACGGCATCGTGCTCTCGGCCTACAACATTCTGTTCGTCATCCAGGGCCGCCGCCACCTGCGCCGTCTGCTCGTGGTGTTCGGGACCAACGCCGTCGTGCTCGCGATCTTCGGCACGTTTCAAAAACTCGTCCACTCCGACGGCATCTGGTTCGGCCGCGTGAAATCCCCGAACGAATTCTTCTTCGCCTCGTTCATCTATCACAACCATTGGGGTGCCTTCACTGTGCTGAACACCGCGGCGTGTCTCGCGCTGCTCTTCCACACCCTGCGCCGCGAAGGCTCCCGCGACCTCTGGCATTCGCCCGTCCTTTCCGGTGCGGTCGCGACCGGGTTGCTCGCCGCCACCGCACCGCTCAGCGGCTCGCGCTCGAGCTCGGTGCTGCTCGCGGCCTTCGTGATGGGAGCGGTGGTTCACTTCCTCTTCCGGCTCGTGCGCACGCGCCGGGAACATCACGAATCGCTCGTGATTCCCATCGCCGGCGTCGTGCTCGTCACGCTCATCGCCGCGGTCGGCATCGTCGCGTTGAGCCGCAAGGTCATCGCCGTCCGCACGCAGACCACCGTGCGCCAGTTGCAGGAGATCCACGGCGAAGCGACGCTGAACTCGCGCCTGCGCCTCTACCGCGACACGTGGAACATGGCGGCCGCGAAACCCGTGTTCGGCTGGGGTCTCGAGACCTACGCGAACGTCTTCATGATCTACAACTCCGCGCCCGATCCCGGCCCGGGCGGCTGGAAGCCGTTCTACGCCGAGGCGCACAACGACTGGCTGCAATCGCTCGCCGAGGTCGGTTTCGCCGGCACCGGTCTGCTGTTGCTCCTCGGCGCGATGCCGCTGTGGAACGTCCCGTGGCGCCGCGTCGAATCGCCCGTCCCGCGCTACCTGCTCGCGGGCTGCGGCATCGTGCTGCTCTATGCGTGGGTGGAATTCCCCTTCGCCAATCCGTCCGTGATGATCGCGTTCTGGGTCACGCTCTACACCGCCGCCGCCTACGCCCGTCTCGACCTCCTCGCCCAGCGGCGCGACGGCACTTTCGTCAATGACTGACCGCGCCCCGATCTCCGTTCTGATCCCCGCTAAAAACGAGGCGGCCAACCTCGCCGCCTGCCTCGCCTCGGTCGCGTTCTGCGACGAGGTCGTGGTCATCGACTCGCGCAGCACCGATGCCACACGCGCCATCGCCGAAGCCGCCGGCGCGCGCGTGGTCGACTTCGCGTGGAACGGCGAATTTCCGAAAAAGAAAAACTGGGCGCTCGCCCAAGTGCCGTGGCGCAACGACTGGGTTTTCATCATCGACGCCGACGAGCGGGCCACGCCCGAACTTGCCGCCGAGATGCGCGCCATCGCCACCGCCGCGAATCCGCCTCACGCCGGCTACTACGTGAACCGCCGTTTCTGGTTTCTCGACGGCTGGCTCAACCACTGCGGCTACTACCCGAGCTGGAACCTGCGCTTCTTCCGCCATCGCCTCGGCCGCTACGAACGCCCCGCCGCCACCGGCGACACCGGCAGCGGCGACAACGAGGTCCACGAGCACGTGCTCCTCGAAGGCACCGCCGGCTACCTGCGCGGCGAAATGGAGCACTACGCCTTCCCCGACATCGCCACTTGGGTCGAGAAGCACAACCGCTACTCCAACTGGGAAGCGCGCCAGCAACTCGCCGTCTCCGGCGGCCCGCGCGATCCGTCGATCGACGCGGCACTCGCGCGCAAGCGGCGCCTGCGTCAGCTCGCCTGGCGCCTGCCGTTCCGTCCGACGCTGCGCTTCCTCTACCACTACGTCTGGCGCGCCGGCTTTCTCGACGGTTATCGCGGCTTCGTCTTTTGCCGTTTGATGGGCTGGTATGAATTCCTCAGCGCCGCCAAGGCCGCCGAGCTCCGCCGCGAGAAAAACTGACCCGTGCTCCGCGGGAAAATCATCTTCGTCAATCGCGTCTTCTGGCCCAGCGAGGCGGCGACCGCCCAGCTGCTCACCGATCTCGCCCTCGCTCTCGGCGCGCGCGGCTGGGACGTGCACGTCATCGCCAGCGGCACGACACCCGCCGCCGGCGTGCCGCCGGAAATCACGATCCATCGCACCGGCGCCGAGCCGGCCGGGCGCGTCGGACGCTATTCGCACTTTCTGCTGGCCGCACGCCGGCAACTCGCCGCGCTCGTCTCGCCCGGCGACATCGTCGTGCTGAAAACCGATCCGCCGCTGCTCGCCGTGGCCGCGACGCGACTCGCGCGAGCGCGCGGCGCGCACGTCGTGCAATGGATTCAGGATATCTACCCGGAAGTCGTGTGGCGGCATCTCGGCATCTGGGCGGCGCCGCTGCTCTGGCCGTTGCAGCTTGCGCGCAACGCCGCGTGGCGCGCGTCCGACGCCTGCGTGGTGCTGAGCGACGACATGCTCGCGGCCGTGCGCGCCGCCGGCGTGCCGCGCGAACGCTCGCTGATTTCCAACAACTGGGCCCCGCGTGAACTCGAGACGCCCGCCACCGCGGCGCAGATCGCAACGGTGCGCGCCGAGTGGCAGGTCGGCGACGGATTTGTCGTCGCCTATTCGGGCAACTTCGGCCGCGTGCATGAGATGGATACGCTGCTCGCCACCGCGTTGCAGCTCCGCGACGAACCATCGATCCACTTCGTGCTCAGCGGCTCGGGCGCGCGCTGGCCGGAGGTCGCGGACTTCGTCGCCCGCCATGCGCTCACGAATGTTCGCCTACTGCCGCCGCAGCCGCGCGCGCGGCTCGCGGCGACACTCGCGGCAGCCGATGCGCACTTCGTGACGCTGCGGCCGGGCTTCGAGCGCTGCGTCTTCCCGAGCAAGCTCGCCGGCATCTTCGCCGCCGGTCGCACGGTCATCTTCGTCGGCGCGCCCGACTCGCAATGCGCGACGCTGGCCCGCCACGCCGGCCGGGCTTTCGCCCCCGGCGATGCAGCGGAGATTGCCCGGACGATTCGCGACTGGCGGGCTGATCCCGGCGAGATCGCGCGCCTGCATAGCGCCGCCCGCGCCGAATTTACCGGCGGATTCGCGTTTGGCACCCGCCTGGCTGAGTGGGAGCGGCTGCTCGGTTCGCTCGTCGGCCGGGCTTAATCGACGTTGCCTCGACCGACTCCCGCCCGCTTAGCTGCTCCCGTCACCGCATGACCAAGGCCCGCCAAGTCACGATCGCGCTCGTCTTTCTCGACGCCTTGGCCGTCGCGCTGTCGTTCAACCTCGTGGCGTGGCTGTATGGCGTCGGCTACGGACACGAGTGGATCGTGGCACCGCTGATCCTGCCGGTGGTGATTCACTTCCTCGGCGTCTATCTCATCGACGGCTACAGCGCGCGCACCGACATGCTGTCGATCACCTACGCCTCGCTGCACGTGATCGCGCAGGTCGGGGTTCTGCTGCTGACGTTGCTGCTCACCTACGCGTTCATCCCGGCGGGTTTCGAGCTGCAATCCAGCCGCTTCGTCACCTCCGTTTCCTATTTGGCGATCATCCCGGTGTCGCTCTGGTATCGCCGGATTTTCTACCAAAACGTCCACCAAGGCGAACAGCAGCGTTACTTCCTCTTCCTCGGCAGCCCTGAAGCCTGCCTCGCTTTCAAGGAGGAGTGCCGGAAGAACGCGATGAAGCAATCGGTGCTCTACGCCACGCACGAGACGTTCGTTCGCTCCCCCCTCGCTCGCCCCCGTAGCGAGAGCGTGTCGACTCCGCCGTTCGGCGACGTGGTCGACTACCTCGAGGAATACTCCGGGCAGATCGACGCCATCATCCTGCGCGAATCCAGCCACGAGCTCCCCTCCGCCGTCGCGCAGCGCCTCGTCCAGTTGAGCTTCTCCGGCGTGCCGACCTACACCCTCGAGCTCTTCCACCAGGTCTACTGGCGCAAGATTCCCCTCTACCGGCTCAACCAAACGTGGCTCTTCCAGGAAGGTTTCCAGATCGCACGCGAGCCGGTCTTCGAGCGCATGAAGCGTCTGAGCGACATCGTGCTTTCCGGCATCGGGCTGCTGCTGTTCGCGCCGTTGCTGCCGATCCTCGCCGCCATCATCTGGCTGACCGATCGCGGACCGATTTTCTTTCACCAGACCCGGGTCGGGCGCAACCGCGTGCTCTTCGAGGCCTACAAGCTCCGCTCCATGCGCGTGCACCACGCCGGCGATCCCTACACCCGCGAGCACGACGACCGCATCACGCCGATCGGACGCTTCATCCGCGCCGTGCGGCTCGACGAGGCGCCGCAGCTTTGGAACGTGTTCCGCGGCGACATGAGCCTGATCGGTCCGCGCGCCGAGTGGGTGAAACTCGTCGAGGAATACGAGCAGAAGATCCCGTGCTACCACTTCCGCCACCTCGTGAAGCCCGGCATCACGGGCTGGGCGCAGGTCAATTATCCCTACGGCGCCAATCTCGAGGACACGATGCGCAAGCTCGAGTATGACCTCTACTACATCCGGTTCTTCTCGTTCGTCCTCGATGCGTCGATCGTGCTGAAGACGATTCACGTAATGCTCTTCGGCAAGGGGCGCTGAACCGGTCGCGCGCTGGAATAATCCGCGCGGCTGACTATCCGTTTCCCGTGGCTCGCACCAAATCCTACGACCTCATCTGCCTCGGCGGCGGCTCCGCCGGCTTCAACGCCGCCCGCCTCGCCGCCTCCCTCGGCCAACGCGCCGCCATCGTCGATGGCGCCCCGGAACTCGGCGGCCTGTGCATCCTCAAGGGCTGCATGCCCTCGAAGACGCTGCTCTACAGCGCCGAAATCCTCCACCACGCGCGCCACGCGGCGAAGTTCGGCCTGCGCGTGCGCGGCGCCGAAGCCGACATGAAGGCCGTGCACGCCCGCAAGGTGAAGATCATCGGCGAATTCGCCGCCTACCGGCAGCAAGCGCTGGCCGGCGGGAAATTTGACCTCCACCGCGCCTACGCCAAATTCGTCGACGCGCACACCGTGGAGCTCTCCAACGGCCAGCGGCTGTCCGCCGATTACTTCCTCATCGGCACCGGCTCGAAGATCGCCGTGCCGCCCGTGCCCGGGCTGGCCGAAGCCAAATTCTGGACGAGCGACGACGTGCTCGATCTCGATTTCCTGCCCAAGAGCGTGATCGTCCTCGGCGGCGGCATCGTCGCGTGCGAGCTCGCGCAATTCCTCAGTCGCATGGGCGCGAAGGTCACGCTCGTCCAACGCAGCCGCAACATCCTGCGCGACCACTCCGAAGCCGCCTCGACCGTCGTGCAACGCGCCTTCGTCGACGAAGGCATCGAGCTCTTCGCCGGCACGCAAATCACCGCGATCAAGCAGGACGCGCGCGGCACCACCGTGGAATTCCAACACGACGGCAAGCGGATCGTCCGCCGCGCCGCGCACCTCTTCAACGCGCTCGGCCGCGAGCCGAACACCGCCCAGCTCGGCCTCGCCGCCGCCGGCGTCCGCACCCGCCCGGGCGGCCAGATCGTCATCAACCGCTGGCAGCAATCGACCGCACCACACATTTACGCCGCCGGCGATTGCTCCGGTCCCGCCGAGATCGTCCACATCGCCATCCAGCAGGCCGAGCTGGCCGTGCGCCATGCCTTCGGCATCAAGGGCATCAAGCCGATCGACTACTCTCTCCTGCTCAACGTCGTCTTCACCGACCCGCAACTCGCCACCGTCGGCCGGCTCGAATCGCAACTCCAAGAGGACGGGATCGACTATCTGACCGCCTCCTACCCGTTCGACGACCACGGCAAGTCGATCCTCATGGAGGCGAAATACGGCTACGTGAAGGTCATCGCCGAACCGAAGCGCGGACGCATCCTCGGCGCGGAGATTGTCGGCAAGGACGCTGGCGAGCTCATCCACTGTTTCTCCATCGCCCTGGCGCAGCGCAGCACCGTCTTCGACCTGCTCCGCGCGCCGTGGTATCACCCGACCCTCGCGGAAATCCTCACCTATCCGCTCGAGGAGATCGCGGAGAAAGTCCGGCCGAGTTGAGCTGTCGTCGGTTGCCCGTTCGGCCCGCAAAACGGGCCTCCATGGGGCGCAGCTTTGTCCCGAAGCGCGCGCGAACGGCCTGTCGCCCGTGGTTCGCTCCGGCGATTTTCCTTTTGCGGCACGCGCCGCGTTGAAACACAGGTAGAGCCATGTCGAATTACGTCGCTCCCGCTTTTCTCACCGAGTTGCTCCACGCCAAGTCGCCCTCCGGCGCCGAAGCGCAGGCCCAAGCCGTCTACGACAAATTCGTCGAGCCGCACGCCGACGCTTACGCCAACGACGCCCTCGGCTGCCGCTACGCCACGCTGAACGCCAAGGGCGCGCCGACGATGATGTTCGCCGGCCACATCGACGAGCTCGGCCTCATCGTCACCTACGTCAACAAGGACGGCTATCTCTACTTCGACACCATCGGCGGCCACGACCTCAGCATCATCTCCGGCCGCCGCGTCATCATCCAGACCGCCAACGGTCCGGTGAAAGGCGTCACCGGCAAACGCGCGATTCACCTGATGGACGACGAGGACCGCAAGAAAGTCCCGAAGAAGCACGAGATCTGGATCGACATCGCCGCCGGCTCGAAGGCCGAGGCGCTCAAGCGCGTGGCGATCGGCGACGTCGCGACCTACGACCATGAGTTCGAACTCATCCACGGCAGCGTCGGCACCGCGCGGGCCTTCGACAACAAGGTCGGCGCCTACGTCGTCGGCGAAGCGCTCGTCCGTCTGAAGAAGGAAAAGGCGAAGCTCGGCGCGAAACTCGTCTCGGTCGCGACCACGCAGGAGGAAATCGGCGTGCGCGGCGCGACCACGTCGGCGTTCGCGGTCGACCCGCACGTCGCGCTGGCGGTCGACGTCGGCCACGCCACCGATCATCCGGACTGCGACAACCGCCGCTTCGGCGAGACCAAGCTCGGCGGCGGCCCGATCATCTGCCGCGGTCCGAACATCAATCCGAAGGTCTACACGCGCCTCGTCGAATGCGCGAAGAAGGCGAAGATTCCCTACCAGCTCGAGGCCGACCCGCGCCCGACCGGCACCGACGCCCGCGCCATCCAAATGGCCCGCGGCGGCGTGGCCTGCGGCCTCGTCTCGATTCCGCTGCGCTACATGCACACGCCGAGCGAGGTCGTCGACCTCGAGGACGTGGAGAACTGCGTGAAGCTCTTCGTCGAGTTCGCGAAGTCGGTGAAGAAGGACGAGAGCTTCAACTGGTGACGCGTCGCGTTACCCACCGCGACTCCGTGATGCGCCAAGTAGGGCCGGCTTCCGCCGGCCCTTTTTCGTTTTCGTCTGTGACTGTTGAGCCGACCTTCGCGAGGAGACCCGGTCAGAGTAGCGGGAGCTTCCAGCTCCCGCTACTCTGACGCCATCGGTTCGGCGACAAGGGCCGGTCCCAAAACGAATCAGGCGCGGTTTTCACCGCGCCTTTTGTTTGCCTGACTCTCGCGCTCTGCGGCGCTCAGGCCGCATCTTTGCTCGAGGAAGTCGACGAGTTCTTCGACGCCTTCTTGAGCGTCGGCCGTTTGCGGCCTTCGACGACGGCCTGATCGATCACGACCTCGACGACGTCGTCGCGCTGCGGGAGCTCATACATGACCTCGAGCATGAGTTTCTCGAGGATGGCGCGAAGTGCACGGGCGCCGGTCTTGAGCTCGATCGCCTTCTTGCCGATGGCGCGCACGGCGTCGCGCGTGAAGGAGAGCTGCACACCGTCCATCGCGAAGAGCTTCGAATACTGCTTCACCATCGCGTTCTTGGTTTTCAGCAGCACCTGCTCGAGATCCTCGACCTTCAGCTCGTCGAGCACGGAGACGACCGGCAGACGACCGATGAATTCCGGGATCATGCCGAAGCGCACGAGATCCTCGGGCGCGACGGAGCGCATCATCTCGTCGGGCGAAAGTTCGTGGTCCTTGTCGTTGATGTGGAAACCGAGCGAGCGATGGCCGACGCGCTTTTTGATGACCTGATCGAGGCCGACGAACGCGCCGCCGCAGATGAAGAGAATGTTCGAGGTGTTGACCTGGATGTATTCCTGGTTCGGGTGCTTGCGGCCGCCTTGCGGGGGGACGTTGCACACGGTGCCTTCGAGAATCTTGAGCAGTGCCTGCTGCACGCCTTCACCGGAGACGTCGCGCGTGATCGAGACGTTTTCCGTGGTGCGGCGGATCTTGTCGATTTCGTCGATGTAGATGATGCCGCACTCCGCCTTCTTGACGTCGTAGTTCGCCGACTGGAGCAGGCGGAGCACGACGTTCTCGACGTCTTCGCCGACGTAGCCGGCTTCGGTGAGCGTCGTGGCGTCGGAAATGGCGAACGGCACGTCGAGGATCTTCGCGAGCGTGCGGGCGAGCAGCGTCTTGCCGGACCCGGTCGGGCCGACGAGCAGGATGTTGCTCTTCTCGACCTCGACGTCGGTGAACTCCGCGGGCATCTCGATGCCATCGCGCGCGGCCTGGCTCGGGTCGAAATTGAGGCGCTTGTAGTGATTGTAGACAGCGACGGAGAGGACCTTCTTGGCGTGGTCCTGGCCGATGACGAAGTCGTCGAGGACCTTCTTGATCTCCGACGGCTTGACCAGGCGGAAGGCCGGCTTGTTGGTCGTCGGAGCGTCGGCCGGGGTGGACTTCACCTCGCGGTCGATGATCGTCTTGCAGACGTTCACGCAGGAGTCGCAGATGTAAACCCCTGGGCCCGCGATGATTTTGCGGACCTCCGCCTGCGATTTGCCGCAGAACGAGCACAGGGTCATGCGCGACGATTTGGCCATGGTGTAATTAGGTATCGGCCCCTAGAGCCGCTTAGTCGAGGGATTTTTCCCGCCTAGTCTTGCCTTATGCCGCGCGGTTTATGCCGTCGCGGTGCCAGCAATCTGTTGCGCGTCGCGCGTCGAGGTGACGACGTGGTCCACGATGCCGTAGGCCTTGGCCTCGTCGGCACTCATGTAGTAGTCGCGATCGGAATCCTTTTCGACTTGGTCGGCGGTCTTGCCGGTGTGCTTGGCGATGACGTTGTTGAGCGTCTCGCGCCAACGGAGGATTTCCTTGGCCGCGATGGCGATGTCGGCCGTCTGGCCGCCGGCGCCGCCGCTGGGCTGGTGGATCATCACGCGGCTGTTCGGGAGCGCGAAGCGCTTGCCCTTCGTGCCGGCGGCGAGGAGCACCGTGCTCATGCTCGCGGCCATGCCGATGCAATACGTGACGACGTCGCACTGGAGGAAGTTGATCGTGTCGTAGATCGCCATGCCGCCCGTGACGACGCCGCCGGGCGAATTGATGTAGAGATGGATGTCCTTCTTCGGATCTTCCATCTGGAGGAACAGCATCTGCGCGATCACCAAGTTCGCGACCACGTCGTCGATCGGGGTGCCGATGAAGATGATGCGATCCTTCAGCAGGCGGCTGTAGATGTCCATCGACCGCTCGCCGCGGCCGGTGTTTTCGAGGACGATGGGAACGTAGTAGCTCATTTGGTGGCGGCTGCCGGTTTGACGGTAGCCTTGGACACCAGGAAATCAAGGGACTTGTCGAAGAGGATCTGCTGCTGGATCGCGCGGAACTGCTCGCGGTCCTTGCCGAGTTCCTTGACGAGCTTGTCCGGTTTCTGACCGGAGCGCATCGCTTCGCGCATGAGCCAATTATTGAGGTCCTTCTCGTCGACCTTGAGCTTCTCGACCTCGGCGATCTTCGCGAGGACGAGCTGCACCTTCACGCGCGAGAGGGCGGCCTTCGACGCGCTGTCGTAGAGCTCCTTCTTGTTCTTCTCGAATTCTTCCTGCGGCACGCCGTTGCGCATGTTCTCCTCGATGAACTGGCGGAGCACGCCGTCGCGCTCGCTGGCGACGAGGCTCTCCGGCACCGGGAAGTTCGCCTGCGCGATGAGCGCGTCGGTGATCTGGCGGCGCTGGTTGGCGCGGTTCTCGTATTCCTTGCGGCCGGTGAGGCTCGCCTTGATCTGGGCCTTCAACGCGTCGAGCGAGTCGACCTGGTTGTCCTTGAAAAACTTCTCGTCGAGCGGCGGCAGCGCGCGCTCCCGGACTTCCTGCACCTCGATCGCGTAAACGACCGACTTGCCGGCCAGCGCGGGCACCGCGGCGAAATCCGCCGGGAACGTCACCGTCACGTCCTTCTTGTCGCCCTTCGCGAGGCCCGCGATCAGCTTGCTGACGCCCGGGAGCAATCCCTCGTTGGCGCCTTCGACTTCTTCCCAAGTCTGCGGCGCGGCGGCGTAGATCGCCTTGTCGCCCACGACCTCGGTCAACGGCTGGCCGTCGAGCGTGCCGGTGTAGCCGAAGCGCACGTAGTCGCCCTTCGCGGCGGGACGCTCGGCGACCTTGAAGTCGGCGCGCTCGCTGCGGAGACCCTCGATGACCTTCTCGATCTCCTCGTCCGTCGGCTCGGTCGAGGCGACTTCGGTGGTGATGCCCACATACTCGGGCAACTTGATCTCCGGACGCACGTCGACCGTGACCTTCACGGCGGCGGACAGGCCGGGGGCGAACTCGCCCTCTTCCACGTCGACGATCGAAATCACATCGAGCTTCGATTCCTCGAGGCCCTGGCGGTAAGCCTTGCTCACCACCCGGCCCTTGAACTCTTCCTTCAGCTCCTTCGCGAAGCGCTTCTCGATCATCGCGGCCGGCGCCTTGCCGGGACGGAAGCCCGGCAGGCTCGCCTGCTTGGCGAACTCGCCGACGAGCGTCTTGTATTCGGTGTCCACCTCGCCCTTGTCGAGCGTCACGGTGAGAATCTTGCGGGTTTCGTTGGTGTCGGTGATTTGAACGTTCACGGCTTTAAATTCGGGCGTTTTCTGAATGAAAAGAGGTCGAGGTAAGTCGTCGCCGCGAGCCCGGTCAAGAGCCGTTTCAAACGGTCGCCCAGCGCCGGAAAATCCCCAACCGCAAACTCCCGACGCCAGCGCTCGACCGCCCCGCCGACATTTCGGCGTTTGGCCTTTTGGAGTTTGAGATTTGAGAGCTTGGAGCGCTCGCTCCCCTTCCCCATTGTTCGCCGAGCTGATGGCCAACCTCGCTCAACTCCTTGCCCAACACGGCTGTATCCTCGCCGTCGACGCCGCCTCGACCACGGTCCAAGTCGGCCTGCTCCGCGCCGACCATCCGCCGCTCTGGCGCACCAGCTCCGACGAGGCGGGCAAGGCCCTCTTTGCCCTCGCCGACGCCCTCCTCCGCGCCGCCGATCTGAACCTCGCCGACATCCGCGCCTTCGTCTTCGACACCGGACCCGGCTCCATGCTCGGCGTGCGCACGGTCGCCATGGCCCTGCGCACCTGGCAAACCCTCGCCGCCCGTCCCGCCTACCAATTCCAGAGCCTCGCCCTCCTCGCCCGCGATCTCGCCCGCGCCGGCCACGCCGGCGCCGTCATCGCCGACGCCCGACGCGACACGTGGCACGTGGTCGAATTCACCGCGCCCGACCGCGTCGCGCCGCTCCGCCGCGTTCCCGCGGCCGAACTCGCCGCCGGCACCGCCTCGCTCTGGCAACCCACCGCCTTCCGTGTCTGGAGCCAATCGCCCCGCGCCGCGCAGGATTGCGCCTTCGACCTCGCCGCGCTGCTCGCCGCGCACCCCGACGCCGATCTCTTCACCGCCACCGCCGCCCCCGACGCCTTCCAGCACGAGGCCCCCGAATACAAGAAGTGGTCCGCGCAAGTCCACAGCGCCGCCACCGCGCATCCGAAATGAACCGAGCGGGCGCGGCTTCCCTCGTAGGAGCGCAGCCTTGCTGCGCCCTTTCCGCGAACGCGCCGCAGTTCGAGCGCAGCAACACTGCGCCCTTCCGCCTCGGATCAGACGCCGCACGATGACCGCCTCCGCCCAACTCCCGCTGCGCTGCTGGGCCGAGATCGATCTCGCCGCGCTCGAGCGCAACCTCCGCCTCATCCGCGCCTCGCTCCCGCCGCACATCCGCTACGTCGCCGTCGTCAAGGCCGACGCCTACGGCCACGGCCTCCCGCAAACCGCCGCGCGCCTCATGCACGCCGGCGCCGACCTGCTCGCCGTCGCCAACATCGCCGAGGCCGCCGCCATCCGCGAGCTCAGCCCCGATTTTCCCGTTCTCCTCCTCGGCGCCACGTTGCCCGACGAAGACCGCTTCCTCGCCGAACTCGATCTCGCCGCCACCGTCTCGAGCCTCGACGAAGTGCACCGCTTCGACGCTGCCGCCCGCTCCGCCGGAAAACCGCTCGCGGTCCACCTCAAGATCGACACCGGCATGGGCCGCCTCGGCGTCTGGGCCGACCGCGTCCCCGAGCTCCACGCCGCCATCCGCGACTCCGCCCATCTCCGCCTCGCCGGCGTGTTCACGCACTTCGCGAGCGCCGACGACGATCCCGCCTTCACCGCCGACCAACGCGCGCTTTTCCTCCGCGCTCTCGCGCACTGCCCCGGCCTCGATCCCGCGCGCGTGCTCATCCACGCCGACAACAGCGCCGGCCTCGAGACCACGCCCGGCCAAGGCAGCCCCTTCAACGCCGTGCGCGTCGGCCTCCTCCAATTCGGCGTCCTCCCGCATCCGCACTCCCTGCTCGCCCGCGTGCACACCGAGCCGGTCTTCAGCTTCCACGCGCGCCTCGGTCTCGTGAAGAACCTCCCCGCCGGCGCCACCGTCAGCTACGGCCGCACGCACCGCCTCACCCGCGCCTCGCGCGTCGCCATCGTCACCGCCGGCTACGGCGACGGCCTGCCCCGCGCCGCCAGCAATCGCGGCACCGTCCTCGTCGGCGAACGACGTTGCCCGATCCTCGGCCGCGTCTGCATGGACCAAACCATCGTCGACGTCACCGATCTTTCCGTCCCACCGCGCGCCGGCGATCCCGTCGTCCTCGTCGGCCGCCAAGGCGACGCCCAGATCACGCTCGCCGAGTTCAGCGCCGCCGCCGACACGATTCCCTGGGAAACCCTCACCTCCGTCACCAAACGCGTCGCCCGCCGCTACAAGACCGCGTTGGGCGTGTGAACCCGCCTGCCGCAGATCGTTGTGGGAGCGACCTCGGTCGCGACATTTGCGCCGTGCTCGCCAAACACGCTCCCCGTCGCGAGCAAGCTCGCTCCCACAAGACTCTCAGCGCGTCGCCTGGTGCCACCCGACCGAGTTCTATGTGACCACGGTTTTACGGATCACGCTCCCGCTCGTCATCGCACCATCCGTGCCTTTCATCCGTGCCATCCGTGGTAAGGCAAAAATTCCCTCGCGGCATGCGCCGCTCTCGCCGCCATCCACGCTCGCGCTATTCCGCTGAAACTTTTCTTCGCCCCCGCGCGTCTCTTCGACAACCTCTCGCGCCCATGGCCACCGCCACTCGTTCGCTGCGTTCGCTCTCTCCTCAGGAAGCCTGGCAACCCCTCCCCGCCACCGAGTGGGACGAGGCCGCCGCCCGCCACCTCCTCCGCCGCATCGGCTGGTCGGCCACGCCCGCCGAGACCGCCCGCGCACTCCACGACGGCCCCGCCGCGACCCTGCAACGCGCTTTCGCCCACCCCGTCGCGTTCCCCAAGCCCGCCCTCATCGCCCAGCTCGAAGCCGACGGTCCCGAACTCCTCCGCGCCATGGGCCGCGGCGACGCCGAGCAAAAACGCCTTGCCGCCCAGGACGCCCGCGAGCGCTCCCGCGAGGCGCTCGCCGACATGACCGTGCAGTGGCTCCAACTCGCCGCGCAGCCCGCGAATGCGCCCTTCGAAAAATGGTGCCTCTTTCTCCAGGACGTCTGGGTCGTCGGCGCCGAGAAGGTCAAGAACTCCGCCCTCCTCTACCAACACCAGGATTGGATCCGCCGCGCCGCGCTCTCGACCGCACCGCTCCTCGCAAAGGCGATGTCCCGCTCGCCCGCGATGATCCTCTACCTCGACCTGCAGCAGAGCAAAGCCGAGGCGCCGAACGAGAATTTCGCCCGCGAACTCTTCGAGCTCTTCACCCTCGGCGAAGGCAACTACACCGAAAACGACATCAAGCAGGCCGCGCGCGCCTTCACCGGCTATCGGCAGGTTGCGGGCAAATTCATTTTCCAACGCCGCCAGCACGACACCGGCGCGAAGACCGTTTTCGGCACGACCGGCAACTTCGACGGCGACGGCATCATCGACCTCGTCTTCCGCCAAAAAGCCGCCGGCACCTTCATCCCGCGCGAGATGGTGAAGTTCTACCTGAGCGAGACCGCGCTCCCCGCCGAATACACCGACGCCCTCGGCGCGTGGTGGGCGCAGCAAGGCTACAAATTCGGCGCTCTCCTCGGCGCCTTCTTCGGCAGCCGCCTCTTCTACGCCGAGGAATTCCGCGGCAATTTCATCAAGAGCCCGCTGCAATACTTCCTCGGCCTCACGCAGGACCTCGACCTCACGCCCGCGCCGCTCGCGCGCCAAGTCATCGGCGCGCTGCGCTCGATGGGCCAGATGCCGTTCAACCCGCCCAACGTCCGCGGTTGGGTCGGCGGCCGCAACTGGATCAACTCCGCCACGCTCTCCACGCGCCGCGTTGTCGCCAACGCGCTGCTCAACCCGCTCAACGAGTCCACGCTCAACGCCGACGAGCTCTTCGAACTCGACGTCGCCGCCACCAACGGCGTCTCGAACTTCACGCTCGCCCCCACGCGCCTCGACGCGTGGGCCAAGCTCCCGCCCGCCGCCGCCGCCCGCGCGCTCCTCGACCTCGCGCTACCGTCCCAAGCCGACCCCGCGCTCGCCGACGAGCTCGCCGGCTTCCTCGCCAAAGGCAACGCCGCCCCGCGCGCCCGCGTCCGCACCGCCCTCGCCACGCTCCTCGAATCGCCCAACTACCAGCTCTGCTGAGCGAGCGGTCAGGCTTCAGCCGGACCAGAAGGAACCACGAATGGACACGAATTCACACGAATCCCGAACCGACAGGCCAAGATGCGCGCGCGAGAAGCCTCCTCGCACCGCCCGGCTCCGGCCCGTTCCCTCGCCATTTCATTCGTGTTTATTCGTGTCCATTCGTGGTTGAACCGAATTTCTCACTTCGACGCGTTCCTCCCCGCTCCTCTCGCTCCCAGCTCCCCGCTCCCAGCTTTTCTTCCCGATGAACAACCCGCACCCGTTCCTCCCCTCCACGCGCCGCGAGTTTCTCCGCTACACCAGCCGCGGCATCGGCCTGCTCGCGTTCAGCCGCTTCGCGCCGTCGTTCATCGTCGAGTCCGTCGCCGCCGAAGCGCCCGTCGCGGAAAAGGACCGCACCATCCTCGTCCTCGTCCAACTCGCCGGCGGCAACGACGGCCTCAACACCGTCGTCCCCTACGCCGATCCCAACTACCGCCGCCTCCGCCCGACGCTCGGCCTGCCCGAGTCCGATCTCCTCACCGTCGGCCACGGCATCGCCCTGCACAAAGCCTGCGCCCCGCTCCACGCGCTGCTCCAGGACGGCAAGCTCGGCATCGTGCAGAACGTCGGCTACCCCAACCCGAACCGCTCGCACTTCCGCTCGACCGAGATCTGGGAAACCGCCGCCAACTCTGACCAGACGCTCGCGACCGGCTGGCTCGGCCGCTACTTCGACAACGCCTGCGCCGGCACACCGGCCGGCACGCCGTGCGCCGTCAGCATCGGCAACGAGGTGCCGCAGGCCTTCCTCAGCGAGCAGAACCACGCCACCTTCAACCTTGCCGCCGGCGCGCGCGGCGGCCGCGGCGGCCGCGAAAATCTCGCGCTGCTCGAAAACATGCTCCAACGCCCGGCCGTCGCCGCCAGCGGCCCCGACGACCACGAGCACGACAACACGAGCTACCTGCGCCACACGATGATGGACGCGCTCGTCACCGAGAAACGCTTCCAGCAAATCCTGGCCGACTACCGCCCCGGCGCCGAGTATCCCGGCAACGCCTTCGCCGGCTCGCTGCGCAACGTCGCCGCGCTCATCGCCGCCGGCAACGCCACCCGCGTCTACTACGTCTCGCTCGGCGGCTTCGACACCCACGCCAACCAAGCCGGCGCACACGCCAATCTGCTCAAGCAACTCAGCGAAGGCCTCGCCGCTTTCCAGCGCGACCTCGAGAGCAAGAAACTCGACGGTCAGGTGCTCACGATGACGTTCTCCGAATTCGGCCGCCGCCCGAGTGAGAACGAGAGCAAGGGCACCGACCACGGCACCGCCGCGCCGCTCTTCGTCCTCGGCTCGCACGTGAAGTCCGGCCTGCACGGCACCGCCCCGAGCCTCGCCGTGGAGCACAACCAGGACCTCACCTTCTCGACCGACTTCCGCGCCGTCTACGCCACCGTCCTCGACCGCTGGCTCGCCTGCGACTCGCAAAAAATCCTCGGCACGAAATTCGCCCCGCTGACGTTCGTGTGACGTGGCGAAGCGTTCAGCGCTCAGCTCCCAGCGATCAGCGGTCAGCTTTCAGCGCCCAACCGGTAGGGGCGGTTGCCCCCAACCGCCCTCCCCTCGCGCCGCGCCGCAACGCCCAAACCGCGTTTCGATTCCCCTCGCGAGACCGCGCCCGGTAGCCCGCGCCCTCCGGGCGCGGGTCGATCGCCGCGCCACCCGACCGAGCGCCCCCGACTTCCGCCTTGCGGCTTTTTCCAGCGTTTCCGAAATTGGCCCGTGCGGAACCGTTCGGCTGGGCCAAGCCGGGCAGGTCGCAGCCCCCGTGCCCCGAATGTCGAACGAAGCCGATACCTGTCGAAAATTGGTCGTGCCGATGCTCCAAGCTGCCGGCTGGGATAACTCGCCGCACACCATCGCGGAACAGCGCAGCATCACCGACGGGCGCATCGTTCCGGTTGGAAAAGGCTTCATCCGCAAGCCGCCCAAGCGCGTCGACTACCTGCTCTGCTACGAGCGCAACCTGCCCCTCGCGGTCGTTGAGGCCAAAGCCGACTACAAGACCGCCGGCGACGGTCTTCAACAGGCCAAGGACTACGCCGAGACGCTCGGCTTGAAATTCGCCTACGCGACCAATGGCGCCGAGATCGTCGAGTTCGACTTCGTCACCGGCCAAGAGACTTTCGTTTCCGCTTACCCCACGCCCACGGAACTTTGGGCGCGATATCGCGCGGCGATGAACCTCACCGACGACGACGCGGCCGCACGGCTGGCCGCGCCGATGAACCGGGAGGTCAAGAAAGGCGAACGCTACTACCAAGAAATCGCCGTCAATCTCGCCGTCGCCGGCATCGTCACCGGCCGCCGTCGCCAACTGCTCACGCTCGCCACTGGCACCGGTAAGACCGCCGTGGCAGTCCAGATTTGCTGGAAGCTCTGGAGCACCGGCTGGAATCGCAAGGGCGAGCACCGCAAACCGAAGATTCTCTACCTCGCCGATCGCAGCATTCTCGTCGACGACCCGAAGGACAAGGAGTTCGCGGTGTTCGGCGAGGCACGCTGGAAGATCGAGGGCGGCGTCAAGAACCTCGGGCGTGAGATGTATTTCGCGACTTACCAGGCGCTCATGCCGCCGGATCCGAATCGCACCGACAAAACCAAACCGGGAACGCGCGCCTTCTACAAGGAGTTCGCCGCCGATTTCTTCGATCTGATCATCGTCGACGAATGCCACCGCGGCAGCGCTGGCACCGATTCCAACTGGCGCGATATCCTCACCTATTTTGAGCCCGCGGCCCAACTCGGGATGACCGCCACGCCGCTGCGCGACGACAACCGCGACACTTACCGCTATTTCGGCAACCCCATCTACACCTACTCGCTCCGCCAAGGCATCGAAGACGGTTTCCTCGCTCCCTACCGCGTGCACCGCGTCGTCACGGAATGGGACGCCGCCGGCTGGCGCCCGAGCGCCGGCGACCTCGATCGTTATGGCCGCGCCATTCCGGACGAGGAATACCAGACGCAGGATTTCGAGCGCGCCGTGGCTCTCCGCGCCCGCACCCGAGCCATCGCTCGGCATCTGACCGAGTTTCTCCAGCGCACCGACCGCTTCGCCAAGACGATCGTGTTCTGCGTCGATCAGGAGCACGCCGACGAGATGCGTCGCGAGCTCAATAACCTGAACGCCGATCTCGTCGCGAAGCATCCCGACTACGTTTGCCGCGTCACCGCCGACGAAGGCGCGATCGGGCGCGGACACCTGAGCAAATTTCAGGATATCGAGACGCAAACACCCGTCATTCTCACCACCTCGCAGTTGCTCACCACCGGCGTGAACGCGCCCACCTGCAAGAACGTCGTGTTGGCTCGCATCGTGTCTTCGATGACCGATTTCAAACAGATCATCGGGCGCGGCACCCGCGTGCGCGACGACTACGGCAAGCTGTGGTTCAACATCATCGACTACACGGGTTCGGCCACGCGCCTCTTTGCCGATCCTGATTTCGATGGCGAGCCAGCGCGCCTCAGCGAGAGCGACCTCGAAGGCCCGTATCCGGAAACCCCTCCAGACGACGACGGCGGCTCCGAAGAACCACCGCCGGACGACGGCGGCGTCATCATCGATCCTCCGCCCGGCGGCGAGCGCCGCAAATACTACTTCGACGGCGGTCAGGTCGCGATCGCTGCGCACCTCGTCTATCACCTCGATCCCGACGGCAAGCAGCTCCGCGTCGTCCGCTACGTTGACTATACCGCCGAAAAAGTCCGCGATCTCGTGCCGAGCACTCCGGAGCTGCGCGCCAAATGGGCCGACCCCGCGCAACGCGCCGACATCATCGCCAAGCTGCAAGAGCGCGGCATCAGCTTCGACGAACTCGCCGCGCAGGCCAAGCAACCCGAGGCCGACCCGTTCGACCTGCTTTGCCATCTCGCCTTCAACGCCCCGCTGCGCACCCGCCGCGAGCGCGCCCAGCAGCTCAAACAGAACAAGCCCGACTACTTCGCGCGCTATTCGCCCGAAGCTCGCGCCGTCCTCGACGAATTGCTCGAGAAATACGCCGAGCACGGCGACGCGCAGTTCGTGCTGCCGGACATTCTCAAAGTCCCGCCGCTCTCCGAGCACGGCCAGATCGGCGACATCATCAAACTTTTCGGCTCGTCGGAAAAGCTCCGCGCGGCCGTCACCGAGCTGCAGAACTCGCTCTATGCCTCGTAAGGCACCGGACTGCCATGTAATCGCCGGCTCCAACGGCGCGGGCAAGAGCACCTTCGCGACCGAGTTTCTGCCGCGACACGCGCGCTGCACGAACTTCGTCAACGCCGACTTGATCGCCCGCGGCCTGTCGCCGTTCGACCCCGCCGCGAGCCTCGTCCGGGCGGGTCGTCTGGTTCTGGAGCGCATCGTCGAGTTCGAGGCTGCCCGCACCGGCTTTGCCTTCGAGACCACGCTTTCGGGTCGGACCTACGTTCCAGTCCTTCGCCGGCTGCGGGCCCGCGGCTTCAGAATCCATCTTTTCTACCTCTGGATTCCCGACCCCGATCTCGCGCTGCTGCGTATTCGCGACCGAGTGGAAAACGGCGGCCACGATGTGCCCGAGCACGACGTGCGGCGCCGCTTCGACCGCAGCCTGCGCAACTTCTTCACGCTCTACCGCCCCCTCTGCGACACCGTGCACTTCTTCGACAACTCGTCCGATGTCCCTCGGCTCGTTTTCAAAGACCGAGCTGGAAAAACGACGGTCGTTGATTCACTCCTCTACTCTGAAATCCAGTCCTCGCTGTCGCGATGAAAAGAACTTCTCCGCTCACCCTCACCCAGAAGGCCGTCCGCGCCCTCGACACGGCCGTCGCCAAAGTCGTCGACGAGCACCGACGCCAGGGCCGCCCGCTGGCAGTCTGGCGTGACGGCAAGGCCGTGTGGCTGCCCGTCTCCGCGGCCGCAACCGCCGTCCAGGAATCTCCCGCCCCTTACGCGAAGAAGCCTCATGCCCCGCGCCGCTAAGCCCGCTCCCGCCGCCTCGCTCTCGCCCGCTCCGTCGTCCGCCGCTGCCTCCGCGAAGGCCGCGACCACCGCCCAATCCCTCGGCTCCCTGCTGAAGTCCGCGCGCGACATCATGCGCAAGGACAAGGGCCTCAACGGCGACCTCGACCGGTTGCCGATGCTGACGTGGATCATGTTCCTCAAGTTCCTCGACGACCTCGAGACGCAGCGCGAGCAGGAGGCCGAGCTCCGCGGCACCCGCTTCAAGCCCGCCATCGAGCCGCCTTACCGCTGGCGCGATTGGGCCGCCAACCCTCAGGGCATGACCGGCGACGCGCTCATTCAGTGGGTCAACCAGGACGAAGCCACCGGCCCCGACGGCAAGCGCGGCCCCGGCCTCTTCGCCTACCTGCGCCGGCTCACCTCCAGCAACGGCGACAACCGCCGTGACGTCATCGCGACCGTCTTCAAGGGCGTGCAGAATCGCATGGTCAGCGGCTACCTGCTCCGCGACGTCGTCAACAAGATCGCCGCCATCCACTTCACCGCCTCCGACGAACTGCACACGCTCGGCGCGCTCTACGAGTCGATGCTCCGCGAAATGCGCGACGCCGCCGGCGACTCCGGCGAGTTCTACACGCCGCGCGCCGTCGTGCGCTTCATCGTCCGCGCCACCGATCCGCGCCTCGGCGAGCGCGTGCTCGATCCCGCCACCGGCACCGGCGGCTTCCTCGTCGAAGCGTTCGAACACCTGAAGCCGCAGGCGCAGACCGTGCAGCAACGGCGCATCCTGCAGGAAACCTCCCTCTACGGCTGCGAGCCCAAGCCGCTGCCGTATCTGCTCGGCCAGATGAATCTCCTCCTGCACGGACTCGACGCCCCGCAGATCGACCCGGGCAACGCCCTCCGCTTCAAGCTCACCGAGCTCGGCGAGAAGGACCGCGTCGACGTCATCCTCACCAACCCGCCCTTCGGCGGCGAGGAGGAGAAAGGCATTCAGGGCAACTTCCCCGAGGACAAGCAGACCGCCGAGACCGCGCTGCTCTTCCTCCAGCTCATCATGCGCAAGCTCCGCAAGGCGCCGCGCACCGGCTTTGGCCCCGCTCGCGCCGCCGTCGTCGTGCCCAACGGCACGCTCTTCGGCGACGGCGTCTGCGCCCGCCTCAAACAGGAGCTGCTCACCGAGTTCAACCTCCACACCATCGTCCGGCTGCCCAACGGCGTCTTCGCGCCCTACACCAGCATCCCGACGAACATCCTCTTCTTCGACCGCTCCGGCCCCACCGAGCACGTTTGGTATTACGAGCAGCCGCTCCCCGAGGGTCGGAAAAACTACACCAAGACCGCGCCCATCCAGTTCGACGAATTCGCCGACTGCCTCGCGTGGTGGGACAAACGCCGGAAGAACGACCGCGCCTGGAAAGTCTCCGCCAAGGAACTCCTCGCCGCCGGCTGCAACCTCGACCGCAAGAACCCGAGCGCGAAGGAAGACATCACGCACCTCCCGCCCGAACAGCTCGCCGCCAGCATTCTCCAGAAGGAACAGCGCATCGCCGAGATCATGGGCCGCATCCAAAAACTCCTCGCGCGCTCCGGCAAATGAGCGCGTGGCCGAAAGTGAGGCTTGGCGAGGTGCTGCGGCGCGTTGAGCGTTTCGAGCCACGCGACGAGCTAACAGAGTATCCCTTTGCGGGCACCTACAGTTTCGCACGTGGAATCTTCGTCGGAGAACGGAAACTCGGCTCCACGTTCGCCCTACCGAAAATCCAACGTGTTCGTCAGGGCGATTTCGTCTACTGCAAGATCATGGCTTGGGAAGGAGCTTTCGGTCTCGTTCCTGCCGAAGCAGACAACTGTGTCATGTCCGGTGCGTTTGTCGCGTATGAGCTGCATCGAGATCGAATCGACGAACGCTTCCTCGGCTATTTTTTCAAGGTTCCCGACCACTGGCGTTCTATCGGCAGTCAAAGTTCCGGAACGAATGTTCGCCGCCAAAGCCTGCATCCAACTCAGTTCGAGGCGGCAGAAATCCCGCTACCGCCGCTGGCGGAGCAGCGGCGGGTGGTGGCGCGCATCGAGGAACTCGCCGCCCAAATCCACGAAGCCCGCACCTTCCGCCACCAAGCCACCGAAGAAGCCGACGCGCTTGTGCAGAATCAAGCCGGCAAAATCTTTGAGCGCCTGAGCCGCGAACATGAAGCTCGAGACTTCGGTAGTTTCTCACCGCATGTCACCAGCGGCCCACGCAATTGGGCAAAACACTACGAGACTTCAGGAGCTCGCTTTTATCGTGCTCAAGACATCGGTCCATCTGGCTCGGTAATCGAAGACTCTAAGGTTTTCATCACTCCTCCTCCGGGCAACCAAGGGCGCTCAGCCACCCTCCAAACCGGCGACCTAATGCTTGTGATTACAGGTGCGACCGTCGGCCGCGCGTGCGTCTTCCGTGGAGGACTCGAACCTGGATTTGTTAGTCAGCACGTCGCGATTTGCCGTCTGCCGCAGAGTGCGATCGATCCTGAATTCGCTTTGTGGGCGCTGCGTAGTCCATTCGGGCAATCCCAATTGCTGGGACAGCGTTACGGACAAGGAAAACCCGGGTTGAATCTCACGAACATCAAATCGCTGAAGCTTCCCTTTCCCCCGCTCCCCGTCCAACGCCGCATCGTCGCCGAGCTCGACGCGTTGCAGGCGGAGGTGGACGCGCTGAAACGCCACCAAGCCGAGACCGCCGCCGAACTCGACGCCCTCCTCCCCGCCCTCCTCGACCGCGCCTTCAAGGGCGAGCTCTGCGGGTCAGCGACGACGGTGAATATTTCCCCGCGGCGCCCCTAGATTTTGCCCCGCGGCCTGGTAGGATTGCGGCATGAACACGCCGGGCATCAACTGAGTGAGATCCGTTTCGATCGTGACGCCTGCTCCGGGCCAATTCACGCGCGTCTCGCTCGAAAAGAAGCGGCCCCATTCTCCCGTGTGGGAGCCCCGACTCGGGCCGACTGGCCGTGGTATCCACACTGGAGCATTGTGCGGCATGGTGCGGCAGGGTAGGAGTTTCGCGCGCCACCTGATGTCATGAGCACCAGCCCCGTTGCCAGTTCCGACACCCCGGCCTTCGATAGCCCGCGCTCGATCCGAGACTATCATTCCTACCTCCAGCGCGAGGTGCTCGGGCTCCCCGCGGTGGACGTCTGCGTGGGCAAGGGCGCATCCGATCATGCGATCGTCGACGGCTGGAAGGCCATCGGCCTCGTGCTCGGCACTCTCGGCATCACCGGCGGGCTCTCCATCGCCGACAAACTCCACCTCGACATCTTCAAGTTCGATGCGACCTCGAACGGCATCAACTTCCTGAAGTGGGCCGCCATCCTGGCGGGCGGCTACAATCTTTGGAGTTGGGCGACCAATCCCCAGAAGGATCTCGAAACGCTGCGGACGTGGCTCGTCACCCCCACACAGAAGCACAATCTCAACAACAACCACCGCCTCACGATCATCACCCAGATATTTCTGGTGTGTTCGATCTGCTTCACGGCGCTGTTCCATCCGCTTTACTTCGGGATCGCCGGCGCGCTCACCTATGCGATCAACTTCATCGGATTCTTCGTCGTGATGTCGCGAGTCGACCACGCGGTGAAGCAGGCCAAGCAGGCATGCGACGACTACGCCCCCGCCATCGCCCGTCCGTTTCTCCAGCAAGGCATCCAGTGCATTGAACAATGGTGGGGCGTCGGGGATGCCGAACGCGGACTGCTGAGCAACCGTCTTCAACGGCGTCACCTGATCTTGATCGCTCTTTTCCTCACCGTCGCCGTTTTCGGGGTCGTGGGGAATAACAACGGCCAAAACTGGCAGACTTGGCTGGCCTATATCATCGGAATCGTCGCTTTGGTCTACGCGGTCGTCTCAATCAGCCTCCTCCGCTCGAAACGCGAAGATGAGCTCGATGGTATCGACGCGAAATGGAGCGAGGCCGTCCATCGCCAGACCTACAAACGCGCGCCCGCTCGCTGAACCCCAAGCCCGCCGCGAGCGTTAGGTCGGGGACCGCCGTTGCCTTCGCGACGAATCCCTAATGGCGCAGCCGCACGATGCCGGAGCGCGCCACGTCGATTTTTGCTCGTCGCTCGCGCGCGCCGACCCTGCGGAAGTGCGCGGCGAACGACCGCGCCACGAGGGAGGACGGTTCCGCGGGCGCAAACTCCACCGCGACTTTTGCATCGGCCCCCCCACCGGCAGCAGCGTCGGCTTGCGCGGCCTTGTTTGATTCGTGGGCCGAAGTTGAGGGCGCTTGAGAGTAAGCGCCCCTACCGGGAGATTCCGCGGAACGGATGGGCGATTTACTCCGTCGGTTTGCCGATGCCGGAGGCTTTGAAGCCGATCTTCCGGAGCGCGGCGAGGTCGAGGATGTTGCGGCCGTCGAAGATGAACGCGGGCTTCGGCATCGATGCGTAGATCTTCGCGTAGTCGAGTTTCTTGAACTCGTCCCACTCGGTCACGATCGCGATGGCGTGCGCGCCGGCACAGGCTTCGTAGGCCGATTGCGCGATGCTGAGGCGCGCGTCGGACCCGCTCTTGCCGAGCACGTCGGCCACGATCTCGTCGGACGGGACCTTGGGATCGTAGACGCACACCTTGGCGTGCTCGGCGAGCAGGTCGCGGCAGACGTTGATCGCGGCGGTCTCGCGCGTGTCGTTGGTGTCCTTCTTGAAGGCGAAACCGAGCACGGCGATTTTCTTGTCGGCGACGGTGTTGAAGAGCTCCTTCACGATGCGGGCGGCGAAGCGCTTCTTCTGCCAATCGTTGATGCCGACCACGTTCGTCCAATAAGCGGCGACCTCGGGGAGGCCGAAGGACTCGCAGAGGTAGGTCAGGTTCAGGATGTCCTTCTGGAAGCACGAGCCGCCGAAGCCGACCGAGGCCTTGAGGAATTTCGGGCCGATGCGGCTGTCCTTGCCGATGGCGTTGGCGACTTCGTCGACGTCGGCGCCGGTGGCTTCGCAGAGGGCGGAGATGGAGTTGATCGAGGAGATGCGCTGCGCGAGGAAGGCATTGGCGACGAGCTTCGAGAGCTCCGACGACCACAGGTTGGTCGTGATGATGCGCTCGCGCGGCACCCAGCGGGCGTAGACGGAGACGAGCGACTCCACGGCCTTGTCGCCCTCGGGCGTGCGCTCGCCGCCGATGAGCACGCGATCCGGCAAAATGAGGTCCTGCACGGCGGTGCCTTCCGCGAGAAACTCGGGATTCGAGAGCACCTGCGCCTGCAGGCCGGAGCCGTTCGACGCGAGGATCGAGCGGATGGTGTCGGCGGTTTTGACCGGAATCGTGGATTTCTCGACGATGATCTTCGAACCGGTGGCGTGTTGCGCGATCGTCCGGGCGACGGACTCGATGTAACGCAGGTCGGCGGCGCGACCGGCGCCGACGCCGTAGGTCTTCGTCGGCGTGTTGACGGCGACGAAGATGATGTCGGCCGACTTGATGTTGCCGGCGACATCGGTGGTGAAATGGAGGTTCTTCCCGCGGGCCTGCCGCACGACTTCGTCGAGGCCGGGCTCGTAGATCGGCAGCTTGTCGCTGTTCCACGCGGCGATGCGCGCGGCGTTCATGTCGACGACGTTGACCTGAATGTCCGGGCACTTGAGCGCGATCATGGCCATGGTCGGCCCGCCAACGTAACCCGCACCGATACAGCAGATTTTCATAGGGGAAAGAGGCAGGTTGGCTGCCGCACCGCGCAAATCCAAGGACGATTTTCCCGGGCCACCCGCCTCCCCCAAGGCCGGCCAACGGCGCGCCGCCGCCGCGGCTGGCATTGAAAGGATGCGGGAGCTTCCGGCTCCCAGGTTCGGCATCGGAAGGCAACGGGAGCTGGGAGCTCCCGCTCCGCTCGTCGCGACGGGCGCAAAAAAGCCGAGGCACGATGGCCTCGGCTTCGGTGAAGGCGGCGCAGGAGCGCCCGCGCGCTCAGGCGGGCGTCGGCGCAGGAGCCGGCGCTCCCGAAGTATCGGACGCGGCGGCAGTGCCGGAAGGTTTCGCAGCCGCACCGTCGCGCGGAGCGGGCTTGCTGGAAACGACGGGGGACTTGATCTCACCGTGCTGGAGGACTTCGAAGACGTGCTTGCCCTCGATCGTCTCGTGCTCGAGCAGCGCCTCGGCGATCTTGTCCAAGGCCGCGCGATTATCCTTCAGGATCTTTTCCGCGCGCTGGTATTCGCTGGTGACGAACGCGGAGACCGCGAGGTCGATCTTGCGCGCCGTGTCCTCACTGAGATGCTGCGAGCGGGTAATGTCGCGACCGAGGAAGACCGTGTCCTGGTTCTCGCCCATCGCGATGGGGCCGAGCTCGCTCATGCCGAAATCGCACACCATGTAGCGAGCGATCTTGGTCGCCTGCTTGATGTCGCCGCTGGCGCCGTCACTGATGTCGTTCGTGACGAATTCCTCGGCGATGCGGCCCGCCATCGAGGTGCAAATGCGGTCGAGATACTGCTTCTTGGTGCGGCCGAGAATGTCCTTGGTGGCAAGATAGGTCGTGCTGCCGAGGCTCTGGCCACGCGGGATGATGGTGACCTTGTGCACGGGCATGGTGCCGTCATCGAGCACGGCGCCCACGACGGCGTGTCCGGCCTCGTGCCAGGCAAGGGCGCGCTTCTCCTTGTCGTCCATCACGCGACGGCGCGAGAGCCCCCAGAGGACCTTGTCGCGCGCTTCGTCGACATCGGTCATGTCGACTTTCTTCTTGTTGCGACGGGCGGCGAGGAGCGCGGCCTCGTTGAGGAGATTGGCCAGTTCGGCGCCGGAGAGGCCGGGCGTGCCGCGCGCGATGACGGAGAGGTCGACGTTGTCGGCCAGCGCGATCTTGCGGGCATGGACGCGGAGAATCTGCTCGCGGCCGACGATGTCGGGCAAATCGATCCCCACCTGACGGTCGAAGCGGCCGGGGCGGAGCAACGCGCTGTCGAGCACGTCGGGGCGATTGGTCGCCGCGATGATGATGATGCCTTCCTGGGTGTCGAAGCCGTCCATCTCGACGAGCAGCGAGTTGAGCGTCTGCTCGCGCTCGTCGTTGCCGCCACCGAGACCCGCGCCGCGCTGCCGGCCGACCGCATCGATTTCGTCGATGAAGATCAGGCAGGGCGCGTTCTTGCGGCCCTGTTCGAACATGTCGCGCACGCGGCTCGCGCCGACGCCGACGAACATTTCCACGAAGTCCGAGCCGCTGATCGAGAAGAACGGCACGTCGGCCTCGCCGGCGATGGCCTTCGCGAGGAGCGTCTTGCCGGTGCCCGGAGGACCGACCATGAGGATGCCCTTCGGGATGCGACCACCGATCTTCTGGAACTTCTTCGGATCCTTCAGGAACTCGACTACTTCGCTGACCTCCTCCTTGGCCTCGTCGCAACCGGCGACGTCGGCGAACGTGATGCGATCCTTCTCGCGCGTGAGGAGCTTGGCGCGGCTCTTGCCGAAGCTGAGGGCGCCCTTGCCGGCGTTGCGCAGCTGGCGGACGAAGAGGAAATAGAGCAGACCGATGACGATGACGAACGGCAGGATGTTGTAGATGAGCTGGGTCATCGCAGTGGTCGCGGGCTTTTCGACGAAAGCCTGCGAGCGCTGAAGCCGCTCGAAATTACCGTCGGTCAACCGGCCGGTCGCCACAAACGCGTCGGTCGTGCCGGCTTCCGTGCGAAGGCTGGACTCCTTCAGCTTGCCGGCGACCGAATACCAGTCGCGGCCTTGCGACGGGTCAGGCTGGATCGTGCCGGTGAGCAGCTTCCCCTGCTCCGCCAGTTCCACGACCTGCTGCATCTTCAGCGAGGCCGGCTGCGGTGCGCGTCCCGGATTGAACATGAAAAGCGCCACGATGGCGCCGATGATCGCCACCCAGATGAGGAGCACCTTCGGTTGAAAACTCTCCGGCGGCAGGTTCTTCAGGGGGCGGCGTTTCTTGTTGTCGTCTGAGTCGGACATTCGGGTTTTGGGACTGGAGGGGCAACGTGGAGGTTCCCCTGGGATAAGTCAAATGAAGGCCCGGAGGAATTTCGTCCCGAAATCGGAACGAAATTCACGCCCGCCGCAGGGACAGTTTCCCGGCGCGGACGACCGCAAAAGCCTGCGTGCCCAGGCTGAATTTCGTGTCCCGGCCGCGGCGGAGGGCGGCGAGCAGTTGTTCGAAACCTTGGCGGGAAAGGTCCGTGGCCGGCTGGTTCGCGACCATCCAACGATGCAGCGCCCGTCGCCACAACGCGAACGGCTTGCCCGCCAGCCGCGCCAAGTCGAGCGTGCGACCGCGCAGCGGCGCGACTGCGTCGAGCCACGCTTCAAGCGCCGCGTCGTCTTCTTCGAGACGTTCGCGCGCGAGTGCGGCCCCGGCCAGCGCGTCGCGCCCTGCGGCCTTCGTCCACGCGGGCAGGACGGAGCGGCGGACACGATTACGCCAGAAAGCCTCGCCCGCGTTGGTCGCGTCCTCGCACCAGCGGGCGCCGCTCGCGCGCAACGCCGCCACGATGTCCGCCTTCTTCAGCGTCAGCAGCGGCCGCAAATGCACGCGCCCGTCGGCCTGCTCCTGCACCGGCCGCGGCGCCGCGAGCCCGCTCGTGCCGCTGCCGCGCGCGAGGCGCATCAACATCGTCTCGGCAATGTCGTCCTGCTGGTGTCCGAGCCAGAGCAGACGCAGCTTCCGCCGCTTCATCTCGCGGGCGAAAAATGCGTGGCGCGCCTCGCGCGCGGCGGCCTCGCTCGCGTGCGCAACGGCGTTCGCCCACTGGGCGCTGACGAACTTCACGCCGAGCGCGGCGCAGACCTCGCGGCAGAATTTCTCGTCCGCGTCGGCCGCGCGCCCGCGCAGGCGGTGGTTGAAATGCAGCGCGACGAACTCCCGCCCCCAGCGCCCCTCCGCTTCCGCCCAGAAGATCAGCAGCAACGCCAGCGAGTCGGCGCCGCCGGAAAACGCGAGCGCCCACCGCGGGTGCTTCACGTGCGGTCGTCGGCGCTTCTCGCGCTCCCAGTCGGCGAGGGCGTAATTCATCGCCGCCGGATGCAACGCGCCGTGCGCGATGCGCCGCACGAACGCCGCGGCGATGGCGGGCCAATCGGGCTGGGCGCGGGCGGGTTTGCGGCGGCGTTTCATGTAGGAGCCTGTTTGCAGGCGATACGGACGCGAGTGGGTCGCCTGCGAGCAGGCTCCTACAGGATGCCCGCTTACTTGAAACTCAGGAACTCCTTGCCGAAATACGGCACGAGCGCCGCCGGGATCTTCACGCGGCCGTCGGCCTGCAGGTTGTTCTCGAGCAGCGCGGCGAGCACGCGCGGCACAGCGAGACCGGAACCGTTCAGCGTGTGCACGAGTTCGGGTTTGCCGGTTTCCTGATTGCGGAAACGGATCTGCGCGCGGCGCGCCTGGAAGGCCTCGAAGTTCGAGCAGCTGGACACTTCGAGCCAGCGCTTCTGGCCGGCGGCCCAGACCTCGAGGTCGTATTTCTTCGACTGGGAAAAGCCGAGGTCGCCGCCGCACATCAGCAGCACGCGGTAAGGCAGCTCGAGCTTCCGGAGCAGGCGCTCGGCGTCGTCGCGGAGCGCATCGAGTTCCTCGTAGCTGCGCGTCGGATGCACCCACTTGAGCAGCTCGACCTTGTCGAACTGGTGCAGGCGGTTCAGGCCGCGCACGTCCTTGCCGTAGCTGCCCGCCTCGCGGCGGAAGCAGGGCGTGTAGGCGCAGCGCTTGATCGGCAACGCGCTTTCCTCGACGATCTCGTCGCGGAAGAAATTCGTCAGCGGCACCTCGGCCGTCGGCACGGCGAAGAGCCGGTCGGGCGTCGTCTCATACATCTGCCCTTCCTTGTCCGGCAGCTGGCCGGTGGCGGTGGCGCTGGCGGCGTTGACGAAGATCGGCGGCGCGACCTCGGTGTAGCCGGCCTTCACGTCCTCATCCAAAAAGAACTGCAACAGCGCGCGCACGATCTTCGCGCCGTCGCCGACGTAGAACGGAAAACCCGCGCCGGTGACCTTCGCGCCGCGGCCGAAATCGAGCAGGTTGTCGAAACCCTTGATCTCCCAATGCGGCTGCGCGGCGGGCGACACGGCGTTCACGTCGCCGTGCGTGGCGAAAACGACGTTCTGCTCGGGCGTTTTGCCCTCGGGCACGGAGGCGTGCGGGACGTTCGGCAGCGTGAGCATCGCGTCACGCCATTTCTCCTCGACCGTCTTGAGTCCTTCCTCGCGCGCCTTCACCTCGGCGGAGACGGCCTTCATTTCCTGGACCTTGGCGAGGAATTCCGGCGAACCCTTCTTCAGCGCGGCCATCTCGTTGTTGGCCGCCTTCTGCTTGGCGCGGAGCTGCTCGACCTCGCCGAGCTGCGAACGCCACGCGTGATCGAGTGCCAGCACCGCGTCGAGGTCGACGTCGAGGTGCTTCTTGGCAATGGCGGCGCGGACGACATCCGGCGTTTCGCGAAGGACTTTGGGATCGAGCATAGGAGCGACGATTAACCGGGGAACGCCGCGCCCCAGCAAGGCGATTTTGGGAGCTAGAACGCGCCCCGGCCGTCCGCCGCCGGCGCTACTTCTTCTCGCTGAACAGCCGGTTCACCATCTCGTCGGGCCAGCTCGCGCTCAACACGCGATCCTTGTCCGCCGCGCGCAGCACGATCTCGGCTTTGCGCACGGCCGCCCGGTCGGCGACGCGGCGCGTGTAGCTGAACTCGCCCGCGCCGCGCCACACCGGCTGCCCCTGCAAGTTGTCCTTGCCCGCTTCCTGCACTTGGGCGACGTCGCCGCTCGCGAGCGTGAGCACCGCCACCGCGCCGTGAAAATCCCCGAACAGCACCTGCTTCTCGTCCGGGCTGACCTCGAAGAACGCGAGCGATTGCGGCAGATTAGCCTCGTGCTTGCGCGGCACCAGACGCGTGAGCGTGGCCTGCCGCGCCGGATCCAGCGCGAACAGCTGCTCGCGCGTGTCGCCGAAATCCTCCGCGGCGACCGGCAGGCTGAGTTCGGCGGCGTTGAAGAGAATCCGGCCATCGTGCAGGCACCGCACCCGCGCCTGCTCCGAAAACACAAAACCGGCGAGCTCCCGCGGCTCCGGCGCCTTCAGCCCAGCGCCCGCCGCATCGAACACCGGCCGCTGCACCAGCGTGCCCAGCCGCAACTGGTCGTGCTCCGCGCCGGCGTTCGCCTGCACGTAGACGACGTCGCGTCCGTCGGCGGTCCAATCCGGGTAAGCCGCCACACGCGTCGCGATCAACTCCGGCGCGCTCGGCGAACCCAAGCGCGCCACCCACAACTGAAATTCGTTTTCCTGCGGTTCCGGGGCGAGACCCGGCTTGGCAACGCAGGCGATCGCGCGGTCGCCCGCCGCGACGCGGATCTCCTCGATCTCGCCGGCACCGGCGTAAAGCGCCGCACCCGTCACGAGCGTGTCGCCTTCGATCTTGGCCATGACCAACTCGTGCACCTCGACCTGCGCGGTCTTCCACGCGTTCCAGGTGTCCGCGTCGAGTTGGGCACGCACCTCCGGTCCATGACGATCGCGCAGGTAGATTTGCCACCAAGCCGGCTCCGCTTTGTAAACCTTCTGCAGCCGCGCCTTGGCCAACGTCTCCGCCGGCGACTTCTGCCACAGCTGCTCGACCTGAGCGGCAAACTTTCCGGCGCGCTCGGCCCCGAGATGCCGGGCGGCTTCGTCCCACGAGCCGACGCGCTGGCTGCGCGCGACCACGAGCTGCTGCGAGTCGCCGAGCCAAGCCGCCAGGTTGGCGCCGGGCACGAGCAACGGCGACAGGCGACCGTCCGCGTCGGTCAGATAAAGTCCTTCCTGACCGAAGACGACCGCGCGACGGCCGTCGGGCGACCACAGGAGATTTTTCTCCAAACATCCCGCAAGCAGCAGTAGCACGACCGCGAGCGGCAGCACACAGAGCCGGCGAACGCCGGCGAACAAGGCAACGGTTTTCATGGTTTTTCCTCCGAAATCGGGTTGGCGCGCGAGGGCAGCCATTGAAGCGCTGACCGCGCCGTGGCCCCGCCGGACTTGCGGGCCGCCGGTTGCAACAGCTCCGCCGTGCGACGCGAGGCCGACCAAAAGCGCGACGACGGCTCCGCGCGCTCCGGTGCGGACGCATCCGCAGCGGCACTGGCCGTTGCCACGACCGCGATCGCGGCGCGGTCCGGCGTGCGCAGTTTCAAGCCGACACCGGTTCCCGCCGAAAGCCCCACGACGATCGCCGCGGCGAGGCGCAGCCATTCGCCGCCGGGCACTCGCAACGCCCGTGGCGGACTCGCGGACGCGGTTCCGAGCACCCGCAGCGGTGGCAGAACCTCCGTCGCCCGTGCGGCAACGGCAGCGCGAGCCTGGCGCATCGTCGCGTCCAACTCTGCGGCGCGGGCGGCGGCGGACGGATCGCGCGCGAGGTGTTCGTCCAACAGCGCGACCACTGCGGGCGCGAGTTCGCCGGCGGTGCGGTCGATGAACAGGGAGTCGAGTTCTTCGGATTTCATGGGCGCGTGGGTGAAGCGGGGTTGAGCGTGGCGCGCAGCGCGTGCACTGCGGCGTGCAACCGCGAGCGCACGGTGCCGATCGGAATATCGAGCGCTTCCGCGATTTCCTCGTAGCTCAAATCGTGGCGCAGTTTCAGCAGCAGCGTCTCGCGTTGCGCCGCGGGCAACCGTCCGACGGCCTCGCGCATGTCGGCGAGCCGAGCGTCTTCGACTTCGGCGGTCCACTCCTCGTCGTCGGTCAGCGCGACTGCCGGCGCCGCCCGGCGCAGCGCGTCGTGCCCCACGTGCCGCGCGATGCCGAACAGATACGCGCGGGGCGACAGCGCGGCGGCCAGCCGCTCCGGGTGTTGCAGGGCCCGCGCAAAGGTGTCCTGCAGCAAATCCTCCGCCTGCAACGCCAGCGTCGGCCGGCTGCGGAAGTAAGCGAGCAGGTTCGCGCCCGTCTCCCGGTAGAGGGTTTCGAGTTGGCGGTGTGCAGGGTTCATCGAGCGCAGGGCGGAGAAAGGTTGGGCTTTCCTACTCCCCTACCTCGCAAAAGACGGGCCGAAAGTTCGCCGGAGCGAAAAAAATTCCGGCGCCCATCGCTCCGCGCGGAGCACGCGGCTTCGCGGCGTCGGTCAACGCCCGCGGCGTTCGGCGATCAATCGGTCCACCTGCGCGCAAACTTCCTCGACCGTGATCAAGTCCATCGCCCGCGCATCATGCACCCGCTGGTGCCAGCCGGGTTCGGCGGTGCCGAGGAACTGCCGCGCGGCGTCCGCGTAACGATCGACGCAAAACCGGCGCTCCGGCCACGGCCCGGTCAGTGCCGAACGCGCGACCGCATAGAGTCCCACGACCGGCGTGCCGACCGCCGCCGCGAGATGCACCGGGCCGGTGTCGGGCGCGAGCAGACCCTCGGCACCGGCCAGCACGGCCGCGAGCGTGCGCACCGAGGTGCGTCCCGCGAGATTGAGCGGAGGCAGCGGCATATCCTTCAACTGCGCGCTCACCGCGTCCGTCAGCGCCTTCTCGGCGGAGCCTGCGCCGCCCGTGAGCACGATGCGCCAGCCGGTTGCCCGCGCGACATGCATCGCGACGGCGGCGTAGTGCTCGGCGCGCCAATTGCGCTCCGGCTTGCTCGCGGCGGGATTGATCACGAAATACCTGCCGTAGCCGACCAGCGCGTGCGCCGCCGTCGTGTCCATCGAACCGAGGGGCAGCGTGAGCGAGCGCACATAATTCTCCGGCGCGACGCCCAGCGCGCCGGCAAACGCGAGGAAGCCCTCGGCGAGATGCTCGTCGCACGGCGGCACGCGCTCGCCGACGAACCATCCGTGCAGATCGCGCGCGCGCCGCGCATCGAAGCCGATTTTCCGGCGCGCCGGCACGCACGCGTGCACGAGGTTCGCCCGGAAACTCGCCTGCGCGGCGAGCAGCACGTCAAAGTCGCGCCCGCGCAGCGTCCGGCGCAGCGCGAGATAGTCGCCCAGCTTCATCGGCCGCGGCACGGTGATGAATTCCACGCCTTCGAGGCCGAGCAGCAGCTCGCGCGTCATGCCGCTCGTGATCCAGGTGAGTTGCGCGGCGGGAAAATTCTTCCGCAACGTCTGCACGAGCGCGGTGGCGAGCACGACGTCGCCGAGCGCCGAGAGGCGCACGAGGCAGAGGCGGCGCGGGGCGGCGGTCGGTTGCACTCAGCTCGTCCGAGCGGACGGGGACGGCACGCGCGCGGGGCCGCTCTCGGTCTCCATGCGGCGCTTCAGGCGCGCGAACACGTCGCGCGCGGCGAGCAGGCGCAGATCGCCGACCGGCGCCTGGATGTAGAAATTAGACGTGCTCGTCAGCGGATACGGTCCGGACAGCCGCGGATCGGTCGGCCCGAAAATGCCGAGCGTTTTCACGCCGAGCGCCGCGGCGAGTTGGAGCGGGCCGGTGTCGTTCGAGATCACCCACTCGGCGTGCGTGATGAGCGCCGCGAGCGAGTTGAGGCTGGTGTTGCCCGTGAGGTTGACGAACGCGCCGTCGGGGAACGCCTCCTTGCACGGCAGGTAGTGCGAGCCGGCCCACACGACCTTGCGGCCGGCCTCGCGCACGAGCAGCGACGAAAGCTGCGCGAACTCCGGCCAGCGTTTGTCCTCGCGGCGGCTCTCGGGGAACATCAGCACCGGACGCAGGCCGTTGCGCTTCTCCATGAACGAGAGGTTCAGCTTGCCGAAATCGCGGAAGTGCAGCGGACCGTGCAGCTCCGGCTGTGCGTCGACGGCCACGAGGAACTGCAACAGCGTTGCCAACGGGTGGTGCGGCCCGGGCGTCGGCGCGGAGATTTTTTCCGAGTAAAACAGGGTCGCGCCCTCGCGCGCGTCGGCGCGGCCAAGGCGGCGCTTGGCGTGCGTCCATTTCACCATCAGGCCGGAGCGGAGCAGCCCCTGGAAATCCATCACGACGTCGAACTGCCGCGCGCGCACCTCGCGCATGAGCTGGAAAAACCCGCGCACGCCGCCGAGTCGGCGGAACACGAAGATCTGATCCACCACGCTGCTCGAGCGCACCAGCGGCGCGAAGACGTCGCGCACGATCCACGACACGCGCCAGTCGGGCTGTTGGGCCTTCAGCGATGCCGTGACTTGCAAGCCGTGCACGATGTCGGCGAGCGAGGCGGGTTGGATGATGAGCAGTTCGCGCATGGAGCCGGTGGAGAAATTCCTTTCAACCACCCGCGAGTTAGGTTTCATCCGACTTCGCCGAAGGCAAATTCAAACACCTTGAGCAGGAAAAATTTGAGGCAATTTAGCACCGCGTCGCCGCGCGCAATCGGAAGGTGGGCGCCGACGTCCCCGACGGCGCCAGCGGGCAGGTGCGCACGTTCCGTCGCCGGCGCCGAAACTCACGCGCTCGTCGCCGCCGGGACGGCGGCGACCACCCCCGCAGCATTTGTGCGCGCTGCGGTCCGCCATGGTTAAGCTCGGGCTCCAATTCGCCGGCTGGGTCCTCGCTCACCTGCCCCTCGCCGCACTGCGCGCGCTCACCCGGCTGGTCGCGGTCGCGTTCTATTACCTCGTGCCGAGCCGCCGCCGGCTCATGCACGCGAACCTGCACCACGCGTTTCCCGAGCGCAGCGGCGAGTGGCGCCGCGCGGCCGCCCGCGAGTGCATCCGGCGGTTCGTCGAGACGGCGTTCTACTCGCTCGCGAGCCCGTATCTCAGCGCCGATCGCGTGCGCGAGATCGTGCGCGGCACCGACTCGCTCCGCGCCGCCTTCGCCGCGCATCGCGCCCAACCGCAGGCCACGCTGTTCTGCTCGCCGCACTTCGCGCATTGGGAAGCGCAGACGGCGCTCTCGCTCCTCGTCGAGGGACCGTTCCCGGAGTTCGCGTCGATCTTCCGGCCGATCGACAATCCATCCGCGGATGAATTCATCCGGCAGACGCGCGAGCGCTTCGGCATGCGGTTGCTGTCGCGCAAGCAGGGGTTTCAGGAGGCGGTGAAAATTCTCCGGCGCAACGGCTTCATCGGCATCCTCCACGACCAGAACGCCGGCGACCAAGGCGCGCTCACGCTGCTCTGCGACCGCGTCTGCTCTACCACCGAGCTGCCCGGCCTGCTCGCCACGAAATTCGGCGCCGTTGTCTACGTCATTTACCCGCGCTACCTCGGCTTCTGGCGCGTCGAGCTGCACGTCGAACGCCTCGTCCACGAAGGCACACCCGAAGGCGTGACGATCGCGCTCAACCGCTGGCTCGAGGACAAACTCCGCGCCGACGAAAACCAGTGCACCTCGTGGCTCTGGGGCCACCAGCGCTGGAAAAACCAGGACGCACCGCACGCGCGCTTCCGTCTCGCGCAGAAGCGCAACTTCCTCGCCGACGAGCTCCGCCTGCGCGGCCTCGCCGCCCTGCCCCGCCGCACGCGCCTCTGGGTGCGCCTGCCCAACTGGCTCGGCGACGTCGTCATGGCGCTGCCGCTGCTCCGAGCGATCCGCGCCGCGCGACCGGACGCCGAGATCACGTTCATCGCCAAAGCGGCCTACCTGCCGCTCCTCGAGAAACTCGCGCTCGCCGACCGCCACCGCGCGCTGCCGAAGGCGGACGGTCTCGCCTACTTCGCGGAATTCCGCCGCGCCCGCGCAGAATTTCCCGACTGCTACCTGCTCTTCACGAACTCCACGCGCGGCGACCTCGAGGCGTGGTGCACCGGCGCGCGCCAGCGCTTCGGCCTCGTGCGGCGCGGCCACCCGCGTCCGCTGCTCACGCACCGTTTCGAACTGCCGTCCAACTTCGACGAGGCGCAGAATCACCAACTCACGCTCTGGACGGATTTTCTCCGCCGCTTCGGCCTCGAACAGCCGGCCAACCTCGCGCCGCTCAAGCTCTCGGCTCTCAGCCCTCAGCTCTCAGCTTCCCCAATTGGCCTGATCTGCGGCTCGGAAAACACGCCCGAAAAGCGCTGGCCCGTGGAGCATTGGCGTGCGCTCATCGCCGCGTTGCCCGACCGGAAATTTGCGCTCTTCGGCACGCCCAACGACCGCGCGATCACCGACGCGATCGCCGCCGGTTTCGGCGAACGCGTGGAAAATCTCGCAGGCAAGACCGGCCTCGTCGAATTCGCCGAACGCCTCCAAGCCTGCGCCGTGCTCGTCGCCAACGACACCGGCGGCCTGCACCTCGCCAACGCGCTCGGCGTGCCGGTCATCGGCTTGTTCGGCCCGACGAACCCCGTGCGCACCGGCCCGGTTTTCGACGCGCCGCGCGTTCTCCTTCAACCGCCCGGCTGCCCGTGCACCGGTGGCGGCTCGCTCGCCGACCTTCGACCCGAAACTGTCGTCGCCGCCGTGCGCTCTCAACTCTCAGCTCTAGACTCTCAGCTCTAGACTCCGCTCCTTGCCCCTCCTCGCCGTCACCGATCTCCGCACCCATTTCCACACGCGCAGCGGCGTCTACCGCGCGGTGGACGGAGTGAGCTTCGCCCTCGAACGCGGCGAGACGCTCGGCATCGTCGGCGAGTCCGGCTCGGGCAAATCGGTCACCTGTTACTCGCTGATGGGCCTCATCCCGCAGCCGCCCGGCCGCATCGAGAGCGGACGTGCGCTTTTCGACGGCACCGATCTGCTGCACTGCTCGCCCGCCGAAGCGCGCGCCATCCGCGGCAAGCGCATCGCGATGATTTTCCAGGATCCGATGACTTCGCTGAACCCCTACCTGCGGATCGGCGAACAGATCATCGAGCCGCTGCTCATCCATGAAAAGATCAGCCGCGCCGACGCCCTCGCCCGCGCCCGCGCGATGCTCGACGAGGTCGGCATCAACGAACCCGACCGCCGCCTCCAACAATACCCGCACGAATTCTCCGGCGGTATGCGCCAGCGCGTGATGATCGCGATGGCGCTCATCACGAATCCCGAGTTGCTCATTGCCGACGAGCCGACCACCGCGCTCGACGTGACGGTGCAGGCACAGATTCTCGAGCTGATCAAGAAACTCCAACGCCAGCACGGCATGGCGGTGATCTTCATCACGCACGACCTCGCAGTCGTCTCCGGCCTCTGCGACCGCGTGCAAGTGATGTATGCCGGCCGCATCGTCGAACGCGCGCCGACGCGCACGCTGTTCACCGCGCCGAGCCATCCCTACGCGCACGCCCTGCAACGCTCGATTCCCGCGCTCCAGCAAAAAGGCGAGGCGCTCCACACGATTCCCGGTCTGCCGCCCGATCTCTCGAAACCGCTCGCCGGTTGCCCGTTCGCCCCGCGCTGCCCGCACGCCGTCGATTATTGCCACCGCGAACCGGTCGCATTGCTGCCGGTCCACCCCGAACAGGAAAGCGCCTGCCTGCGTGTGCAACGCGGGGAACTCAAGCTGTAGACCCACGGAACACACCGAACACACGGAAATGATCTCCCGCAGCTGTCATTCTGAGCGCAGCGAAGAATCCAAGCAACCGACCGCGACGCCACCGCCGAGCTCGTGGATGAGCCATGGAAGCCGGCGCTGCGTCGCCGCCGAGAACATTCGCGCCGCGGTCGGAGCAGCGCCCTCCACCCGCGATTCTCGAATGACTTTCAACACACTGGCAGACAAGCGTCCGGCCAAACCGGATTCTGTGCGTTCCGTGTATTCCGTGGGCCTTCTCCATGCCTGAACCGCTCCTCGAACTCCGCGACGTGCAGACTCACTTCCCGGTCGAGTCCGGCTTCCTGCTGCGCCGGCAAACCGGCACGGTGAAAGCCGTCGACGGCGTGTCGCTGACGATCGCGCGCGGCGAAGTCGTCGGTCTCGTCGGCGAGTCCGGCTGCGGCAAGTCCACGCTCGCCCGCACGGTCATGCAGCTCGTGCCGACGACCGGCGGCAGCGTGATTCTCGCCGGCCGGAACCTGACCACGGCTTCCGCGGCGGAAGTAAAAACGGCCCGCCGCGGCATGCAGATGGTTTTCCAGGACCCGTTCGCGTCGCTCAATCCGCGCATGACCGTGTTCGACGCGCTCGCCGAGCCGCTGCGTGTGCACGCGGTCTGCCCACCGGCCGAGATTCCCGCGCGCGTCGCGCACCTGATGGAGCTCGTCGGCCTCGCCTCTCGCTTCTCGCGGAAATACCCGCACGAATTCTCCGGCGGACAACGCCAGCGCATCGCCATCGCGCGCGCGCTCGCGCTCGAGCCGCAGCTCATCATCGCCGACGAACCGGTCTCGGCCCTCGACGTCTCGATCCAGGCGCAGATCCTGAATCTCCTCGCGACGCTCGTCCGGCAGATGAACCTCACGCTGCTGTTCATCGCGCACGATCTCTCGGTGGTGAAACACGTCAGCGACCGCGTCGCCGTGATGTATCTCGGCAAAATCGTCGAGCTCGGGCCCGCCGCCGCCGTCATCGACAGCCCACGGCATCCCTACACCCGCGCGCTCATCAGCGCGATTCCCACGGTGCGTCCCGAAGACGGCCGCGAGCGCATCGTGCTCGCGGGCGATCCGCCCTCGCCGATGCATCCGCCGGGCGGCTGCCCGTTTCATCCGCGCTGTCCCTACGCGCAGGAGAAATGTCTCCGCGACCGCCCGCCGCTCCTGGCCGTCGAACCGGGTCATACCGCCGCCTGCGTGCGTCTCGGTGAAATCGACTGACGCCGCCCGGCGTCTCTCTCGGCGATGCACATCTCCCGCCCGTTCTCCCGTGGATTGAAATTCGTCGCGTTCGCTGTCGCGCTCGTTGGCTCCGCCATCCTGCGCGCCGCGGAACCGGGCGCCGTCGCACCCGCGAAAACCGATCCCGCGATCCTCAAACGCGCCGCTGCCTGGGTGGGCGAACTCGGCCTCGCCGACCCGGCGAAATCCGAACGCGTCCGCGCCGTCATTGCCGCGCACCTCACCACGGTCCGCGACTGGCACAACGCCCACCCCTACACCACCGTGCCCGAGGGCGTGAACCCCGCGACGGGCAAACCGCTCAGCAAACTCGACCGCGAGATGATCGCCGACGGCGCCATGCCCAAAACGGTCCACGCCGCGCTGATGTCCGGCCTGCGCGCTGACCTGACCGAGGCGCAAGTCGAGGCGATCCTAGACAAATACACGGTCGGCAAGGTCGCCTTCACCCTGAAGGGCTACCACGCGATCGTGCCCGATCTCACCGCAGAGGAGGAAAAGATCATCCTCGGTTTTCTGCAGCAGGCGCGCGAGGAAGCCGTCGACTACAAGAGCATGCCGCAGATCTCGGCCATCTTCGAAATCTACAAGACGAAGTCCGAACAGTATCTGATCTCGCGCGGCCGCGACTGGAAGGCGTTGTTCCGCGCCTACGTCCAGAAGGTCCAGGCGGAAAAGGCGGCCAGGAAAGCCGCGCCGGCGCCCGAACCCGCGAAAGCCAACTGACAGGCCGCTGTCAGGGGACTCGGCTACATTCCACGCCATGAAAACCGATCCCTTCGCCGCCCGTCAGGAATCGTTGCGCGAGTTGCGCACCATCCCAGGCATCGGGCCGAGCCTCGCCCTCGACCTCTACTCGCTCGGCGTCCGCCGCGTCGCCGATCTGAAGAAAAAGGATCCCGAGAAACTCTACCGCGGGCTCGAGCGCTTGACCGCGTCGAAGCAGGATCGGTGCGTGCTCTACACCTTCCGCTGCGCGGTCTACTTCGCGAAGACGAAACGCCCGCGCCCGGAGAAGCTCCTCTGGTGGAACTGGCAGGACGCGCCGGTGAAGAAGGCGCAGCGCGCGCGCCATTGAGGTGGGCGCCGGTTTCCCGATAGCGCCCAGCGCGGAGTATCGCGCAGCGCGTTCCGCGCGTTTTTCGCCCGAGGCCGCTTTTGTAGGAGCGAGCTTGCTCGCGACCGCGCCGGGAGTCGCGAGCAAGCTCGCTCCCACAGGTGCTCGGCGCTCCGCGGCATCGCCGCGCAGGCCTTACTTCGGCAGGCCAATCTGGCGCAGCGCCTCGTAAGCGGCCACGCCGGCGGCCGTCGAGAGATTGAGCGAGCGCAGCTCTCCGTTGGCGTGCGGGATTTTCAACCGGCGCTCGTCGCCGAACTCCGCGTGCAGCCAATCCGGCACGCCCGCCCCTTCGTTGCCCATCAGCAGGCCGTCGCCATCCGCGAACTTCACGTCCCAGAACGTCCGGGTGGCGTGCGTCGTGAACAGCCACAGGCGCTGCGGTGCGGCCGGACTCGCCTTGAAGGTCTCCCAGTTCTCGTGCTGGTGCACGTCGAGCGAGAACCAGTAGTCCATGCCCGCGCGGCGCAGGTTCGCGTCGGTGATCTTGAAGCCCAGCGGATGGATGAGGTGCAGGCGCGATTTCGTCACGGCGCACATGCGGCCGATGTTGCCGGTGTTCGGGGCAATTTGCGGTTGGAAGAGGATGACGTGGAGCATGGCGCAGCGGGCGGATTTAGGCTGGCCAGCCCCAAGCGCATATTCCATCCCATTGTCACCCGGCGCCCGGGCCTGGGGCCGCCGCGTCAATCCCCATGCAGTCCGCGTCCTCGCCCTCGCCCAATTCGCAGTCGGCCGCCGTGTCCGACAGCGGCGCGCCGTTTGGCATGGGTGTGATGCTGCTCGACGACGAGGTGGCCTACATCGATTTGCTCCAGCAACTGCTCGGCGAACATCTCGCGTGCCCGGTGCACAGCTTTTCGCGTCCCGCCGCAGCGCTCGCCGCACTGCCGACACTGAACGTCGGGCTGATCGTCACCGATTACCACATGCCGGGGATGGACGGCTTGGAATTTCTCACCGCCGTGCAGGCGATCAAGCCGCACCTGCCCGCGGTCATGATCACGGCGCACGAAATCGAGCTGGGCGTCGGGCGCGCGGCTCGCGTGGCAGCGCTGAAGGCGGTCGTGCGCAAGCCGTTCAAATGGACCGCGCTCGCCGAGGAGATCAACCGCTACTGGATGGGTTCGCGTCCGCCGTTCCCGTTCGTGCGCTGAAGCGCCCGGACCGCGGACGCCGGCCACCGCATCCCCACCACAACGCCTTTCGGCGCGAAACGGAGGCCGTCTCATCGGTCCGGCACGGCAATGAAAAAGCCCGCCTCGCGGCGGGCTTCGTTTTGGCGGAGGCGTTGAGCGCGCTCAGTTCGCCGCGCCGCCCGTGTAGTAGAGCGCGAAGGCGAACTTGTCGGCCGTCTCTTCGATCTGCTTCGAGATCGGCTTGCCCGCGCCGTGGCCGGCGTTCGTCTCGATGCGGATGAACATCGGGAGCGGGTTCTGTGGATTGGCGGCCTGGAGCGCGGCGGCGTATTTGAACGAGTGGCCGGGGTGCACGCGGTCGTCGTGGTCGCCGGTGGTGACCATGATCGCCGGGTAGCGGACGCCGGGCTTCACGTTGTGCACGGGCGAGTAACCTTTCAGATAAGCGGCCATCTCGGCGCTGTCGTCGACGGAGCCGTAGTCGCTCGCCCACGCCCAACCGATCGTGAATTTCTGGAAGCGCGTCATGTCCATCACGCCCACGGCGGGAAACGCGACCTTGGCGAGGTCGGGGCGCTGGTTGACGACGGCGCCGATGAGCAGGCCGCCGTTGGAGCCGCCGCTGATCACGAGCTTGTCGTGCGAGGTGTAGTGCTGCGCGACGAGGTAGTCGCCGGCGGCGATGAAGTCGTCGAAGACGTTCTGCTTTTTCAGCTTCGTGCCGGCGAGGTGCCACTCGCGGCCGTATTCGCCGCCACCGCGCAGGTTGGCCACGGCGTAGATGCCGCCGAGTTCCATCCAAGCGAGGTTCGAGGTCGAGAACGTGGGCAGCATCGAGATGTTGAAGCCGCCGTAGGCGTAGAGGAGCGTCGGATGCGAGCCGTCGAGTTTGATGCCCTTGCGGTGCGTGATGAACATCGGGACCTTCGTGCCGTCCTTCGACGTGTAGAACACCTGCTGCGTCTCGTAGACGCTCGGGTCGAACGCGACCTTCGGCGCTTGGAAAACCTCGACCTTGCCGGTGGCGAGGTCGGCGCGGAAGTTGGTCGTCGGATACGTGAACGACGCGAAGGAGAAGAACATCTCGCTCTCGTCCTCGCGGCCGCTGAGGCCGGCGACGTTGCCGATGCCGGGCAGCGCGATGTTGCCGAGCGACGCGCCGTCCTTCGCGTAAACCGCGAGCACGCTCTTGGCGTCCTGCATGTAGTTCACGACGAACTTGCCGCCGATGTAGGCCGCGTTGGAGATCACGTCCTTCGACTCGGGCACGAGCGTCTTCCAGTTCGCGCGGTCGGGATTCTTGAGATCGATCGCGATGACCTTGTTGCGCGGCGCGTCGAGGTCGGTGAGCAGAAAGAGCGTGGAACCGTCGTTGCCGATGACGTTATAGCTCGCCTCGAGCACGTCGATGAGGCGGACGACTTCGCCCTGCACGACCGGCTTCTTCGCGTCCTGGAGATCGAGGTAATAGAGGCGGTTGCGCGGATCGGTGCCCTCGGAGACATTAATGATGAGATAACGGCCGTCCTCGGTGACGCCGCCGCCGAGGCCCCACTTCGGTTGATCGGGACGCTCGTAGACGAGGAGATCGTCGGCCTGCTTCGTGCCGAGGCGGTGGAAATAGATTTTCTGGTTCGAGAGGTCGCTGAAGACCTGGTTGCCCTCGCGGCGCGGCTCGGGATAGCGCGAGTAGAAGAAGCCCGAGCTGTCCTTGGCCCAGCTGAAGCCGGAGAACTTCACCCAGTTGATCACGTCTTCGGTGTCCTGACCGGTGGCGAGGTCGCGCACGCGAAACTCGTTCCAATCCGAACCGGCGCGCGCGATGCCGTAGCCGACCCACTTGCCGTCCTCGGACGGCGCAATGGTCGACAGCGCCACGGTGCCGTCCTTCGACATCGTGTTTGGGTCAATCACGAGACGGCCCTCGGCGGTCAGCGAGTCCTTCACGAAGAGCGGCGACTGGTTCTGCAGGCCGGTGTTGTAGGTGTAGAAATAACGGCCGCCGGTCTTGCCCGGCAGGCTGTAGCGCGGGAAGTTCAGCAGCTCCTGCAGGCGCTGTTTGATGGCGTCGCGCTTCGGCAGGTTTTTGAGGAAGTCGAACGTGATCTTGTTCTGCGCGTCGACCCACGCCTTGGTGTCGGCAGAGTCGACGTCTTCGAGCCAGCGGAACGGGTCCGCGATTTTGACGCCATGCACGTCGTCGACTTGGTCGACCGTCTTGCTGGCGGGGTATTCGAACTGGGCGGCGAACGCCAACACGGGCGCGGCCGCGAGGGTAACCAGGGCCTTCAACTTCATACGGCCTAGGCAACGGACCGCCGCGCCCGGTGCAAGCCGAAGAGGCCGATTGCTCCCTTTGGCCCAATGAAGCGGTCGATTTGCATGATGAATGGTGCGGTCTTCACACCATCCCCCCCGGGAAAACCACATGGAAGGGCGCGGCTGTAGCCGCGCCGTGAACGAAGCCACGGCCTCGCAGCGCGGCGCGTGTCGCAACCGGAATTTGTGCCGAAGATGCGGAGCGAGCGCGGCGCATGCCTCGTTCGTGCGCTTCGTCGCCGCCGGGGACGGCGGCGACCACCTCGAACACCTGCCGGGAGGGCGCGGCTACCGCCGCGCCGCGAATACCTCTGACGCCTCGCCGCACGGCGCGGCCGTAGCCGCGCCCTCCAGTGAGAACCGCGAGTGCGTTATTTGCCCCAGCCCGCGAAGTGCGCGCCGAAGCCCATGCGCAGCGCCCAGTCGGCGATCGTCTTCGAGACCGGCGACGTGCCGCTCGAGCCGCCGTGGCCGGCGTTGGCTTCGATGTGGATCAGGATCGGACCGCTGCCCGCCGCCGCACCGGCCTGCGCCGCCGCGGTGTATTTGTAGGAATGCGCGGGATAGACGCGGTCGTCGTGGTCGCCGGTCGTGACGAGCACGGCGGGATATTTCGCGCCGACCTTCACGGTGTGCAGCGGCGAGTAGGCGCGCAGATAGGCGAAGCCTTCCGCGGTATCTGAGTTGCCGTAGTCGCTCGCCCACGCGGCACCGACGGTGAATTTGTGGTAGCGCAACATGTCCATCACGCCGACCGCCGGCACGGCGGCCGCGCAGAGGTCGGGGCGTTGGTTCACGACCGCGCCGAGCAGCAGGCCGCCATTGGAGCGACCGTCGAGCACGAGCTTCGCGTGCGAGGTGTAGCCGTTGGCGCAGAGCCAGTCGGCCGCGGCGATGAAGTCGTCGAACACGTTTTGCTTCCGCTCCTTCGTGCCCGCCTTGTGCCACGCTTCGCCGTATTCGCCGCCGCCGCGCATGTTCGCGACCGCGTAGACGCCGCCGCGCTCGATCCAAACGAGCGGCGGAACCGCGAACGACGGCTTGAGCGAGATGTTGAAACCGCCGTAGCCGTAGAGCCAGCCGGGCGCGGAACCGTCGAGTTTGAGGCCCTTTTTGTGGACGAGGAAGAGCGGGATCTTCGTGCCGTCCTTCGACGGATAAAACACCTGCTTCACCTCGTAGGCCGAGAGATCGAAGCCGACTTTCGTCTCCGCGAAGGTCTCGGTCCGGCCGCTGGCGAGGTCGTGGCGCAGCACGGTGCCGGGCGCGAGGAACGACGCGAAGCCGACGAACAGCTCAGGGTCCTTGAACTTGCCGGAGACGCTCGTGACCGAGCCAAGGCCCGGCAGCGCGATTTCGCCCGCGGATTTGCCGTCGAGTTCGTAGAGCGCGATGCGGTTCGCGGCGTCGTGCATGTAGGTCGCCACGATCTTGCCCGCGGAGATGCGGACGCCTTCCAGCGTGTCCGTCGATTCCGGCACGATCGTCTTCGCCGCCGCGAGGCCGGCGTCGAGATCGACCGCGATCACCTTGCCGCGCGGCGCGTCGGCGTTGGTGGAGAAATACAGCGTGCGGCCCACGTTGCCGATGAAGCCGTAACTCGAGGCGAATTCGTCCACGAGCTTCACCACCGCGCCGCCGAGCTGCGGCGCGTGCCCGTCCACGAGGTCGATGTAGTAAACCGAGTTGCCGAGCTTGCCGGGCTGCGTGACGCCGATGACGAGATAGCGGCCGTCCGACGAGACCTGTCCGCCGAAGCCCCACTCGGGGTGCTCGGGAAGCGCGAAGATCAACGGGTCATCGCTCTGCGCCGTGCCCACGCGATGGTAGTGCAGCTTGCGGTTCTCGATCTTGGAAAAAACCTTCGCGTTGCCGCCGGGAGGTTCCGGCAGGCGCGTGTAGAAGAAGCCCTGCGCGTCGTGCGACCAGCTCATGCCGGAGAACTTCACCCATTTGATCTGATCGGGCGCGTCCTGACCGGTCGCGATGTCGCGCAGATAAAATTCGTTCCAATCCGAACCGGCGCGCGCGAGGCCGTAGCCGAGCCATTTGCCGTCCGGCGAAGGCGACGTGACGGTCACCGCGACGGTGCCGTCGGCCGCCAGCGTGTTCGGATCGATCAGCACGCGCGGCGTGCCGTGGAGTCCCTCCTGCACGTAGAGCGGCGACTGGTTTTGCAGGCCGTCGTTGCGGGTGAAGAAATACCACTTGCCCTCCTTGAACGGGACGCCGGCGCGCGGGAAGTTCCACAGCTCGGTCAGGCGGCGGCGCACCTGCTCGACCTCGGGCATCTGCGCGAGCTGCGCGTCGGTGTAGTCGTTTTGCGCCTTCACCCACGCCTTCGTGTCGGCGGAGTCGATGTCCTCGAGCCAGCGATACGGGTCGGCGACCTTGGTGCCGTGATAGTCGTCGATGTGCTCGACGGTCTGGCTGACAGGATAATTCGCGGCGAGGGCCAGCGCGGGCACCAGCGCCGCCAACGGGGTAAGAGCGGTGAATCGCATCCGGCGGAGAAAAACGGAAAGCCGCGCGCTCGCAAGCCCGCGCCCGGGAAATGCGACGAACGCGTTTCACCGGGACGAACGGCGGGATTTTCTCCCCGGAACCGACATTGCGCGGAACCAACGGTTCCCCGCCGCGCACTGAGAGGCATGCCCGTCACGCCCGGCCATGTCCGCGACCGCCGCTTCGATTCGTTGCGGGGATTGCTGGTCGTGCTGATGGCGACAAATCACATCGCCTCGGACCTGCGCGGCGCGACGGACCAGGCGCTCGGCTTCGTGAGTTCGGCCGAGGGCTTCGTGTTCATGTCCGGACTCGTCGCCGGCTGGGTGTATGCGCGCCGCCTGCTCGAGCGCGGCTTCGCCGCGGCGTGCGCGGCCAGCGCGCGGCGCGCCGGCACGGTCTACCGCACGCATCTGCTGACCTACTTCGTCGCGCTCGTGTGGACGCTTCTCTACACGCTCTACACGCATGCCGTCTCGCCGCATCTGCCGCCGTGGTTCGTCACCGAGCCGCTCAACTCCGTCTGGCTCGGCCTCACCCTGCTCTATCAACCCGGACTGCTCGGCATCCTGCCGATGTATTGCGTGCTCCTGCTCGCGCTGCCTTGGGTGTTGCGCGCGTCGCTGCGCGGGAGCGGGTTCGTCGTGCTCGCCCTGAGCTTTCTTATCTGGGCGGTGACTCAATCCGCCTCGGGCGGCATCTGGGCCTGGGGTGGACGCATCGATCTCGGGGCGTTGCATCCGCTCGCGTGGCAATTCCTTTTCGTCGCCGGCGCCGTCCTCGGCGCGCACAAGGCGATGGGCGTGCGCCTGCTCGAGCCGCGCGCCTGGCCGCTCGCGCTGGCGTTCGCGGCGGCCGTGGCGCTGTGGCTCGTGCGGCACGGCATCGTGCCGGCTCCGTTGCCCGTCGACCAACTCGCCGTGCTGACCAACAAGACCACGCTCGGCGCGCTGCGGCTGGCCGACTTCGCGCTCGTCGCCTACCTCGTCGCGAGCGCCGCCACCGTTTTTCCGGGGGCGTTTACCTGGCGTCCGCTCGCCCTCGTCGGCGAATTCGCCCTGCCGGCCTTTGCCGCGCAATGCCTCGTGGCGCTCGCGCTCACCACCTATCCGGAACTCTTCGCGACGACCGCGCTCGGCCGCGCCATCGGCACGGCGGCGATGCTCGGCGCGGTGTTCGGCGTCGCCGCCTTCCAGCACTGGCAGCGCACGCGCCGCATCGAGGCGGCCATCGCGCGGCTGCTCCGCGCCCCCGCGCCGAAGCCGCCGCCGCGCAACATGGCGCATGTCGCGCCGCGCTGATTGCCGCGGTTGCAGGCTGGAAGCCGACGCTACTTCGTGCTTCGCTGCGCCCGTGATCCCACTTTCGCCCGCCGAGCGCCTCGCGCGCCAGATGCAGTTCATCATCGAAGCCGACAAGTTGAAGGAGGTCTTCCGCCAGACCCTCAACACCCAGAGCCGTCGCGCCGAGAACAGCGCCGAGCACTCATGGCATTTCGCGCTCATGGTCATGACGCTCGCCGAGCACTCGAACCACCAGCCGCTCGACGTCCTGCGCGTGCTCAAGATGACGCTCATCCACGACCTCGTGGAAATCGACGCCGGCGACACCTACGCCTACGACACGAAGCACATGGCCGACCAGCACGAGCGCGAAGCCCGCGCCGCCGAGCGCATCTTCGGCCTGCTCCCGCCGGACCAAGCGGCCGACTTCCGTGCGCTGTGGGACGAGTTCGAAGCGCGCACGACACCCGAGGCGAAATTCGCCGCGGCCTGCGACCGCTTCCATCCCATGCTGCTCAACTGCCTCACCGGCGGCGAGCGCTGGCGCCACCACGGCGTGACCTACGACAAGGTCGTCGCCCGCAACCAGCACGCGCGCGAAGGCTCAACCGCGCTCTGGGCCTACGCGCAACAGATACTCGACGCCGCCGTCGCGACCGGCGCCCTGGCCAAGACTCCCGCCCCGTGAGCGAATCGGCGGAGCTCCACTCGAACCCGGCAAATTTCCGTTCGCGCCTCCCGTGCGACCTCCGGCCCGCCCGGGATTGAGTCCGTTCCCGCGCCCCGTCTAGTCTTGCCGCGATGACTTCCACGCAACTCGCACCCGCCATCCTCATTCCGTTCGTCGTCTGGCGCATCTACGTGCGCGCGCGTCGCAACATCGGACGCCAGCCGCTCCGCCCCGCGGGCCTCGCCGTTCGGCTCGCGATCTATACCGGCATCGTCGGACTCGTGACCATCTTCGCCGCACCTTTTCTTACGTCGCTCGAAGCCGAGGTCGGCGGCCTGATCGTGGGCGTCGCGCTGGCCGTTCTCGGCCTGCGCCTCACGCGCTGGGAAATGACATCAGCGGGCAACTTCTACACACCGAACGCCCTGCTCGGCATCGGACTCACGCTCCTGTTCGTCGGACGCCTCGTCTATCGCTTCACGGTCCTGCTCGCGAATCCGCCGGAAATTGGCGCGCCCCCCCCGCCGCTTTTCCAAAGCCCGCTCACGCTGCTGATCTTCGGCGTCACCGCCGGCTACTACCTCGCCTACACCGCCGGCGTGCTGGTGCGCGGCCGCCGCGGCGCCTGACTTACCAGCTCCCCGTCGCGCCGAGCGAACACAGCACGCGCGTGTAGGCCCGGCCTGGCGTATTAGGCAACAACCCCTCGCCCGCTTCGCGTGCGATCGCGGCGTCGAGCACGACGTGTTTGCTCCAGCGATACTCCGCCGCGCACGTCGTCGTGAGGATCTGGTCGTGCCACGCCTTCGTGCCGGGATACGCATCGCGGTGGTTGTCGGCGTCGGCGAACTTCTGCGCTGCGCGCAACGCCCACACCTGGTCGAACGCGTGTTTCCAACCGAGCTCCCACGTCGAGTCCTCGTAGACGCCACGCCCGCTCGACGCCGGCCACAGCCGATGCAGCCCGCTCAGCGACACCGTGTCCGCCGCGTCTGGCGTCCACGCGATCGCCGCCTCCACGTAAGGCGGCACGCGACTCCGCCCGAGCGCCGCCGGCTGCGCCGCGGTGAAGCGCCGGAAATCCGGCCCCGCGCGCAAATCGATTTTCCACTGCGGCGACAACCTGCCTTCAACGCCCGCCAGCACGCGCACGAGATCGTTCGTCGAGTTGAGCGCCACCGTCGGCGGCCGGTCCTTCTGCTCCTGCCGGCCGGCCCTCGCGCCGATCACCCACGCCAAACCCGGCCGCAGCTCCCGCGCGAATTCCGCCCCGGCCGAGTATTCGGCGCGGTCGACATACGACGCGCACCCGCTCGCGAAACCCGTGTGGAAATCCTGCGCGAGCCCCGCCGCCATCGCGCGCCACCACCCGCCGGTCTGCTTCACGGTCAGCCGCGCGGAACCCTTGAAGATCGATTGCGACCGGCGCGCGCGCACCGGCTCGCCGCCGATCGCCGGACCGCCGCCCACGACGTTGTAGAGCGGCGCGAGGTGCGCGCCGTTCGTCCACAACTCGCTCACCGCGACATCCCACGTCGCCGCACCGCGCGCGCCGGCCAGCGCCGCGCGCACCCGATGGTCGTCGTGATTTTCTGTTGCCAGCCCGTCGAAGCGAAACACCTCGGCGCGGTAGCCGAGTTCCAACTTCCCCGCGTCGCCCGCGCGACCGATCCACGCCACACCCGCCGCCGTGCTCGTCACCCACGCGCCTTCGCGCGCAGGCGCCGACGTGGTCGCCCCCGCGAGCAGCGGGCCGCCATCCTGGAGAAACACGTTGGAATCGTAGATCACGCGTGCCGCCGCCTCCGCGACGAACTTCGCCGGCGCATCGGCCGCGTTCAGCGCTGCCGGCGCGGCGCCCAGAATTCCCACGAGAAACAAAGCACGCTTGTCCATGCTCCCAGCCTAGCGCGCGCGACGCAGCGGCACGGGGCGGAGTTTGGCAAATGTGCGCACTATCTTGCCGATGACACAGAAGCGACCATGACACAGTTGCGCGCGCGCACGCTTGGGTTTGGCCAAGAACTGCACAGGAGGCGCCACACACCCGCGCTACGCTGGAAAATGTGGATACCCTGACCTCACTTCTCACCCAGGATTCGGTAGCGCGGACAGTGATGTTGCTCGCGGCGGCGGGCGCAGTCGGCACGGCCCTGGGAAAACTGAAAGTGCGCGGCGTCGGCCTCGGAGTGGCCGGCGTGCTTTTTGCGGGATTGCTGCTCGGGCACCTGAAGCTCGCGCCGAACCATGAGGTGCTGGATTTCGTCCGCGAGTTCGGCCTGATCCTCTTCGTCTATACGCTCGGTCTGCAGATCGGCCCCGGCTTCTTTTCCTCGCTGAAGGAGCGCGGCCTCGCGCTCAACGGCTTCGCCGCGTGCATCGTGCTCGGCGGCTCGCTCATCGCCGCGACGCTGATCTTCACGCACACCGTGCCCCTCGCCGCCGGCGTCGGCCTGCTCTCCGGTGCGACGACCAACACGCCCTCGCTCGCGGCTGCCGGCGAGGCGTTCAAGCAGATGGCCGCGCCGCCCGACACCACCGCCATCCAAGGTCTCGCCTATGCGGTCGCGTATCCGTTCGGCATCCTCGGCATCATCATCGCCATGGTGCTCGTGCGAAAAGTGTTTCGCGTCGACGTCGCCAAGGAAGTCCGCGAGGCCGAGGCCGCCATCCGCCCCAACGTCCCGCCGCCGACCGGCCGCAGCCTCGAGGTGCGCAACGCGAATCTCGTCGGCCGCCGCATCGAAGCCATCCCGAGCCTGCGCGGCTCTCGCGTCGTCGTCTCCCGTTTCTCCCGCGGCGGCGTGGTGGACGTCGCGCGCCCGGAAACCGAACTCGCACTCGGCGACGTGTTGCACGTCGTCGGCCCCGAGGAGGAAGTCGACGCGCTCCGCGTCGTCATCGGCGCCGAGGCCGGCGTGGATCTGAAATCGGTGCCAGGACACGTCGCGAACCGCCGCCTGCTCGTCACGAAGGTGGCCGTCCTCGGCAAACCCATCGGCGACCTCGACGTGCTGACCCAGCACAGCGTGGTCATCACGCGTGTCACCCGCAACGCGCTGGTTTTTTCCGCCAGCCCCGGTTTCAAGCTCCAGTTCGGCGACATTCTGATGGCGGTCGGCGAAGAGCGCGGGCTCGACGCCGTCGCGGTGGCCGTCGGCAATTCCACCAAGGCACTCGAACACCCGCACCCCATCCCCTTCTTCCTCGGCATCGTGCTCGGCGTGGTCGTGGGTTCGATTCCTCTCGTCATCCCCGGGCTCCCAGCAGCCGTGAAACTCGGCCTCGCCGGCGGCCCGCTGCTCGTCGCCATCTTCCTGTCGCGTCTCGCCAACACCGGCTCGCTCGTCTGGCACCTGCCGCCCAGCGCCAACTTCATGCTGCGCGAGATGGGCATCACCCTGTTCCTCGCGGCGGTCGGCATGAAATCCGGCGAGCGTTTCGTGAGCGTATTGCTCGGCGGCAACGGTCTCACCTGGCTCGCGTGGGGCGCAGCCGTGACCATCGTGCCGCTGCTGATCGTGGCCTTCGTGGCACGCGCATGGAAGAAAGTGAACTACACCGAACTGTGCGGCTTGCTCGCCGGCTCGATGACGGACCCGCCGGCGCTCGCCTTCTCGCAGCAATCCACCGGCAGCGATGCTCCGGCAGTCGCCTACGCGACCGTCTATCCGCTCGTGATGCTGCTGCGCGTTTTCACCGCGCAACTGCTCGTGTTCATCCTCTGGCGCGTGGCGAACGGCGGTTGAAGCCAGGCGCCTGTGTGGGGCCGTTGAGGGCAACGGCCCCTACCCGACCACTGCGGCGAGCATCGCCTCAGCTGAGGTCGCGGAACGATCCGAACTCCGGATCGAAGAGCCGGCGATACGTGCGCACGATCATGCCGTCGGTGAGTCCGGCGAGGTAGTCGCAGATGCGGCGCGCCTTGCCGTCGAGCGTCTTCTCGGCGTCGATCAGGCGGCTGACGTTGCCGGGCAGGATCGTGATCACGCGTTCGCTGCGCTGCGCGTAGTTTTCCCAAATGGCGTTGAACAGCGCATTGAGGATGACGCGCGCCTTGTGCTCGAGCTGCTCGAGTTGCGGGCTCTCGAAGATCACGTCGTTCGCCATTTTCTTGAAGAACATCGATTCCTCGACCGCCGCCGCGTCGACGACGAGCTCGAACGCATAGCGGTTGGTCTTCGCGGCCATGAAATTGTCGCGCTCCTTCAGGCGGCACGCCTGGATGAACGCGCCGATCTTCTGCGAGAACACGTTCTCCAGCCGGTCCGCGCGGACCGCGTCGAAGAGCGAGTCCATGTGGCGCTGCTTCGCGGCGTCGATCTCCTCGCCGGCCGCCCAGCGCTCGACGCGCTCGATGGTGAGGAAGCCCGCGCGCACGCCGTCGACGATGTCGTTGAGCGAATACGCGGCGTCGTCGGCCCAGTCCATGATCTGGCACTCGACGCTTTTGAACTCGTTCAGCGCGTTGCCGCGCATGAGCGAGCCCGGGATGCGGTTGCCCTCGAAGACCCATTCGCGGATCGGCTCCTGCGGATCGTAGATGAAGTGGTTGATCGGCGGCGTCGCGAACTCCGTGTAGAGCTTCTTGTATTTCAGGATGCCGTCGAGGAGCGCGCGGGTCGGCTGCATGCCCTTCACGCCGGTCTCGTTCTGGTAAATCGTCTCGCAGAGGAGGTGCAGCGTCTGCGCGTTGCCCTCGAAGCCGCCGCGGCGCTTCATCAACTCCTGCAACGTCCGCTCGCCTGAGTGCCCGAACGGCGGATGGCCCATGTCGTGCGCGAGACAGCTCGCCTCGACCAAGTCGGAGTCGATGAAAAAGTCGTCTTTCAGCGGCGCGCCGCGACTGAGCAGAAAGTGGCAGATCGAGCGTCCGATCTGCGCGACCTCCATCGAGTGCGTGAGGCGCGTGCGGTAGAAATCGTATTCGCCGCTGAGAAAAACCTGCGTCTTCGACTGCAGTTTCCGAAAGGCGTGCGCGTGGATGATGCGGTCGCGGTCGATCTGGAACGGGCTGCGATAGTCGGGCTTCCGGCCCCCGCCCCATTCCTGCACGTCGAAGGCGTTGTAGAACTTGTTTTGCGGCATCCGCGCTTTCGTCCCGCAAAGGCCCGCCGGTCGCAACGAGAAAACAGGGCGTGGCTCCGGGCCGGGCAGCCGAGGCCGAAGTTCTCCACCGTAGAATGGCTTCGACTCGTCCGCCCGCCTGCGCAGAGTGCCCCGCCATGCCACGTCTGACTTTGCCCCGCTTGCTGGTCGTCGCCGGCGTGCTCGCATTCGTCGCGAGCCTCCCGGTTCTTCGCGCCGCCGAGGCGCCGCCCGCCAAGTCGCTCATCCGCGCGACCGATCTGCTGAAGCTCAAACAACTGGAGTCGCCCGCCCTCTCCCCTGACGGCAAGTGGATCGTCTACGTCGTCCGCTCGATCGAGCCCAAGCCGGACGCGAAGGACGACTGGGTTTACCACACCAATCTCTGGCTCGTCGCCGCCGACGGCTCCGGCGCCCCGCGCCAGCTCACTCACGGCAGCAGTGCCGCCGCGCCCGCCTGGAGCCCGCAAGGCGACCGCATCGCGTTCGTGCGCACGGTCGACGGCAAGCCGCAGATCCACCTGCTGCCCTTTGCCGGCGGCGAAGCAGCACCGCTCACCAAGATCGACACCGGCGCGGTCGCCCCGAAGTGGTCGCCCGACGGCTCGCGCATTCTGTTCACCTCGAATTTGGACTACGCCCAAGTCCGCGCCGCGCTGGAAAAAGCCGGCCAACCCGCCCAACCGAAATGGCCGGTCGAACGCCCCGGACGCAGCGCCAACGACACCCAGAACTACGCCGCCGCCAAGAAGGGTCCCGCCGCGAAATCAGCACCCGAGACGAAATCATCCGCCGCCACCCAATCTGAAACGGACCTGTCCGCCGTAGCCCTCGCGAAGGCGGACGGCACGCTCCAGGAGCGTCGCGAATGGCTCGCCCGCAACGAGGCCGACGGCAACCCGCGCGCGCTCGCCCGCCTGAATTTCCAGAGCGAGTCCGACATCAATCCCGACTTCTCGTTCACGCACCTCTTCGTGCAGGACGCCCGCGAAGGCGCCGAAGCACACGACCTCACGCCGGGCTACACCGGCTACGTCGGCGCCGAGTGGATGCCCGACGGCAAGTCCATCGTCTGCACGTCGCAAACCGATCCCGACGAAAATCCCGACCGCTCGTTCACCGCCAGCCTCTACCTCGTCGACGCTGCGGGTGGCGGCGTGCGCGATTTTCTGAAGGTCGCCGACCACTCCGTCCTCAACCCGCAACCTTCACCCGACGGCCAATGGGTCGCGTTCACGATCAATCGCGGCCGCCTGTTCGGCTACGAGCAAGCCGCCGTCGGCGTCGTGCGCGCCACCGGCGGCGCGCATCGCGTGCTCACGGCCAAGCTCGACCGCAGCGCCGGCAACCTCAAGTGGGCGCCCGACAGCAAGAGTATCTACTTCATCGCGGCGGACCGCGGCGGATTTCCACTCTACAACGTCGCCCTCGACCGCACCGAGGCGAAGACCGTCACCGCATCGCCGACCTTCGGCGTGCGCGACTACGATGTCGGCGCGCACGGCTGCGTTCAGGTTCTCACCACGCCCGAAAATCCGTCCGAACTCTACCGCGACACCAACGCGAAGCTCGGCTACCACGCCCTCACGACCCACAACGCCGCGTGGCTCGCCGAGCGCCAGCTTTCCGCGGTCACGGAGCACACGCTCGCCAACGACAAAGGCCAGACCGTGCAGTATTGGACGCTCGCGCCCACCGCGCTCGAATCCGGCAAGAAATACCCGCTCCTCCTCGAAATCCACGGCGGCCCCTCCGCGATGTGGGGCCCGGGCGAGGACAGCATGTGGCTCGAATTCCAGTTCTTCGCCGCGCGCGGTTACGCCGTGGTGTTCGCCAATCCGCGCGGCTCCGGCGGCTACGGCCGGGATTTTCAGGCGTCGAACTACCGCGACTGGGGCAAAGGGCCGGCGAGCGACGTCCTCGCCGCCGCCGCCGAGGCGGCGAAGCAGCCGTTCGTCGATCCCGCGCGGCAAGTCGTTACTGGCGGTTCCTACGGGGGCTATCTGACCGCGTGGATCATCGGTCACGACCAACGCTTCAAGGCCGCCGTCGCGCAGCGGGGCGTCTACGACCTCCTCACTTTTTTCGGCGAAGGCAACGCCTGGCGCCTCGTCCCGCTCGCGTGGGGCGGTTATCCGTGGGAGCCGGGCCTGCGCGAAATTCTCACCGAGCAATCGCCGCTCACCTACGTCGCGAACATCAAGACGCCGCTGCTCATCCAACACGGCGACAACGATCGCCGCACCGGCTTCGTGCAAAGCGAGATGCTTCTCCGCAGCCTCAAGCAGCTCGGCCGCGACGTGGAATCGGTGCGCTACCCGCGCGCCACGCACGAGATGAGCCGCAGTGGCGAACCGAAGCAGCGGCTCGATAGCCTTGTGCGTTACGAAGAATTTTTCCGCCGCTACATCGGCGAGAATTGACCCGCCGCGCGCCTGAGCGGCGGCCCTACTCCCCGGCACTCCCGGTCGCGCTCCGCCGATCGGCACCGGCCACCATTGCGACGAACTCCGGCTCGCTCACGCGGCCGTCGCGGTTGAGGTCGAACGACGCGTAGACACGGTCCCACTTCATCGGCACTCCGTGTTCGATAACTTGCAGCTCCTGTTCGAATGCAGGATCGATGGCCGCCAGCCACGCCAGCTCGTCAGCGGAAATATAGCCGTCAGCATTGTCGTCGGCCGCCAAAAACGCCCGATGCAGCTGCGCGAAGAAATCCGTGCGCGCATTCTCCGTCGCGGCCAGCGCGGCCGGTGTCGGGAGCACGGGCGGCAACGGCAGCGGACGCGCCCGCCGGGCGCCCACAGCCACCCCCACCGCCACCAGCGCCGCCGCGACCGCCAGACGCCGCGGCCACTTGCGCAGCCGCGCCCCCCACCGATACGCACGCGACGGACGTCCCACCTCGCCGCTCGGCGTGCTCTGGCGAAAATCGTGGATCAGCTTCGGATCAGACACCCGCGCGAACACGACGGCAAATTCCTCGGCCGAGACACCCGGCAGCAGAAACCGCAGGCGCTCGTAACAGTAACCGGCATCGCACGCGAAGCGGGGAAACGCCAGGAACGTATGCGGGATGTCGTGCAGCACGAGCGTTTCGACCAGATGGTGAAACCGCTCGGCCAGCACCGCCGGCTGCTGCCGCGCGTCGCCCGTGCCGACGATACCGCCCGGCGCGTCGGCCCCAATCCGCACGCGGCTCGCCGAGGCCGACGCGAGATCGCGCACCGGCACCAGGGCGTGCTCCACCACGATGCGCCCCTCCGCCAGGATCGCCGGCAACCGCTCGCACAAATCCGGGTCCTTCACGACGCGCGGCGCGTCTGGCGCAGTCAGATCCTTTTCCATCCCTGCCGAGCAGTGCGCATGCACGTGCTCGCGCCAGTTCTCGCGCGTGAAACCGGTGTCCAATCCCAGCTCGGTGAGCAGCCGCACCAAAAACGTGGTTCCGGCGCGTCCGGTCCCCGTGATGATGATCTTGTGCGGCAGCCCACCCATGCGAAAGGAGACGCACTGGCCATGCCGGAGTTACGCCCGTCCACATCGGGAAACCCCCGCTTCGTCCCTGTCGGACCGCGCCTGGCGAATTCCTCGCCCGATTTTCGTCATCGCGCCGTAAAACCGCGGGCGCTGACTTGCGCGCGATGTTCGCGCGCGCTATCAGCCTCGCCATGCCCCACACGCTCTTCCCCACGGCCTTCGGCACCTGCGGCGTCGCCTGGAACGAGCACGGATTGACCGGATTTCAGTTGCCCGAAGCCGACGTCGAGGAAACCGAGCGGCATCTCGCCCAAAAGGCCCACAGCAAGGCGGCCGACGAACCGCGCCCCGAGTGGCTGCGCCGTCTGATCGAGCGCGTGCAGGCGCACCTCGAGGGCAAACTCCAGGACTTCGCCGATGCGCCGATCGACTGGTCGCGCGTGAGCGATTTCCAACAGGCCGTCTACCTCCACGCGCTGGCGATCAAACCCGGATACAAGAGAAGCTACGGCGAGATCGCCAAGGCCATGGGACTCGGCAACGAAGCCGCGCGTGCCGTCGGCGTCGCCCTCGCCACGAATCCCTGGCCGCTCGTCGTGCCCTGCCACCGCGTCGTGTCGGCGAGCGACAAGATGACGGGCTTCTCCGCGCCCGGCGGCGTGCGCACCAAGACCCGCCTGCTCGCGCTCGAAGGCGCGGAGCTGATTTCCGAATGAGCCGCCGCCACCGGCTGCAATTCGACCCAGCGGAGGCCGTCGAGCACTTGCGCGCGGCGGACGCGCCGCTCGCCGACGTGATCGGACGCGTCGGCCCGTTCGCCCTCGAACTGCTGCCCGCCGCGAATCTGTTCGAGGCGCTGCTCCGCTCGATCGTCTACCAGCAGCTGCATGCCAAGGCCGCGGCGACGATCCACCAGCGCGTGCTGCAGCTTCTCGAAGATCATGGCGGTCCCACCGCCGCCGCTCTCGCGCACGCCACCGACGAGCAGCTGCGCACCGCCGGACTCTCCCGCGCCAAACTCGCCGCCGCCCGCGACCTCGCCGCCAAATGCCTCGACGGCACCGTGCCCGCGTGGGCCGAAATACCCAAGTTGAGCGACGAGCAACTGATCGAACGCCTGACCACCGTGCGCGGCATCGGACCGTGGACCGTGCACATGCTGCTGATTTTCCACCTCGGACGACCCGACGTGATGCCGACCGGCGACTTCGCCATTCGACTCGCCTTTCAAAAACTCTACCGCAAGCGACGCGACCCGAAACCCGACACGATCCTGAAACACGCGCGCCGCTGGCAGCCGTATCGCAGCGTCGCGAGCTGGTATCTGTGGCGCTCGCTCGAATTGCCGATCGATACCGCGGACGAGATTTAAGGCCGCGAGCCCCCACGATAAGACCGGCTTGGAACCCGCCGCGATGGTCGCTTCGGGGTTGTTTCGCTGGGAGCGCCACGTAGCTTCACCCGCAATCTCAACCCACCCCCTGCCATGCCCGCGAAAATGCGCGCCATTGTGAAGCCCACGGCCGGTCCCGGCCTGATCATGACCGAAGCCCCGGTGCCCACGCCCGGCGTCAACGACGTCCTGATCAAGATCAAGAAGACCTCCATTTGCGGCACCGACGTGCACATCAACAAATGGGACAAGTGGGCGTCTCAGACCATCAAGCCGCCGCTGATCATCGGCCACGAATACGTCGGCACCGTCGTCGATGTCGGCGCGGGCGTCGAGGGCTTCACGCTCGGCCAGCTCGTCACCGGCGAAGGCCACATCGTCTGCGGCCACTGTCGCAACTGTCTCGCCGGCCGCCGCCACCTTTGCCCGAACACGAAGGGCGTGGGCGTGAACCGCGACGGCGCGTTCGCCGACTACGTGACGATTCCCCAATCGAACGTCTGGAAGGTGCCCGCCGGGATGGACACGGACGTCGTTTCGTGCTTCGACCCGCTCGGCAACGCCGTGCACACCACGCTCTCCTTCGACCTCGTCGGCGAGGACGTGCTCATCACCGGCGCTGGCCCGATCGGTTGCATGGCCATCGCCGTCGCGCGCGCCGCCGGCGCGCGCAAGATCGTCATCACCGACGTAAACGACGGCCGCCTCGCCCTGGCGCAGAAGCTCAATCCGACTCGCGTCGTCAACGTCGCAAAGGAAAACCTCGCCGACGTCTGGCACAAGGAACTCGGCATGACCGAGGGCTTCGACGTCGGCTTGGAAATGTCCGGCAATCCTGCGGCGCTCCGCCAGATGATCGACAACATGGTCAACGGCGGCCGCATCGCGCTGCTCGGCATCATGCCCGGCGAGGTCGCGATCGATTGGAACAAGGTCGTTTTCAAGATGCTTCACATAAAGGGCATCTACGGCCGCGAAATGTTCGAGACGTGGTATAAGATGACCGCGCTCGTGCAGGGCGGCATGGACATTACGCCCGTCATCACCCACCGCTTCCCGGTCGAAAATTTCCAGGAAGGCTTCGAGCTGATGGGCGCCGGCAAATCCGGCAAGATCGTCCTGAACTGGGAATAAACCCAAAACCATCTGCTTAACCACGAATGGACACGAAGAGACACGAATGACAGACAGCCGACCATCGCCACCTGCGCGCTGGGCCCGGCATTCGTGTCAATTCGTGTCCATTCGTGGTTCAAAACCCTGACCGATGAATTCCGCCTACTACGACCACCTCCGCAAAACCCTCGGCGAGATCGACGCCGCCGGCCTCTACAAGCGCGAGCGCATCATCACCACGCACCAGACCGCCCACATCGCCGTCGCGAGCGGCCAGAAGGTGCTCAACATGTGCGCGAACAACTACCTCGGCCTCGCCGACAGCCCCGAGCTCATCGCCGCCGCGCGCGACTCCCTCGACCGCTGGGGCTACGGCCTCGCCTCGGTCCGCTTCATCTGCGGCACGCAGCAGCTGCACAAGGACCTCGAGGCCGCGATCTCCCGGTTCCTCGGCACCGAGGACACCATTCTCTACTCGTCCTGCTTCGACGCCAACGGCGGCCTCTTCGAAACGCTGCTCGGTGCGGAGGACGCCGTGATCTCCGACGAGTTGAACCACGCCTCGATCATCGACGGCGTCCGCCTCTGCAAGGCGCAACGCTACCGCTACAAGAACAACAACCTCGAAGACCTCGAAACGAAGCTCAAGGAAGCCGACGCCAACAAAGCCCGCTTCAAGCTCATCGCCACCGACGGCGTGTTCTCGATGGACGGCTTCATCGCCAATCTCCAGGGCATCTGCGATCTCGCGGACAAATACGGCGCGCTCGTCATGGTCGACGACTCGCACTCCGTCGGTTTCATGGGCAAGACCGGCCGCGGCACGCACGAACACTGCGGTGTCATGGGCCGCGTCGACGTCTTCACCGGCACGCTCGGCAAGGCCCTCGGCGGCGCCAGCGGCGGCTACACCTCCGGCAAAAAGGAAATCATCGATCTGCTCCGCCAGCGGTCGCGCCCGTATCTCTTCTCCAACACCATCGCGCCGACCATCGCCGCCGCGTCGATCAAGTGCCTTGAAATCCTCGGCCGCTCCACGGCGCTGCGCGACAAACTCGAGGACAACACCCGCTTCTTCCGCGAAGGCCTCGCGAAGGCCGGCCTCACCATCAAACCCGGCACGCACCCGATCGTGCCCGTGATGCTCGGCGACGCCGCGCTCTCGCAGAAATTCGCCGCCAAGATGCTCGAGAAAGGCGTCTACGTGATCGGCTTCTTCTACCCCGTCGTCCCGCAAGGCGCCGCGCGCATCCGCACCCAAGTCTCCGCCGCGCACAGCAAGGACGACCTCGCGTTCGCGATCGAGCAATTCGCCGCCACCAAGCGCGAGCTCGGACTCTGAGCGTTCAGCGTCCGACCAGACCCGAAAAAAACGCGACGAATCCTGCATTCGCCGCGTCAGCGCAATCGCCGCGTGACAGCGCGGCGCCCGTGCGTTTTTCTCGTCGCAAAATTACCCTATGAAATCGCTCGTCCCCCTCACCGCACTCGTCGCCGTCATCGCCTCCGCGCAGCCGGCAACGCCCGCCAAACCGATCACCGCCGTCGACCGCAGCTACATGGACCTCGCTGTCAATCCGGCGAAGGATTTCTACGATTACGCCAACGGCGCGTTCAACAAGGTGGCGATTCCCGGCGAATACTCCGCCTACGGCGTCAACCAGGAGATCGACGAACGGAACTTCGCCATCGTGAAGGAAATTCTCGAAACGTCGGCAAAGACCAGCGGCCCGAAAGGCACCATCGCCCAGCGCGTCGGCGATTTCTACGCCGCCGGCATGGATGAAGCCGCCATCGAAGCCGCCGGCCTCCGTCCCCTCGCCCCCTACTTCGCGCAAATCGACGCGCTCGAAAAACCCACCGACATCGTCCCGCTCCTCGGCAAGTTCTACGTCCAAGGCACCGACTGCGGCTTCCGCTTCGGCGCGACCGTCGACGACAAGGACAGCACCGCGATGATCCCCGCCTTCGCCCAAGGCGGCCTCGGTCTGCCCGAGCGCGAGTTCTATTTCCGCACCGATCCGAAATCGGTCGACATCCGCCAGGCCTACGAAGCGCACATCGCGCGCATGTTCGCCCTCGCCGGTGAGCAACCCGAGCAGGCCAAGGCCGCGGCGCAAACCGTCCTCGCGTTCGAGACGAAACTCGCCGGCGCCTCGCGCAAGCTCGTCGACCTCCGCGACCCCGAGAAAAACTATAACAAATTCAAGCTGACCGAGCTCGACGGCGCCGTCCCCGGCTTCGACTGGAAAGGCTTCTTCGCCGCGGCGCAGTTGCCCGCGAGCGAGCAAGCCGTGCTTGTCGGACAGCCGGAATTTTTCACCGCCTTCGCCGAGCTGACGAAGTCCGAGCCGCTCGCCGCGTGGAAAACCTACCTGCGCTGGTCACTGCTCCACGATTCCGCCAACTACCTCGGCCACGCCTTCGTCGACGAAAGTTTCGCCTTCTACGGTAAAAAACTCACCGGCCGCACCGAACTGCGCCCGCGTTGGAAGCGCGTGCTCGCCGCCGCCGACGGTGCCATCGGCTTCGACCTCGGCCAGCTCTACGTGAAACGCGCCTTCAGCCCGGAGGCCAAAGCCCGCGCGCTCGAGATGGTGAAGTTTCACCTTCAGGCGATGCACAACCGCATCGCCGCCTCGACCTGGATGAGCGAGACGACCAAACAGGCCGCCTACAAAAAAATCGCGACGATGCGCAGCAAGATCGGCTACCCCGACGTCTGGAAGGACTACAGCGCGCTCACGATCACACGCGACTCCTACCTCGCCAACATGATCGCCGCGTCGGCGTTCAACTACCACCGCGACCTGGAAAAGCTCGGCAAGCCCGTCGACCGCAACGATTGGTTCATGACCCCGCAGACGAACAACGCCTACTATTCGCCGCAGCTGAACGAAATGTGTTTCCCCGCCGGCATCCTGCAGCCGCCGTTCTTCGACGAGAAGGCCGACGACGCGGCGAACTACGGCGCGCTCGCCTCCACCATCGGCCACGAGCTCACGCACGGCTTCGACGACGAAGGCCGCCAATACGATCAGGACGGCAACCTCCACGGCTGGTGGAACGACGACGACGTGCAGCGCTTCGAGAAACTCGCCGACAACATCGTCGCCCAATACAACGCCTTCGAGCCCCTCCCCGGCCTGCATATCGAGGGCAAGCAGACGCTCGGCGAAAACATCGCCGACGTCGGCGGCCTGCGCATCTCCTACGAAGCGTTCAAGCTCGCCACCGCAAACAAGCGCCTCGCGCCGATCGACGGCTTCACGCCCGACCAGCGCTTCTTCATCGCCTTCGCCCAAGGCTGGCGCACGAACCAGCGCCCCGAGGACATTCGCACCCGCATCCAGTCCGACGTGCACAGCCCGATCAAGTGGCGCGTGCTCGGCCCGGTGGCGAACTTCCCCGAGTTCTACGACGCCTTCGCCCAGCCGCGTCCGGCGAACCTGTTGCCGGAAGTTTGGTGAGATAAGAGGCTCGCTGAAAGGATTCGCTCGATCGTGGGCGCCGCTGCCAAGCGCGGCGCTTCACTGCCGCGCCACGGACGTCACACCAGCTTCGCACGTCAACGGCGCGGCAGTAGCCGCGCCCTCCAACGACCGTCGCTGACTCACGGCAGCGAGGCATCGAACTCTCGCAGCGCCGTCCAAAACCGCTCACCGGCGACGGCGACGAAATCGTTGTGCTGCGCGCCCTCGATCCAGAGGTGCGACTTCCGACCGGTCGCGGCCGCGTAGAGCTTCTCGCCGTGCGGAAACGCGATCACCTCGTCCGCCGTGCCATGCATCACGAGCACGGGACATTTCACGCGCCCGATCTTGCGGAGGTTCTCAAACTGATCGAACGGCAGCAGCCGCACCCGCGTCATCACCCGATAGACACTCATGAAGGTCGACTGCAGCACGAGCCCCGCGACCGGCTCGCGCGTGGCGAGATCGGTCGCCGGTCCGCCGCCGAGCGAGCGTCCGACGAGGATCACCTGCGAGAGCGGCACCTTCAGTTTATCCTGCAGGTAGCGCGCCGCGACGGCGTTCGCCGCGTAGATTGCCTTCTCGTTCGGCTTGCCGGTGCTGACACCGTAGCCGGGATAGTCGTAGGCGAACACCGCGTAACCGCGCGCGTGCATCTCGCGCAGGAACGGTTCGAGCGAGCCGAGATCCTCCGCGTTGCCGTGAAAGAACCACAGTGTGTGCTTCGCCGCGGGATTCGGCAGATAAACCGCCGCGAGCGAGCCGCCGCCGGGCGTCGGGATGCGAATCACGTTCGCCGGTTCCTTGCGCGAGGCGTAGTCCGGATAATAGAGCATCCCGTCGACGATGCCGGCCGCGAGAGCCGTGAGCGCGACGTAAAGCACGAGTCCCGCGACGATGAGCCAGCACCCAATTCTCCCATAGTCGTGCAGCGCCATGCGATCTGGATTCGCCCCCGAATAGTGGCGCATGACTCTCAGTGTCCGCCCAACGCGTCTCGCACCGCCTCGGCGACGCGGTCGCGTGGCACTTCGCGTTCGGAGCGATCGGTCAAGTCGCGGATTTTCACCACGCCCTTGGCGAGTTCATCGCCGCCATAGATCAGCGCGAGCTTCGCGCCAGACTCGGCGGCGGCCTTGAACTGTTTGCCGAAGGCGACGTCCTTGAGCGGATACTCGACGCGCCAACCGGCCGCACGCAGCGCGCGGATGTCGGCGAACGCCGCCGCGCGTTCCGCTTCGCCGCCGATGACGGCATAGATGTCCGGCGCGTTGACGAAAGTCGGCGCGAGACCGCGCTGCTCGAGCAGCAGGCCGGTCGTGACGTCGCCGATGGCGAAACCGACCGCGGGCAGATCCGCGTAGCCGAGTTTCTTGACGAGATCGTTGTAGCGGCCGCCACCGGCGAGCGCGCGCAGGTCACCTTTACGGTCGAACGCCTCGAACACGAAGCCGGTGTAGTAAGCGAGACCGCGCACGACAGCGAGGTCGACGCTCACGAAGTCGCTCAGGCCCATCGCGGCGAGGCCGCCGAGGACCTTGCGCCAGTCGGCGAGGCGCGTGTTCAGCTTTTCCGATGCGAACGGCGCGAGCGCGACTTCGAGGTCGGCAAGCGTCTTGATCTGAAGAAACGCGAGCACGCGCGTTTTCTTGTCGTCGGCGAGCGCGCCGTGCACCTCGACGTAACCCTTGAAGGCATCGTCGCCCATCTTCTCGTAGCGGTCGATCGCGCCGAGGATGCCGCGCGATTGCGCGTCGTTGAAACCGAGCGCCTCGAGGTAGAAAAACCACAGATCGCGGTCGCTGAGGCGGACGTAGAAATCGTCCTTCGTGAGGCCGAAACCGGTCATGCACTGGATGAGCAGCGCGATGAGTTCGATTTCCGCTTCGGGCCCGGCTTCGCCGAAGATGTCGGCGTTGAATTGGTTGAAGGCGCGGAGGCGGCCCTTTTGCGCGCGCTCGTAGCGATAAAATTCCGCGATGCTAAACCACTTGATCGGCCGCTTCAGCGCGCCGGCCTTGGCGCCAACCAAGCGGCACACCGTCGGTGTCATCTCCGGGCGCAGTGAGACGTCGCGGCCACCCTTGTCCGTGAAGGAGAAGAGCTGGCCCTCGATCTCGTCGCCGGACTTCGTGGTGTAGAGCTCGAGCGGCTCGAGGACGGGCGCGTCGTATTCCTGAAAGCCGTAGCTGGTGGCGGCTTGGCGCCAGACGCGGAAGATGTGCTGACGACGAGAGAAGTCTTCCGGATAAAATTCCCGGAAGCCTGGAAGGGACTGAAAACCGGCCATGAAGCGGTTAAGAGCGAGGACGCAGCGTCACGACGTCAAGACGTCGGCTCGTCATCGTCGCCATCGTCGGCCGAGGCCGGCGCAGGCGGGTTGGCTTTGAGCTGCTCGAGGTTGAGCGCCTTGATCTTTTGCTTCAAAATCTTGCCGCTCTTGAACTTCACGACGGCGCGCTCGGGGATCACGACTTCCGTTTCCGGTTTGTTCGGATTGCGCCCGACGCGGGCTTTGCGCACTTGGACTTCGAGGACGCCGAAGTTGCGCAGCTCGACATTTCGGCCGGCAGCAAGGGCTTCCATAACGATGTCGAGGGTCATCTGGACCGTGTCTTGGATCTGCTTCTGGGGGAAACCAGTCTTCTCGTAGATCTCCAGGACGATTTCGCGTTTGGTGAGGTTGGTCGACATGGCGTGGCGGGGTTGAGGTTTGACGGCACAAATAATTCATGAGCGCGTGCTTGCGTCAACGGCAAACCCGCGTAAGGCCTTAACCCTAATTTCGATGCCCGACGCCAACGCAGTTCGCTCCATGTTCTCCCGCATCGCGGGACGCTATGATGTCGCGAATCACCTGCTGAGCGGCGGCGTGGATTTCTGGTGGCGTCGCGTGCTCGTGCGCCGGGTCCACGACACCGCTCCGCGCGACATCCTCGATCTCGCAACTGGCAGTGGCGACGTGGCTTTCGCGCTCGCGGACGGTTTGCCGCCCGGCGTGCGCATCACGGGCATGGACTTTTGCCAGCCGATGCTCGACGAGGCGGTGAAGAAGCGCGAAGGCAGCTCGCGCTGGCAGCCGATCGATTTTCGCCAAGGCGACGGCATGGCGCTGCCGCTCGGCGACGCGCAATTCGACGCGCTCACGATTTCCTTCGGTCTGCGCAACATGGCCGACCGCCACAAGTCGCTGACGGAGATGCGGCGCGTGCTGCGACCCGGCGGCCGTCTGTTCGTGCTCGAATTCTCGCAACCGTTCGCGTGGTTCCGGCCGGTTTACTACACGTATCTCAAATTCGTGCTGCCTTCCATCGCCGCGGTCGTGACCGGCGATCGAGGCGCCTACGAATATCTCTGCGGCTCGATCGAACAGTTCCCGGATCGCGAGGCGATGAGCGCCGAGATCATGCGCGCGGGTTTCCGCAGCGTGCGCGCGACGCCGCTGACGTTCGGCATTGTTGCGCTGCACGAAGCGCAGGTCTGACGTCGCGGCCGTAACGCTCCGCGGTTCACTCGCGGGTGTAATTCACCGGCGCCGGCTTCTGGCCAAGCTGCATCGCCTTTTGATCCGCCTGCCGCTGGCGATCGTCCTCACTTCGTTCGCCGATCTTGGGACGGGTCGATTCGGAGAAGCGCACGCCACGACAGCCGGTGAAAAGAGCGGACGCCAACGCGCACCAAACCACGAGGCCAACGATGCGTTTCATTAAGCTCCCGCGACTTCGGCCTCAGTTGAAGGACTTCCCGCAACCGCACGTGCTCTGCGCATTGGGATTCTTGATCTCAAATCCCTTGCCTTGCAGCCCGTCGTCGAAATCGACGCTCGAGCCGTTGAGATAAACGAGGCTCGTCGGATCCATCAGAACCGGCACGCCCTCACTCACGAATTCCTGATCTCCGTCCTTCGCCACGTCGAACGACATGCCGTATTGGAAACCGGAGCAGCCGCCGTTTTCGATGAAAACGCGAAGCTTCTTCTGGGCATCGCCGAGGTCGGCGTGCATTTTCCGGACTTGTTGCGCGGCGCGCGGCGTCAGCGTGATCATGCGCGCAACGTAGGAGCGAAGTCCGCGCTGTCAATCGGCGCGCCAGCCGCGAGCGTCGCTCGCGTTGCCTCAAGTAACCCGCACGCGCTTTTTCGCGACCCGCACCGCGCGCAAAATCGCGCGGCGTCAACCCCTGAGCAGGAATCGTGCAAATTTCGCAGCTGAGTTCTTGCCACACTCGCGCGCGGCCGGTTTTCTGAGGCTCGTGTCTTCCTTGAAGCACATCTTCAACGAGCTGCATTACGAGCTGACCCGCAAAATTTCCGAAGGCGGCATGGGCGTCGTCTACGAAGCCGTGCAGCGCGGTGCCGGCCAGTTCCGCAAGGTCGTCGCGATCAAACTCATTCGCGAGGAATACTCCGCCATCGAGGAATTCCAGAAGAACTTCATCGGCGAAGCCCGCCTCGTGGCCGACCTCATCCACACCAACATCGTCCAGACCTACCACCTCGGCCAGATCGGCGGGCAGTATTTCATGACGATGGAATACGTGAACGGCGTGAACCTCGAGCAGTTCCTCGAGCGTCACGCCGAGCTGAAGCGCCCCGTGCCGGTCGATCTCGCCGCGTTCATCATTTCCCGCGTCTGCCGCGGCCTCAGCTACGCCCACGCCAAACGCGGCGCCGACGGCCGCCTGCTCGGCATCGTCCACCGCGACGTGAACCCGAAGAACATCATGATCGCCCACGAAGGCGACGTGAAGCTCACGGACTTCGGCATAGCGAAGGCCCTCGACCTGATGTATAACGAGGAAGGCAAGGTCATCCCGGGCAAGGACGAGTATCTCTCCCCCGAAGGCGCCAGCTACGCCGTGACCGACGCGCGCTCCGACCTCTTCTCGCTCGGCATCGTTCTATCGGAACTACTGCTCGGCAAAAACCTCTTCCGCGCCGCCAACCGCATCGAGTCGCGCCGCAACATCCTCCAACTTTCCGTGCCGCGCTTCGGCACGCTGCGCCCCGAAATCGATCCGCGCCTCGACGCCATCCTCCAGCGAGCCCTCCACCGCGAGCGCAACCAGCGCTATCAAAACGCCGCCGAGATGATGACCGATCTCGAGCTCTACCTCTACAGCGACCGCTACGGCCCCACGAACGAGAAACTCTCGGTCTACCTGCGCGAACTTTACTCCCCGACCGCTTCGTCCCACGCCCCCCAGCTGTCCTCCCCGCCCCTACCCCCGCCCCCGATTGAGCGCCTTCGGTAATCTTTTGCGCCTATGAGTGGTCCGGGTTTCTCACAAAGCTTCCAGCAGCGGCAGACGCAGCAACTCGTGCTTGCGCCGCAAATGCGGCAGTCGCTGAAGATTCTCCAAGTCGCCGCGCTCGACCTGCGCGCCACGATCCAGGAAGAACTCCAAGCCAACCCCACGCTCGAGGAACTCCCCACCGAGGGCGTCAGCCTCGAACGCGACACGCGCAACTCCGACTCCGATGCCTCCGCCGACGGCGGCGCCACCGAGGCGATGGATTTTTCGAAAGACAAGGACCTCGAGATCCTCGGCAAACTCAACGACGACTGGCGCGATCACCTCAGCGACACCGGCGGCGTCCGCCAGATGTCGCCCGAGGAAGACGAGCGCCGCCAGCACTTCCTCGAATCGCTCACCTCCGAAACCTCGCTCTCCGAGCACCTCATCCAGCAAGCCGAGCTCGCCGACGCGCCCTTCGAGGTGAAGACCGCGATGAAGTTCCTCGTCGGCTCGCTCGACGACCGCGGCTTCCTCACCTCGTCGCTCTCGGACATCGCCATGATGTCCGGCCTGCCGCTCGACGTCGTGCAGCAGGCCTCGAAGCTTCTCCGCACCTTCGATCCGCCCGGCATCGGCGCCGCCGACCTCGGCGACAGCCTCCTCATCCAGCTCGCGCACAAAGGCCGCGAGAAATCCGTCGCCGCCCGCATCATCCGCGATCACTTCGAGCTCCTCGTCCGTCGCCGCATCCCCGACCTTGCGCGCAAGATGGGCCTGCCGCCCGAGACGATCCAGGAAGCCATCGAGGAAATCGGCACGCTCGACCCGTCGCCCGGCCGGCGCTTCGCCGACGACTCGAACCGCGTCGTCGTCCCCGACGTCACCGTCGAGAAGGAAGGCACCGAGTGGAAAATCCAGCTCAACGCCGACTACATTCCGCGCCTCCGCCTCTCGAACACCTACAAGGATCTCATCGCGAAAGGCACGCTCAACAAACAGGAGCGCGACTACCTCCGCGAGAAGCTCCGCTCGGGCAAATTCATCATCAACGCCATCGAGCAACGCCAGCGCACGATCGAGCGCATCACGCGCGAGATCATCAAGCACCAGACGGAATTCTTCGAGGAAGGCGTCTCGAAACTGAAGCCGCTCACGATGACGCAGATCGCGGACATCATCGGCGTGCACGAGACAACCGTCAGCCGCGCCGTCGCGAACAAATACATGAAGACCCCGCACGGCGTCTTCGACATGAAGTTCTTCTTCACCTCCGGCTACCAATCCGACGCCGGTGAAGCCGTCGCCAACACGAGCGTGAAGGAAATGATCGCCGACATCGTCGCCGGCGAAGACCCCGGCGCCCCGCTCAGCGACCAGGACATCGTCGGCGTGCTCGTCGGCAAAGGCCTCAAGATCGCCCGCCGCACCGTCGCCAAATACCGCGAAGAACTCGGCCTCCTCCCGAGCAACCTGCGGCGCCGCTACGACTAAACTGGAGGCGCTAACATGCCAGAGCATCACAGCGATCTGCCCGACAAGGCCTGGGTAAGATTCGGTTGGTGCTTTCTGATCGGCGCCATAGTCGGCTTTCTTGTCGGCATGCTCAACAGCACCGATACCCGACTCATTTCGGCGATAAGAGAGGGCCTATATTTTGTGCTACCGGTCGCGTGCCTCTGCGGAGCAATTGGCGCCTGGGGCAAACGCTGCATGTCCTTTGTCTTGGATTTCATACTGTCAGTGTGACTGAGCCCGCTGCCCCTCAAGCTCGAGACACTCATTTTCCCTGCTGTCATTGCGAGGAACGCAGCGACGAAGCAATCCAGCGATCTTGGATCGCCACGCCCGACAGCGTCGGGCGTGCGATGATAAACAGAAGCCTAAGGGACGGGATGTCTTCTCTGTGCTCTCTGCGACCTCTGTGTTCAATTCACTCTGCTACCGGCTCACTTTAAACACAGAGGTCACAGAGAACGCAGAGAAGAAAAACGCCGATCAACGCAAGTCTCGTCCGTCACCGCCGATCACTCACGCACTCAACCCCAACGCATCATGCAGCGCCTTGCGGATGTGTTGCGCGGAACACGGCTTCAGCAGCACGGCGCTGAGCTGCGCCAGCGTCACGCCGCGCGCGAGCAATTCCGGGTTCATGTAGCCCGTCATCAAAATCCGCTTCGCATTCGGCTGCACCGTCATCGCCTGCACAAGGAAATCCAACCCTTGCATCGCGCCCGGCATCATGTGGTCGCAAACGAGCGCATCGAACGGCCGCGACGCGAGCAGCATCCGCGCTTCCTCCACGTTGGCCGCGCCCTCGACCTCGAATTGATCCTCGAGCATCCGCGCCATCACCATTCGCAGCTCGAGCTCGTCGTCGAGCAGCAACACCACCGGCTTCCTGGTGGCGGCTTCGGACATCAGGACGCGGCGACCGCCTGATCGTGCAGCTTGGCGGCCTCCTGGACGGTTTTCACCAGCTCCGGCAGCGACACCGGCTTGAGCAAGTAGCGATAGAGCGCCGCCTCGTTCACGCTGCGCAGCAGCATCTCCGGCTTCATGTAGCCGGTGACGAGGATGCGCTGCGTGTTCGGATACTCCTCGCGCACATGCACGAGAAAACTCAGGCCGTTGCCGCCGGGCATCAGGTGGTCGCACACGATCACCTTGTATTGCTTCTTGTGCAGCATGAAGCCCGCCTCGCGCGCCGACCCGGCGAGATCGCACTCGAAATACGGCGCCAACGCCTCCGCGTAGAGTGCGATCAGCGGCCGCTCGTCGTCCACGAGCAGAACCGCACCTTTCTTCGCCGCGTTGAACGGAGCGTTGGTCGGGGCTGTCATCGGCTCCCAGAGTTGTTGCCGCGTAATTTCTTGGCAAACCCAAACACGGCTCCGCCGCTCGGGAATTGGGTTGCCTGCCCTTCCCGCGCCGTGTTTCGCTCCGCCAGCTCGCATGGCCCAAACCGACTTCTTCGCCACCGCCCGCGAAGGCACGTTCCCCCTCGTGCCAGCCGATCAGTTGACGCCGGAAAATCTCACCGCGCGCAACGCCTCCGGCAACACGCCGCTGCATCTCGCCGCCAAATACGGCTCGCTCGATCAACTCCCGCTCAGCGTCCTGACTACTGCGACGCTCACGCTGAAAAACGACGCCGGCTACACGCCGCTCCACCTCGCCGCGCGCGCCGGCCGCCTCACCCAAATCCCCGCCGCGCTCCTCACTCGGGAATTCCTCCTGCTGCGCTCGAACAGCGGCTTCACTCCGCTCCACCTCGCGGCCTCCGCCGGCACGCTCGACCAGATTCCCGCCGGCCTGCTCGATCTCGAGACCGTGCTGCTGAAGACCGATCACGGCAACACACTCCTCCACGAAGCCGCCGAAGCCGGCACGCTCGACCGCTTCCCGCACCAGTTCATCACGCGCGACACCCTCACCGCGCCGAACATCTCCGGCGAGACCGTCCTCCACGTCGCCGTCTTCAACGGCCACCTCCAGCAAATTCCTGCCGAATTTCTCACCGCGGAAAACCTCCTCACCAAGACGGCCAACCACGACACCGTCCTGCACGCCGCCGCCATCTCCGGTCACCTCGACCAGATTCCTGCCGCGCTCTTCACGCACGACAATCTCCTCCTCGCCACCAAGGCCGGCTACACCGTCATCCACGCCGCCGCCGAATCCGGTTACCTGAACCAGATCCCGCCCCACGCGCTCAGCATCGACCTGCTCATCTCGCGCAACGATTTCGGCGACACCCCGCTGCACGCCGCCGCCGTCGAAGGCCACCTCAACCAGATCCCGCGCGAGTTTTTCAACCGCACCACGATGCTCATCCGCAACTACAACGGCGGCACGCCCATCGGCGCCGCCATCCGCCACGGCCACGCGGACCAGTTGCCCGACGATTTCCGTCCCAAGGAGCCCAACGCCTTCCAGCGTTTCCTCTACAAGATCGGCTTGGCGCGCCCGCCGCACACTTGACAGACGCCAGCATTGCAGCGCCGCGCCTGGCCTGCTGCACTTTGCCGGTTTGTCCGTTCAACTCTTCCGAGCCTATCGCTTAAAGCTTACTGCTTACCGCTGTTTCTGATGAATACCACCATCACCGCCATCACCGCCCGCGAGATCATCGACTCCCGCGGCAATCCCACTGTCGAGGTCGACGTTCGCCTCGCCTCCGGCCAACTCGGCCGCGCCGCCGTGCCCTCGGGCGCCTCCACCGGCGAACACGAGGCCATCGAGCTCCGCGACGGTGACAAGAAGCGCTACGGCGGCAAAGGCACGCTCAAGGCCGTCGCCAACGTGAAGGCCAAGATCGCCCCCGCCCTCCTCGGCATGGACGCCACCGACCAGGTCGGCGTCGACAAGGCGATGCTCAAGCTCGACGGCACCTCGACCAAGTCGAAGCTCGGCGCTAACGCCATCCTCGGCGTCTCCATGGCCACCGCCAAAGCCGCTGCCGGCGCGCTGAACCAGCCGCTCTACAAATACCTCGGCGGCCCGAACGCGAAGGTCCTCCCCGTTCCGATGATGAACATCATGAACGGTGGCGCGCACTCCGACGCCCCGATCGATTTCCAGGAATTCATGATCATGCCCACCGGCGCGAAGTCCTTCTCCGAAGGCCTCCGCATGGGCTGCGAAGTTTTCCACTCGTTGAAAAAGGTGCTCAAGGAAAAGGGCCTCGCCACCGCCGTCGGTGACGAAGGCGGCTTCGCTCCGAAGCTCGAGTCCGCCGAGGCGGCCCTCGACGCCATCGCCCTCGCGGTGAAGAACGCCGGCTACAAGCTCGGCAAGGACATCAACCTCGCCCTCGACGTCGCCTCCTCCGAGTTCTACCTCAAGGACAAGAAGTCCTATATCTTCAAGAAGTCCTCCGGCCAGATCCTCACCGGCGACGAGATGGTCGAGTTCTACAAGAAACTCACCTCGAAGTATCCCATCATCTCCATCGAAGACGGCTGCGCCGAAGGCGACTGGACCACCTGGAAGAAGCTCACCGACGCCATCGGCGACCGCGTGCAGCTCGTCGGCGACGACCTGTTCGTCACCAACACCGAGTTCCTCAAGAAGGGCATCGAGACCGGCACCGCTAACTCGATCCTCGTCAAAGTGAACCAGATCGGCTCGCTCACCGAGACCTTCGACGCCGTCGAGATGGCCAAGGAAGCCAACTACACCGCCGTCATCTCGCACCGCTCGGGCGAGACCGAGGACGTCACCATCGCCGACATCGCCGTCGCGACCAACGCCGGCCAGATCAAGACTGGCTCCCTCTGCCGCACCGACCGCGTCGCGAAATACAACCAGCTCCTCCGCATCGAGGAAGAGCTCGGCAAGTCCGCGATCTACGGCGGCAAGCTCTGAGACGTTTCGGAGTCCTCTCGTCTTCTCGACCGGGCACTCACAGTGCCCGGTCATTCATTTCCGCCTTAAAAAAGCAGTCCACCCGTCGATGACACGGGGATACGCTCCCGCTTCGCCAATGTCCCACTCCATGTTCAACCTGCGCCAATCCACGATCCTTCGAATCGCAATCTTCACCTTCGCTCTCGGGTTCACCGTCGCCGCTCAGGCACAGACCCCCAGCGTCCAATCCCTTCCGCCCGCCTTGCGCGCCGCGGTGTTGAGCGGTAACGCCAACGCCGTCCAGGCCGCGATCAGCACCCTCAGCGGCGGCAACCCGCAGCAAGCCGGCGCACTCGCCGCCTCAGTGATCAGCGCCGCCGAAAGCCTCGTCGCCACGAATCCCCAAACGGCGATCAATGTGGCCAGCGCCGCCGTGCAGTCGGTGCGAGCGACCACAGTGCAGCAGTCTTCTCCGCAGCAGACCCAAACCGTTCTCACCACCGCGGCCCGAATCTTCGTCAACCCGGCCGTGCAACAGGTCGCGCCCGCGCTGGCCGCCAGCGTCGCCACCTCGACCCTCCAAGCCGCCCAGACGACCGCCAACTCCGCTCTCGTCGCCTCCGTCGCCACCGCCGCAGTGACGACCGCCGAGAAGGTCTTGACCACCAATCCGGCCGCCGCCGTTCAACTCGCCGCCACCGCCGTTGCCGCGGTGTCTTCCTCGAGCGTGTCCTCGTCGAGCCCGACGCAAGCCCTCCAAGTCGCTGAAACTGCTGCCCGCATCGCGGTGCAGCCCGTCGCGCAAAATGCGGGGCCGGCTGTTGTGGCTCAAATCGCTACCGGCGTTGCGAACCTTGTCACCACTCCGACCGTCTACCAAGCCTCGCCGCAAGCCGCCGTCAGTGTGCTCGCCAACGCCTACGCCGCCGCCAAGTCCCCGACCGTCACGGCAGCCGTGCCCGGTGCCGCGACCAGCGTCAGCCAAACCATCACCGCGGCGAGCCAAAACACGGCGCTTGGCCAAGCCAATGCCTCCAACGCCTCCCAGCTCAACGCCATTCTCAATCCGAACCAACCGACGACCACGACGACTATCAACGACGCTCCCGCTCCCGTCGAAACGCCGGTGAACCAAGGTTCGTCCAGCCCGAACTAAACTCGACTTCAGCCTCGATTAATTCGCGCCCGCCGTTTCCGGCGGGCTTTTTGTTGTCGGCGAGCGAAAAGCCACCGACATCGTCGCGCGCTGCGGTCGTCCCGGACGCCTTGCTTTTGTCGCCCGACGCCGCAAAGGTGTCCGCGCGCCCCGTAACACTCAACCGCACGATCCCTTGCCCACCACACGCATCCTTTCCCTCGGCGCCGCGGTCCTGGCCTTCGCCACGATCACCTTTGCCGCTGAATCGAAGCCGGACGCCTCCGCGGAAAAATCCGCCGAGAAAGCCCCCGCCTCGCCCGCCGCAAAACCGGCCGAGCCCGCCGACCCCAAAGCCGCCGGTCTCAAAGTCGAAGGCGAGACCGTGAAGATGCCCGTCTTCACCGTCAGCGCCGAGCGCCTGCGTGAGATCGACGTCACCATCAAGCGCCTCGAAAAACAGATTTCCCGCGAGAAAAAACAGCTCGAGAAGAGCAACCTCGACGAGTCGCTGAACGGCGAGAAAGTCGCGAAAGCCGCCGCGATCTTCGGTGGCAAATCCACCGCGCAACGCGCCTCCGTCGCCGCCGTCCGCATCGACTCGATGGAGAAGGAACTCCAGATTCTCGAAACCCTCCGCACCCCGCTCACCAAGGACGACCGCGCCATGCTCGAACGTCTCGTGGAGGACCAGCGCACCTACCGTCGCAATCTCGACGACGCGCTGCGTTGAACGAATTCCGGCCGCGGCTTCCCTAGGCCGCCACCGGCGCACACACCAAGCAACCAAGGGAAGGCCGGACTTCGCGAGAAGCCCGGCCTTTTCTTTTCCCACCTTTCGCCCGCCGCATCGGAATCGCGGCAAATTCTCCGCCGCCTCACCAGCCACACACAACCATCGCCCTCGCGCCAGCGTCGCATCCCGATCGCCACGCGAAACGCGCGGCCCGTCCTGACGATCCCACCGCGTTCAAGATCGCGCAGGACACGAATTCACGCTGCGAAGAAATCTCGGCGCTTGCAGGTGCCCGCCGATGCGTCACCCAATTTGCCCGCGCCGTCGCCGGTCGCTCCGATGTCCGCCCCCAGGAATCCAATTCACCGCTGGCACCGCCGTTGGGAGGAACTCTCCTACGGCCAGCAACGCCGCTTGCAGACCCTCGCGATCTTGGCGCTGCTCGCGCTTTGCGCTCCTGTCCTCTACGTCGCCGCGCGTCCGCACGTGAACCACTGGCGCCATCGCCAGGCCCTCGCGCAGGCCGAGCGCTTCGAGCAGCAGCAGGATTATCGCAGCGCCGTGCTCGCACTGCATCGCGCCACGCAGATCGCTCCGGACGATGTGGAAACCTGGCGCCGCGTCGCGCGCACGCTCGACGCTCTCGGCGCGAGCGACGCCCTCGTCGCCCACGAGAACATCGTCGCCCTCGCGCCCGACGACGCACAGGCGCGCGCCGCCCTCGCCGCCGCCGCACTCCGCTTCGGCTCCGCCGAGACGACGCGCCGCGCACTCGAGGAGCTCGCGCGCGATCCCGCCCAGCGCGAGTCCTACCTGCGCCTTTCCGCCGAACTCGCCCGCGAACTCGACGACCTGCCCGCTTACGAAGCCCACCTGATCGAACTCTCGCGCCTCCAGCCGGACGACGCGGACATCCGGTTCAACTTGGCCGCCCTCCAAGTTGTGAAACCATCCCCCGCGGACCAGTCGGCGGGCCGCGACGCCCTGCTTGCGCTGCTCGAAAATTCGCGCGTGCGCGTGCGCGCCGCGCTCGAGCTTCTGCGCGTCGCCGCGCGCCGGCGCGATCCCGCTTTCGCGGGCACCGTGGTGAATGCGATCAACGCGCGCGCCGGCTCCAACCTCGCCGCCCCTGCGGTCGACCCGTGGCCCGCCCTGCTCGCCACACTCCAACGCGCCGCCCTCGCCGGTGGCGAAGCGGACATTTCCCGCGTGGCACAATGGATGGCTTCCGTTCGCCGCACGGACGAGGCGTTGGCCTGGCTCGCTCAGTTGCCCGGCGAATTGCTCGCCGCTCCCGCCGTGCGCGAAATCGCCGCCGATCTCGCAGCGCGCGCAAACGACGCGTCCCGCGCGCGCGGACTGCTCGTCGCCGGAGCGTGGGGCCCGTGGCCGGCTGAGAGCATCGATGCCGCCCTCGCGGCGCACGCCGAGCAACTCGCCGAGCATCCCGGCGCGGCGCGCACGCGCTGGCAGGAGGCCGTCCGCTACGCCGAACAATCGCCCGTCGCTCTCCGCAACCTCGCGCGCCTCGCCCGGCTTTGGCAGGATGACGAGAGCGTCGAGATCGCCGCCAAAGCCGCCCTCGCACGCCAGCCCCGCTCGCCGTGGGCCAACCGCGAGCTGCGCGACATCTATTTCACGCGCGGCGATACCGCGAAATTGTTGGCCCACTACCACACCTGGCTTGCCGTCGAACCCGACCGCCCGGCTGTCCTCTTCGGTTGCGTGCGCGCCGCCGTCGCCCTCGGCCGAGTCGACACCGCGCTCGAACAGCGCGTCGCTGCGCCGGCCAATGCTGCCCCGGCCACACCACTCGTCCAACTCGCTCATGCGCTCATCCTCGCGCGCACGCAGCCGGAGACCGCACAGCGCATCATCGCCGCTCTTCCCCCCGCCGCTCGCGACCTTCCGGAGGCTATCCTCGTCCGAGCCTTGGCCGGAGGCGACACCACCGCCGTCCAGATAATGACACAGAAGCCGCAGGAGCTTTTTCCCGAAGAGCGGTCTTTGCTTAAGTTACTTGGTAAACAGGTCGATAAATAGCACGGAGCTTCCTTTTCGCTCAACGCGTGCACACAACGACCACTTGCCAGATTGACAGGGGTTTCACCCTATTTTTATTTGGGGCCGAAATGCATCTCCTGCGTCGCGTCGCCCTCGTCTGCGCCGTGGTCCTCTCCACCGGACTCGCGACGCGACTGCACGCCCAAACGGTGAGCGAACAGGCACTGGCCGCCTACGATTACTACACGCGGAACTACAATGTCGTCACCTTCGGCAACCTGTCGCTCAACGGCACGCACACCGACGGCGGCATCGCGGTCGGCGGCAATCTCACGGTGAGCAACGGCTCCATCATCGCGATGCAGGACTCGCCCTCGATCGGCTCCGATCCGTCGCTCTACGTGAACGGCCAGATCATCCTCGCCGGCAACGCCCAGTTCAACCGCGGCTACGCCGCCACGCCGAACCTCTCCAATTCCCTCACCTGGACCTACGACCCGCAGAACAACCAAAACCAGCGCGCGCTGACCAACGGCACCTACACGCTCAGTTACAACACCTCCGACGCCCAGGCCTACGTCGACCCGCGCACGCTCTCCGCCCCCGCCGGCTGGAATTGGTCCACCGCCCAGAGCGCGCTCATCGACGCCTCCGCCACTCTCGCCGCCGCGACCGTGAACGGCACCGCCACCATCGCCGGCCAGACGCTCACCTTCACCAGCAACAGCTCCGGCGTGGTCGTCTTCAACATCGATGCCAGCAAGATCGTCAACGGCATCTACGACATCAACAACGACGGCTTCTACGACCAGAACAACGAGCGCCTCAGCAACATCCAGGCGAACCTCAACGCCGATCAGTATTTCGTCGTCAACGTCACCAACGCCACCAGCGCCGACGGCAGCAAAATCCTCTTCGACGGCGTGAACAATTTCAACAGCGGCACCAACAACGACCATCTGCTCTGGAACATCATCCCCGACGGCAACAGCGGCACCGCCGACATCCTCAACCTCGGCACGAACTTCTACGGCAGCATCCTCGCCCCGCTCGTCGATGTGCAGAGCAACAACCGTTACCTCAACGGCCAATTCGTCGGCAACAGCCTCACCCAAACCAGCGCCGAGATCCACTACGCCGGCGGCTACTCCGCGCCCGTGAGCTTCTCGCCTGTCCCCGAGCCGAGCGCCTACGCCGTCCTCATCGCCGTCCTCGGCGGAGTCGGTTTCGTCTGGCACCGCCGCCGCTCGCACCGCACCGACGCTTCGTGAGCGACCACGAACGCGGCCGCAGAGCCCGCATGTAGGTTGCGCGCGCGCGTGCAACTCCCCTGTCCCACAGAAGCTCGCGCATCGCCGCCCGATCATTCCGGATTGTCATCGCGAGGCCCGCGTAGTGGGCCGTGGCGATCCAGCCGAACTCGAAAAAACGCGACGCCGCGCCGCGACCACTCTCCCCGCCCGCGTGCGCCCGTTACCGCGACATCGGCGCCTTCTCCACGCCGAGATGCTTGCAGTGCCACTTCAGCGCGTCCTGCACATGCCGATCCCAGTAGTCGTAATCGTGCGCGCCCTTGTGCTCGCGGTATTCGTGCGGGACCCCAGCCGCGGTGAGCTGCCGGTGGAAATCGCGATTATCCTCGAGGAGAAAATCCTCCGTGCCGCAATCGAGCAACAGGTGCGGTAGGTTGCCTGCCTTTTGCGCCCGTTGCGCGAGCCGCAGGATGTCGTGCTCCGTGTCGTTCGGCTTCGTCCCGAAAATGCGCCGCAACTCCGCGAGAAATTCGCGCGACTTGTCCCGATGCCGCCCCGCCTGCTCCGCCTCGTGGCTGAAGTCCGCATTCGACCGCCCGAGCGCGCCCGAGTGGCTGTTCACCGAACAGAATTTTTCCGCGAAACCCAGCCCGAGCCGCAACGCACCGTAGCCGCCCATCGACAGTCCGCCGATCGCCCGCGCCGCCCGCTCGGGCCGCGTCTGAAAATTGCCGTCGACGAAGTTCACCAGCTCCACGCCGAAATGCCGCGCGTAGGCCGGACCATGATCGTTGTCGGTGTAGAAACCGCGGTAGCCGTCCGGTATCACCACGATCAGCGGCAATTCGCGCACATACCACTCGATCCGCGTCTGCCGAATCCACGTCGTCGAATCGCCGCCGATGCCGTGCAGCAGATAGAGCACGGGAAACGGCCCGCGACCGACACGCGGCAGCAACACCTGCATCTCCGTCTGCTTGTCGAGCACATCGCTGCGCCAGTGAACTTGGGCCCAAGGCATAGGCCGCAAACTCAATCCAGCCGCTCGCCGCGCGCAAGCGCCCGCTGCGACACGCAAACCCCTTCCGGAAATCGCCTGCCCGCGCCGGGTAGTTCGCGCCGCGAAATGTCGGCCGCGAGCGCGCCCACACTCTTCGCGTCAGCTCGTAGGCAGCGAGCTTGCTCGCGCCCGCTCGGGCGAGACGCACCCAAGGTCGCCAGCACGCACCAACCAACGCCATCACTCCACGCGCAAAATATACCCGCGCAGGTATTCGCTCTCCGGCATCGTCGCCAGCACCGGATGGTCCGGCGGCTGGTGACACCATTCGAGCACATGCACGCGACGCTTCGCGTCGTTCGCCGCCTGCGCCAGCACCTGCCGCAACTCCGTGTCATGCATGTGGTGCGAGCACGTGTAGGTGGCGAGCACGCCGCCGGGCGTCAGCGCCTTCATGGCGCGCAAATTGAGTTCCTTGTAGCCGCGCAGCGCATTCTCGAGCGCGCTCTTCGATTTCGCGAACGGCGGGGGATCGAGCACGATCAGGTCCCACGCCGGCGCCGCCTCGCGCTGCGCCGTGAACCAGTCGAAAACATTCGCGCCGACGAACTCCGCGGTCACGCCGTTGCGCTCCGCGTTTTTCTTCGCCTGACCGATCGCATCAAACGCACTGTCGAGCCCGAGCACGCGCGCCGCGCCGGCACGCGCCGCGTGCAGCGCGAACGAGCCTTGGTTGCAGAACGCATCGAGCACGCGCTTGCCCGCGGCGTATTTCGCCACCGCCGAATGCTGCAACCGCTGATCGAGGTAGAATCCCGTTTTCTGTCCGCTCTGCAGATCGAGCCAATAATCGAAACCGTCGATCGTCGCCCAGCGCGGCTCCCACGCCGCGCCGCTGCGTGTGTGCGTCTCCATCGCCAGACCTTCGAGGCGGCGCAGGTTCGAGTCGTTGCGGAAAATGATCTCCTTCGCGCCGGTCAACTCCGCCAACAGGTCGCCGATCAACGCCGCGCGCTTGTCCATCGCGAGCGTCTGGATCTGCAGCACGATCGCCTCGCCGAACTGGTCGGCCACGACACCGGGCAGGCCGTCCGACTCCGACCAGACCAAGCGCATGTAGGGGCGCAGCAAGTCTGCGCCCCTACGGCGGATCGCCGCCGTCAGCGCCTCGCGCAGATACGCCTCGTCCAACCCCACGCGCTCGCGGCTGAGCCGCCGCCAGACGATCTGCGATTTCGAATTATAGATGCCCGTGCCGAGCAACCGTCCCGCGCGATCGCGGCACTCGACGACCTCGCCGTCGTGTTCCGCCGGCAACAGCGCCTCGACTTCGTTCGCGAACACCCACGGATGTCCCTCGAGCACGCGCCCCTTGGCGTTCGGTTTCAGTTTGAGCGAGTTGAGCACAGCCCGGCATCGTTGCCGGTTCCCTCGCCCGCGGAAGCACAAAATGCTACCGCAGCGCCCGCCGGCTCAGATGCCAGGCGCGCGCGATCTCCGCGAGCACCTCGCGCAGATCGGCCCACAGCTTTTGCTTGATGGGGTCCATGTCCCGAAATCGGCTCGGCGAGCGCCTCCCTTGAGCCGGCCGTTTGTAACCCCAAAAAAGGCTTCCCTCGCCCCACGCCGCCCCGTTTCCTGACCGACTCCTCTTTTCTATCCGTCCTCAGACTTCAGTCCTCCGTCCTCCGCAATGTCGCCCGCCCAAGAAATCGCCCGCCGCCGCACCTTCGCGATCATCTCGCACCCCGACGCGGGCAAGACGACGCTGACCGAGAAATTCCTCCTCTACGGCAACGCCATCCACCTCGCCGGCGCTGTGAAGGACCGCAAGAACCAGCGCGCCACCGCCTCCGACTGGATGGAACTCGAGAAGCAGCGCGGCATCTCGATCAGCTCGACCGTCCTCCAGTTCGATTTCGCCGGCTGCGCCGTCAACCTCCTCGACACGCCCGGCCACAAGGACTTCTCCGAAGACACCTACCGCGTCCTCACCGCCGTGGACGCCGCGCTCATGGTCATCGACGCCGCCAAGGGCGTGGAAACGCAGACGCGCAAGCTCTTCGAAGTCTGCCGCCGCCGCGGCGTGCCGATCTTCACCTTCATGAACAAGTGCGACCGGCCGACGCGCAACCCGCTCGAGCTGCTCGACGAACTCGAGAGCGTCCTCGGTCTCCAATCGTCGCCCGTCATCTGGCCGCTCGGCAACGGCCCGTCGTTCAAAGGCGTGTTCGACCGCCGCACGCGGCAGGTGCACCTCTTCGAGCGCGTGCCCGGCGGCGCGTTCCAGGCGCCGGTCAACGTCACCTCGCTCAACGACCCCGCCGTCCGCGCCAAGCTCGACGACGACACCTACGCCGCCGTCACCGAACAGCTCGAGATGCTCGACGGTGCCGGCCACCCCTTCGACCTCGCCGCCGTCCAGGCCGGCCAGCAGACGCCCGTCTACTTCGGCAGCGCCGTGAACAATTTCGGCATCGAACTCCTCCTGAACGGATTCCTCAAAGACTCCGTCCCGCCCGCGCCGCGTCGCGCGATGACCGTGAGCGGCGTCGGACTCGAAGAGATCGCCAAAGCCGCGTCCGAACCGAAAACGGAAGAGAACTCGCGCGTCATCCCCGTCGATTATCCGAAGTTCTCCGGCTTCATCTTCAAGATTCAGGCGAACATGGACCCGAAGCACCGCGACCGCATCGCGTTCCTGCGCGTGTGCACCGGGAAGTTCGAGCGCGACATGGTCGTCACGCACCAGCGCACCGGCAAACAAGTCCGCCTCTCCTCCTCGCACAAGCTCTTCGGCCAGGAGCGCGAGACCGTCGACGAAGCTTGGCCGGGCGACGTCATCGGCATCGTCGGCCACGACGCCTTCGGCATCGGTGACACGCTGACCGAGGACCGCACGATTCTCTTCAACGAAATCCCGCGCTTCCCGCCCGAGGTCTTCACCTACATCTCGAACCCGACCGCCGGCGACGCTAAGAAATACCGCGCCGGCCTCGAGCAACTTCTCCAGGAAGGCGTCGTCCAATCCTTCACCGCGAAAAACGCGCCCCCCGGCGCCACGCTCCTCGCCGCCGTCGGCCCGCTGCAATTCGAAGTCGTGCAATGGCGCCTCCAGAGCGAATACAACGCCGAGTCGCGCCTCTCGCCGACGCCGTGGACCGTCCTCAAATGGGTCGTGATCCCCGAAACGATGCGCGGCCCGAAAGGCTTCGACAGCTCGCGCATCGTCGTCGCCACCGGCGTCAGCTTCGGCGCCGACAAATTCGAGAATCCCGTCGTCCTTTTCCCGAACGACTGGACCGCGCGCTACTTCGTCGAGAAAAACCCCGAGTTGAAGTTGCTCGATTTGCCGCCCGAACAGGGCGCGTAGACTCCACCGAGTGTCGGTCGGCACCGCTCGCCCTTGAGCGGAAGTTAAAAAAAATTAGCGCGACCTAAAGCCGCGTGAATCGCGGACGATCATTTTCCCGTCGCTAAGTTGCACGAGTGACTCCGCGCGGCACGGATGCCGCATCCACGCTCACCCTCGGATCAAGGAAGTCCATGTCAGTCGTGATCAACACGAACTATGCTGCAACGCTGGCCGCGAACAATCTCTCGGCCGCATCCACCTCGTTGCAGCGCAGCCTCAATCGCCTTTCCAGCGGTTCGAAGATCGTCAATCCGCAGGACGACGCCGCCGGCCTCGCCGTGTCCATGAAACTGGCCGCCACCGCCCGGCGCCAGAACGCCGCCTCCGCCAACATCGGCAACGCCGTCTCCTTCCTCCAGACGCAGGACGGCGCCCTCCAAGTCGCCGGCAAAGTCCTCAGCCGCATCAGCGAACTCAAGACGCTCTACACCGACCCCACCAAAAACAGCGACGACCTCGCGAACTATCAGTCGGAGTTCAGCGAACTGCAGACGCAACTCACCTCGCTGGGCAACGAGACCTTCAACGGGGTGGACCTCTTCGGATCGACCGGACTCACCGTGGGAGTGACCGCCGATGGCAGCAGCGGCTCCACCGTGAGCTTCGGCGCCGCCGCCCTCATGGGCACCGCCGCAACTCCGACCTTTTCGGACAATTTCGCCGACCTGAGCAACTGGCCCACCCAAATAGGATCGCCCTCGGTCGCCGCTAATGTGCTGTCGCTCGGCAACAGTGCAGGCATCGGCTCGTCGCAGAGCTTCAGCGGCGCCCTCGAAGTCTCCTTCACCGTCCAACTCAGTGGAGCCGGGTCGCAGGTTCAGCTCGGTTATCTCGGCGGCGGCGTGGCGAGCGATCTGAGCTACGGCGCCCTCATCAACGACACTTCTGCGCACTCGGTCCGCATCGTGTTCGACGGTTCCGGCAGCGCCTCCACTTATCTCGACGGCTCAGGCTCGGTCGCGCAAACCATGTCCGGCCTGACCGACAATACCGGCCTCGTCCTGCAAAACACCTCCGGCGGCACCGGCAAGGTCAGCAATTTCGCCGTCACGACCGGCGCCAGCACGGCGAGCGAGACCTCCACCGTGGCGACCGCGACCGATCTCGGCACGCTCGACCTCGCGGACGTCACCGACGCGATCCAGCAGGTCGCCACGCTCCGCGCCACCAACGGTTCGGAGCAGTCGCGCTTCCAATTCGCCGACGAGGTCCTGCGCGTCAATAAAGCCAACATCGAGGCCGCCAACAGCCGCCTCAGCGACGTCGACGTCGCCGAGGAATCCACAACGCTCGCCCGCTACAATATTCTGGTGCAGTCCGGCACGGCCATGCTGTCGCAAGCCAACCAGTCCGCGCAGATGGCGCTGAAGTTGCTCGGCTAAGCGCGGTATCCGGGTTGCCGGGCGAATCGAACATTGAAGCAGGCGTCTTCACGCGCAATTTTCGGCGCGGGCCGTTCCGCACGTTCACCATGCGCCTCCCTCGCCTCCTTGTCACCGGTCTGAGCGCCCTCGCCCTCGCCGGCCTCAGCCACGCGACCGACTTCATCTGGCCCGGTCACGGCACGATTCATTTCGATGTGCCCGACTCGTGGAGGATGGTCGGCAAACAAGCCGAGGAAATCGGTTACGCCTTCAATGCGAAGCCGAAATCCGGCGCCGCGGCCAAGCTCCAGATTACGCTCGCGGCCAAGCGAGGCATGAAGCCCACGGATGCCGCCGAATTGCCGCAGCTCCTCCAACGCGTCGCGCAGAGCTATCTCTCCGGATCGGTGGAGAAAAAATTCACCCCTGTGCCGCTGCCGCTGACCCAAGGCGTCGGCTACTACGTCCACCTCACGGATCGCTCGCTCGTGGGCAAACCGCCCCAGCCCGGCAACTTCAAGGCGATGCGCAACGCCGTCGCCGCCCTCGATCCGCGCGCGCTCGTCGTCATCACGCTCCAATTCGACGACCCCGACGGCAGCGAACTCAGCGACATGATGGCGATGGTGCGCAGCATGCGTTTCGATCGCGACGAGTCCGTGCGCGCGGCCGAGCCTGTCGCACGCACCGGTCCATTCGAATTTACGGTGCCGCAAAGCAAACTTCTGCTGCGGATCTCGGATGCGCAGATGATCGAAGACAGCGCCGACTCCAAACCCAACTACTTCAAACTCTCCGACCGCACCGTTTCCCGCATCGCCAGCGGTTGGTTCGAGCCAGCGGAACGTTACGACGGCCTGAAAGAATTCTGGCACGGCGAATCTGCCGCGCTCACAAAAAACGGCTTCAAGCCCCAAGGCGTGGAGTTCGCCCAGCTCGCCGGCTGGGAAGTCATCTTCTACCACCAGACGCTCTCACCCGGCACCCGCATGTGCCACCTTCGCGCCGAGCTGACCCGCGCCGGCACGTGGATCGATCTCCACCTTTCCGCCACCGGCTCGGAGCCCATCTCCGCCCTGCGCCAGCGCCTCACTTCGCTCCTTTCCTCCGTGGAGATCGCCGAAAAATAAAAGCCCTCTCCCTCGCCCTCCTCTCCGTCAACCCGACGCCGAGCGCCACCGTCGGCCCGCTGCAATTCAAAGCCGTCCAGTGGCGCCTCCAGAGCGAATACAGCGCCGAGTCGCGCCGCGCGCCGACACCATGCGCAGCCGCGACGCACCGCGGTGCCGCGGCATCTCGCCACGATTGCACCGCCACCGGACGAGCCAGGCGACTTGCGATCGACCGTTCGCGCCGCTCCATGCGACGAGGCGCACAGAGCGATGATTGCTCCGTCGCGCCGCCTGGATGATTTGCGGGGTGCTCGAATCCCCCTCGCGCGCCGCGCGAGTTGAACCCCCAACTCCTCATGAAGAATACCCTCACCGCCTCACGCGCGCTCCTCGCCGCTGCATTGGCTGCCCCTGTGTTCGCGCAAACGAGCGTGCCCACCGTCCCCCCGACCGAAGAGACATTCGTGCTCTCGCCGTTCGAGGTTTCCACACGGGCGCCCGGCCGCTACCAGGCCGACGAGTCCGCCTCCGGCGGCCGTATTCGCACCAGCGTCATGGACACGCCCGCCACCGTCGCCGTGCTCCCGCGCGACTTCATCGAAGACGTCGGCGCGCTCCGCGTGCTCGACGCCGCCAAATACGTCGCCGGCGTTTCCGAAGCCACCATCCCCAACGCGCTCGATCGTGTGAACATCCGCGGCTTCCAATCCGACGGCCGCCGCGTCGACGGCTTTTCATGGACCGACCAGGCCAACTACGACACCGCTGGCATCGAGCGCATGGAAGTCATCAAAGGCCCCGACGCGCTCCTCCAACCGACCGGCGTCCCCGGCGGCACGATCAACCTCGTCACGAAGCGCCCGCAATTCCACCACGCCGACTCGATCACCGTGCAGGCCGGACAATACGATGCGAACCGGGTCGAACTCGATTCCACCGGGCCGCTCGGCCAGGCCCAGAATTTCGCCTATCGCTTGGTGACGGCCTATCATGACAGCGACGGCTACGTCGCGCGCACATCCCGGAAATCGTTTTTCCTCGCGCCGTCCCTCACCTGGCGCATCGCCAGAAATGCGCAGCTCACCCTCCGCTACGAATACTACAACTTCAAGTCGTCCAACCTCGAGGGCATCCCCGTCGATCCCTCCATCGGCACCAACACCGGCTTCAAGGTCCTGCCCGGCCTTCCGCTCGATTTCTCTCCCGCCTTGTCGGACGACTACTCCTACCGGCACATCGAATCCCACACCGGCACGATGCTGTTCACCTCGACCATCACCGACAATCTCTCCGTCCGCGTCGCCGCTCGTGTTTCCGAAGACAACACGCCTGACACCGGCTACGTCTGGGGACCGAACACGCAAGGCGGCAGTCGCAACCCGCTCACCGGTCTGTGGGAAGGCGGCCTGATCTACGCCACCACCGCGCCTTACGCCACCACCGCAGCGCCCGCCCTCAGCACCACCTACAACCACACCGGCACCAGCTCCGACCAGCATCTCCGCTATCGCGATTTCCAAAACGACTGGGTCTACCTCGCCAAAGCCAGCTGGGTCGACAGCACCACGATGGCCGGCTTCGCCTACGGCTTCGAGCACCAGAATCAGGACTCCCGCAACTGGACGGCCCAGCCCTTCAGCATCACGAACTTCGTCGTCAATACCACCGCACCCACGCCCGCCGCATCCCTCAGCAGCGCGCGCCGCCGCGAACTCGAACGCACCCAGTTCTATCTGACCGAGAAGGCCGAGTTTCTCCAAAAGCGGATCATCGCCTCCGCCGGCGTCGCGAATCTTTCCTACAGCGGCTATTTCGGCTCCAAAGTCTCGACCGCCGCCCAAACGGGCATCGCGGGTCGCATGTATCCGGGCTCCGGCAACGAAACCACGTTCAACTACGGCGTCGTCGCCAAACCGCTCCCGAACATCTCCCTCTATTTCGGCCATTCGGAGAGCGCCGTTCCCACCACCAACTTCCAATCCGTCGCCGATCGCCTCGCGCTCGACGGCCGCGACATCAGCTTCTCCGTCGGCAAGCAGGACGAATTCGGCGTCAAAGCCCAGTTCCTCGAAAACCGCCTCACCTTCTCGGTCGCCCACTACAAGATCAACCAGACGAACTACTCCATCGCCAATCCCGCCAACCTCACCAGCCCACCGCCCACCACTCTCCTCCCGGCTCTGCTCGTCGACCGCATCGCCAAGGGCTGGGAATACCAGATCTTCGCCAGCCTCACGAAAAATCTGTCGTTCGTCGCCAACTACAACGACAGCACCAATCGCGACCCCAACGGCGTCCCCTTCCGCGGCGCCGCCGAGAAATCCGCCTCCGCCTTCATCCACTACCGTTTCAAGGGCGGCACGCTCGACGGCCTCGCCGCCGGCCTCGGCGCCAACTACCTCGGCAAACGCGCCGGCGACCAAGCCTCCGGACTCACTTCCGCCTCCACCGACACCGTCATCATTCCCAACCAGCCCTCCTTCTACCTGCCCGCGCGCACTCTGACCGACGCCAACCTCAGTTACACCCGCGGCAAGGTCACCTACCGCCTCGCGGTGAACAACCTCTTCGACAAGGTAGACTACGCCGCCAGCCAGACCCGCTTCCTCGTCTACATCGGCAATCCGCGCAGCGTCACCGGCTCTGTGACCTGGAAATTCTAGGCTCGGCGGTGAACCCGGGGGCCACGCCTCCACTCACCGCTTTACTCTACCACGCCCTTGCGGGACCGTCGTCGTGCAACCGGCGACGGTCCCTTTGACCTTCCGCTCCCTTTCTCTCGCGCCCCCAGGTCCACGCTCACACCCGGCTGACGGAAGCGCCCCACCGCTCGATGTCGCACGCGCCCATTCCCCTCCGCTCCACTCCCCGCGCCGCGTGGGGCCTCCTCGCGCTGCTCGGCCTCATCTTCGCGCTCTTCGCCGGCGACCGCGCCATCCTCGGCATCCTCAAGACCACGCTCGCCACCGAGCTCGGCCTCTCGAACTCCGGTTACTCGCTCCTCGTGACCGCGTTCATGGTGCCCTACACGGCGATGTATTTCTTCGTCGGCGGCGCTATCGACCGCTTCGGCGCCGGCCGCCTGCTGCTCCTCTGCACGCTCGGCATGTCCGCCGCCACCGTGCTCGCCGGCACCGCCCACGGCCTCGGGCAACTCTTCGCGTCCCGCCTCCTGCTCGGTCTTGCCGAGGCCGGCGTCGTGCCCGCCATCACACTCGCCATCTTCACTTGGTTCCCCTCCGCCCGCCGCGCCGTCGCCTACTCGCTGGCCAACACCGTTCAGCAGACCGCCTACATTCTCAGCCCGCCGTTCGTCGCCTTCGTCGCCCTCACGCTCGGCTGGCGCTGGTCGTTCCTCATCCCCGGTCTCGCCGGTTTCACCATCGCGCTCGCCTGGTGGCTCGGTCAACGCGCCGCCGGCACACCGCCGCCGCCCGAAGCCGAAGCCGGTCCCACGACCGCGGACCATCTCGGTCTCCTCGGACGGTTGCGGCAACTCTGGGCCCTGCCCGCCGTGCGCATCCTCATCCTCGCCCGCATCATCTCGGACCCGTTCTGGTTCTTTTTCCAATACTGGCAGACCCCCTTTCTTCAGGAACGTGTCGGCCTCAGCCTCGCCCGCGTCGGCCAGCTTACTTGGATTCCGCCCCTGATCTACATGGGCGCGGCCCTGTTGCTCAGCACATTCTCCGACCGGCTCGTCGCCCGCGGCTGGCCCGCGCCGCGCGCGCGTCTGATGCTTATTCTCGCGGCCACTGCCCTCGCCCCGGCGGCCTTCGCCCTGCCGCTCGTCCGCGGTGAGTTCCCCGCCCTCGCCCTCGTCACCGCCGTCTGGGTCATGTGCGCCACGTGGCTCAACATGAGTTCCGTCTTCATGGGTGCGCTCGTGCCGCGCCACTCGCTTGCCTCCGCCATCGCCATCATGAGCGCACTGGGCGGCTGCACCTCGATCGCCTTCAACGCCGTCGTCGGCACGATCATCGACCGCTTCGGCTACGACGTGCCTTTCTACTTCGGTGCCTGCCTCCACCCGCTCGCCGCCGGCCTGCTTGCCTGGCATTTCCGGCGCGCCGCACGGGCGCGCCCCGTCACCGCCTGACCCGTTTCTCCACATGTTCGCGCGTCTTCTCCTGCCCACCCTGCTTTCAGTTTCGATCGCGTTCGCCAGCACGGAAAACGCCACGCTCCCCTCCGAGTCGCCGCCTTCCCCCGCGGCAACCGCCCGCACTTGGTCGCCGCGCGACTTCGGCGCCGTCGCCGACGGCCAGACGCTCGACACCGCGGCGATCCAAGGCGCCATCGACGCCGCCCACGCCGCCGGTGGCGGCCTCGTCACGCTCGGCGCCGGCACCTATCTCTCCGGCTCGCTCCGTCTTCTCTCCGGCGTCACGCTCCACCTCGACGCCGGCGCCACCCTGCTCGGCAGCCCGCACATCGCTGACTACCGCCGCGGCAACTGGCCCGCGCTCATCCTCGCCCGCGATCAGGACAACGTCGCCATCACCGGCACCGGCGTCATCGACGGCCAGGGCACCGCCGTCGCCGCCGATACCATTCGCCTCTACGAATCCGGCGACCACCTCGCGTTCTTCCCCGGCCTCAAGGAGGGCGAGCGCGTCTTCACCGGCATCGGCACCGACCAGCAACCTTGGATCGACCCGCACGCGATGCAACGCGCCGGCACGCTCGCCGCCCGCGTCGCCCCGCGCAGCCGCGAGGATGTCGCCACCTGGCGCGTCGACGAGTTCGTCCGCCCGCAACTCCTCGAATTCTGGCAATGTCGCGGCGTGCGCGTCTCCGGCATCACGCTCCGACACGCCGCCAACTGGGTCCAAACTTATCGCGAATGCGACGACGTCACCATCCGCGGCGTCCGCGTCGAAAGCGTCACTTACTGGAACAACGACGGCCTCGATCTCGTGAACTCCCGCCGCGTCCTCATCGAGGACTGCGACATCGACGCCGCCGACGACGGCATCTGCCTTAAGTCCGACCCGTCGCCCACCGGCCAGCTCTGCGAGGACATCACCGTCCGCCGTTGCCGCATCCGCAGCAGCGCCAGCGCGTTCAAGCTCGGCACCGCGTCCCACCACGGTTTCCGGCGGATTCGCGTCGAGGATCTCGCGATCCACGACACTTATCGCTCCGCCGTCGCGCTCGAGACGGTCGACGGCGGTGTGCTCGAAGACATCTGCATTTCCCGCATCCAGGCGCGCCACACCGGCAACGCTCTGTTTCTCCGCATCGGCCAACGCAACACTGCCAAAGCTCCTGGCACTCTCCGCCACGTCGTGATCGAAGACCTCGACGTCGACGTCCCTGCTACGAAACCCGACGCCGGCTACCCGCACGAAGGCCCGCCGCTCAAACTCCCGGTCAACGTCATCCCCTCGTCCATCGCCGGCCTGCCCGATCGCCCGGTGGAAGACGTCGTCCTCCGCAACATTGTCATCCGCTACGCCGGCGGCGGCGATCCGACCCGCGCCGCGGTCCCGCTCGACGCCCTCGGCACCGTGCCGGAAAAACGCGAGAACTACCCCGAGTTCTCCGTGTTCGGCGAACTACCCGCCTGGGGCCTCTACGTCCGTCACGCCCGCGGCGTCCGCCTGGAAAACGTCCGCCTCATCCAAACCGCGGCCGATTATCGCCCCGCCCTCGTCGCCGACCGCTCAGCCGACCTCACGTTCGTCGGCGGCAGTATCACCGCCGTTTCCCACGAGCCGCCCGCCATCGTGCTCGCCGGCGCCACCGCAACCGGCCTCGACTCGCTCGCACTCCCCGCCGCAGCACGCGAAAAAATCCGCACGCTGCCCGCACCTGCAGCCGGCCCGACGCCATGAGCGCGCCCTCTTACGCTTTCGCCGGACGCAGCGTTGTGCCCTCGACCCACTCGCCTTCGAGCAGCACCTCCTGCGGACGCGGCGGCACCCCGTGCTCCTGCCGGTGCAGCAAGGCGATCAACGTCTCCACCCCGACCGCGCCCGTGCGCGCGATATCGTAATGCACCCCCGAGATACCGGCCGCCGGATCGTAGCAGCGCAGGTCGACCAAGCCGACGTCGCCGGGCACGTGCAGTCGCGCCGCCGCGAGCCAGCCCCGCACCGGATCGGCCTGACTCACCAGAACCACGTCCGGCCGATGCCGCTTCAACCAGCGTTCGAAGCTGGCGCGATTCGACGTGGGACTCAGCAGCGGCGGCACGCGGTAACAGGTCCGCGGCCACTTCACCTGCTCACTGAGAAAACCACCCACCCACATGTCGTTCATCCGGCCGATGTCGTCCGCCCGGTCGAAAGCCAGTCCGATGCGCCGATAGCCGCGCTCGAAACACCGGACCGCCGCAAGACTCGTCGTCTGAAAATGATTTTCCCGCACGCGGTGAAACAGCGGCGCCTTCAGCGAGATTCCGAGCGCCGCGACCGAGAAGCCGCTCCAATCGTATTCCATCAGCGTCGTCTCCCAGCCGGGCATCCGACCGATCAGCACGCCTTGGATGCCGCGCGCCCGCAAGATGCGCACAAATCTCGCCGGCGTCATCCCCGGCTCCCGGAGCCAGAAATCCTCGAGCTTGAAACCCGCCGCTTCCGCGCGCGCTTTGGCGCCGGGAAAAAAATCCGGCAGGTCCGAGTGCGGCGGGCGCCAACCGTAGCGCGTCGGATGCCCCGTCACATAGGCGATCGTCGCGCTCGCCACCGGCACGCCGCGCCGCCGCGTGCTCATCCACGCCGCGAGCAGATGATTCACCCGATAGCCCAGCTTCTCCGCCGCCGCCTTCACCCGAGCTTTCGTCTCCGACGTAATCCGCGGGTCCTCGTTGAGCGCACGCGCTGCCGTCGCCTTGTGGACGCCAGCGGCGCGGGCAACATCGGCGAGGGTGACGGCGGACATGAGCGCAGCGTGCCGCGCGGCCATTCCCCTGCCAAGCTTCGCTTGCTGCTGCCGTCCGCACCGCCGAACCAATATGTGCAACTCGTCGCACAGCCCCGCGCGACGATTGCCGTCCGGCCCGTGATTTCCTCTGCTTAACGACTCTCGCCATGCCCCGCGGCCCCCATCCGTTTCCCCAGCTGATCCCTAATCGCGTCGAAGCCACGCTGCGTCGCCTGCACGAACAGATCTGGCGGGAGACTCGCGTCCTCGCCGTTCACGGCACGCCGGCTCGCGCGGAACACCGTTCCCTCGCCGCCGCCCGCCGCGAGCCGCTCCGCCCCGTCCGGGCGGGCGAGGCCTGGGGACGATTGTTCGATCAACGCTGGTTCCGCCTCGTGCTGCCGACGACCTCGACGACCGCGCCGCGCTACCTGGAATGGCTCGATCAGGGCGAAGCGACCTTGTGGGTCGACGACGCGCCCTACTACGGCTTCGACGTGGCTCATCGCCGGGTGGCGCTGCCCGCGACCGCGCGCGAGGCTTGGATCGAGAGCTATTGCTGCCAGACCGCCATCTGGCACCCCGATGCCACCGGCCTTTCGCCGCGCGGCAGCCTCTTCACCAGCGCGCGTCTGCTGGCGCGAGACGAAGAAACCTGGGCCGCCGCCATGGACCTGCAAGCGGCCTTCGATGTCATGCTGCACCTGCGCGCGCAGGAGCCCTCCCGTCCGCCCGCTGAACTCGCACGCGTCGGGCTCCAGCCTCCGCTCACTGAGGCGACACCGCTCTACCGCCGGCTCCTGCGCTTGCTCGATCAGGCACTCGACGCCCACGAACTCCGCGGCCTCCCCGCGCTGCGCCGCGCGTTGGCGGCGCTCTTCGCCGAGTTGCGGACCGAACGCACCTTCGCCCACGCCGTCCTCACCGGACATGCGCACATCGACCTCGTCTGGCTGTGGCCGGAGCGGATCGGCGAGGCGAAAACCGTGCACACCTTCGCCACCGTGAATCGCCTCATGGCGCTGTATCCCGAGTTCCGCTTCGCCTCCAGTCAACCGGCCGGACACCGCGCGCTGGAGCGCCGCGCTCCGGTCCTCGCGCGGGCCGTCGCCGAGCGCGTGCAGCGCGGCCAATGGCAACTCACCGGCGCGCTCGAAGTCGAAAGCGACACGCAGCTGCCCTGCGGCGAGGCGCTCGCCCGCAGCTTCCTGCTCGGACAGGAGGAATTCCGCCGCTTGCGCGGCACACCGAGCCGCCTGCTCTGGCTGCCGGATGTGTTCGGCTACAGCGCGTGCCTGCCGCAACTCATGCGCCTCGCGGGCGTCGAATGGTTTTTCACCACCAAGCTGACTTGGAGCGCGGTCACGCGCTTTCCGTTCAGCAGCTTCATCTGGCGCGGCGCGGACGGCAGCGAGGTCGTCGCGCACGTCACCCAAAACGCCGGCTACAACAACCGACTCGACCTCGGCGAACTCCGCGCCAACGCGCAGGGACATGTCCAATCCGACGTCCATCCCGAGTTCCTGCACCCGACCGGTTTCGGCGACGGCGGTGGCGGCCCCACCGAGGAAATGTGCGAACGCGCCCGTCGTCTCAGCCGCCTCGCCGGCACGCCCGCGCTCAGCTGGGACCATCCTGAAGCCTTCTTCTCCCGCCTCGCCCGACGCCGCGCGCAGTTGCCGGTGTTCCAAGGCGAGTGCTACCTCGAGTATCACCGCGGCACCTTCACGACGCACGGCGACGTGAAGGCCGCTTTTCGCGGCTTGGAGCGAGCCCTGCAGGTGCGCGAAGCGGTCGCAGCCGCACAAGGTCTCGCGCCGGATCTGCGCGACACCTGGCGGCGGCTCGTGTTCGCGCAATTTCACGACTACATCCCGGGCAGTTCGGTGGCCGAAGTGTATGCCGAAGGCGTGCCGGAGCTCCGCCGCCTCGCGGCGACCCAGCATCGCGCCGCCCAAGCCGCTTTGACGCGCGGCCGCGGTGCCTGGCACGTGTTCAATCCCTTGCCGCAACCGTGGAGCGGTTGGGTGCGGCGCCGGCACAATACGCCGGCCCAATGGATGGAGTTGCCCCCCCTGGCCAGCCGGCCATGGAGCGACCGCGGCACGCCGCCGGCCCCCGCTTCCCTCGTCGGCCGCACGCTCAGCAACGCTCTCGTGCGCGCGGAAGTCGACGCGCACGGCGAACTCCGCGCCCTCACCGTGCGCGGACGTCGCATCGCGCTGCGCGGCCCGGCCGCCGTGGCGATGTTGTGCCCCGACGTGCCCGCCAACTACGATGCGTGGGATGTCGACCGGCATTCGCTCGCGCTCGGCGCCCCCGTGCGCACGCCGCCGCAATTCGTCGCCGAAGAAACCGGACCCGAGCGGGTCGTGCTCGCCGTATCTCGCGCGCTCGGCCGCGCGAGTCGCCTGACGCTCCGCTATATCCTCGAAGCGGGCGCCGCCGTGTTGCGCCTCGAAGCCGAGGTCGACTGGCGCGAATCGCAGGCGTGGTTGAAACTGCATTTTCCGACCGATTACCGCGGCCAACAGGCACGCTTCGGCACGCCCTTCGGCAGCGTGTTGCGCAGCCAGCAACCCGGTGCGCCCGCCGCCGACGCCCAGTGGGAGGTCCCCGCGAGCCGCTGGGCGACCGTCGCCCACGATGGCGAACGCGAAGGACTCGCGCTCGTCACCGAGGCGAAATACGGTTTCGCGGCCCACGACGGCGAGTTGACGGTCTCGCTCCTGCGCGCCGCCCGCATCACCGGCACCGACGACCATCGCTACGCCGTGCCGCTCGGCTTGAGCCGGCACGCTCCCGCCTCTCCGTTCTCCGATCAAGGTCGCCATCTGATCCGTCTCGCGCTGACCGCCTACGACGCCGGCGCGCCGACCGCCGCGCAACCCGCCGCACTGGCCGATACGCTTTTCACGTCGCCGATCGCTTACCGCGGTGCGCCCGTCTCCGCGGGTCTGCTCGCGATCGAGGAAGCGCCCACGCTCGTGCCCGCTTGGGCGATGCCGGTCGAAGCGGGTGTTTGGGTTCTTCGCCTGCATGAAGTCAGCGGACAATCCGGCACCGCGCGCCTGCGCCTCGCGCCCGGGTGGCGCGCACTGCGCTGCCACCTGGATGGCCGCCCCGCCGGGCGAGCCTCCGCCTGGCGTTACCGACCCTACGAAATCGTCAGCGTGCGCCTCGAAGCACCGACGCGGAAAGAGCGCCGTTAACTCGGCAGCCGGCCTCGAGCAGCTCAGCGCCTTCCCTCGGCGTCGCGGCCGCGCGCGGACGACGCGAATCCGACATTGAGTGCCGGCATCCCGCGCGCCCATCATGCGCGCCGCGCCAGCACGCCCTGTTTCGCTCTGCGTGGATCGATCTCCACCTCTCCGCCACCGGCTCGGAGCCCGTCTCCGCCTTGCGTCAGCGCCTCACTTCGCTCCTTTCCTCCGTCGAGATCGCCGAAAATGAAAATCCTCCTCCTCGCCTGCCTCGCCCTCCTCTCCGTCCACCCGACCCTGCGCGCCGCCGACGCTCCCGTCGCAGCAGCTCCCGCCGCGAAACCCGTCATGCTCATCGTTCACGGCGCGTGGGGCGGTGCGTGGCAGTTCTCCAAGGTCGATCCGCTCCTCCGCGAAAAGGGCTTCGACGTCCGCCGCCCCACGCTCACCGGCCTCGGCGAGCGCTCGCATCTCGCCTCGAAGGACATCGGCCTCGAGACGCACATCCAGGACGTCGTGAACGTCATCCTTTTTGAAAATCTCCACGACATCATCCTCGTCGGCCACAGCTACGGCGGCATGGTCGTCACCGGCGTCGCCGATCGCCTCCCCGACCGCATCAAGAAACTCGTCTACCTCGACGCCATGGTCCCCAACGACGGCGAATGCGCCCAGGACGTCATGGGCATCTCCGATTGGATCAAAAGCATGACCAAGGACGGCATGATCGTCCCACCCTGGGCCAAGCCCGCCGGGACTTACCCCAACGACGTGCCGCACCCCGCCAAGACCTTCACCGATCCCCTCGCCCTCAAGAATCCTGCGCGCGAAAAAATCCCCACCGTCTACATTCTCACGGTCGACCCCGGCAAAAAGCCCGAGGAGGACGCCTTCTGGAAATCCGCCGAACGCGCCCGCACCCGCGGCTGGCCCGTCACGATCATGGAAGCCGACCACAACCCGCAGTGGCACAAACCCGTCGAAACCGCCGAGCTCCTCGGCACGCTGCGCTGATCCGCGACTCGCACCCCGGAAAATGAGAAGGCCGCCTACCCCTAGGCGGCCTTCACCCTAACACCAAGCAAACACTATGAACGTGGAGAAAGACGCACGACCGCCGGAAAACGTTCAAGCGTCCGCGCACTTTCTGCGCGAGAGTTCACCGCGCCGCCGCAATCGCGTCACTCTGTTGTCACAATCCCGCTAAAAATGCCCCGCCCCGCCCCCTCCGACCGCCTGTTCGCCCCGCGTCCCGCCCATCCGCACGCCTGGTTGTGGGAGCCGCTCGAGCGCGAGCCCGGCTTCGTCCTCCGCGCCATGTTCGGCGCCAAAGCCGTCTACCTCGACGGCAAGATCGTGCTCTGCTTCAGCACCGGCGAGGAGCCTTGGCGCGGCCTGCTCGTGCCGACTCACCGCGAGCACCACGCCGCCCTGCGCGCCGATTTTCCCGACCTCGCCGTGCACTCGGTCCTCGGCAAATGGCTTTACCTTCCCGAAGCGTCCGCGTCCTTCGAGCGCACCGCGCAAACCCTCGTCACCCTCGTCCGTCGCCGCGATCCGCGCCTCGGCGTCGTGCCTCCGCCCAAAAAACGCCGCGCCCCGAAAATCGCCCGCTCCACGCGCCTGCGCCGCCGCCGCTCCGCGAAATGACTCCCCGTTTCTTCAGGACCCCCGCCGCCTTCCGCGCCTGGCTCGAGCAAAACCACGCCCGCGTCACCGAACTCTGGGTCGGCCTCTACAAGAAAGCTCAAGCCCACCGTGGCATCACGTATCACGACGCCCTCATGGAAGCGCTCTGCTTCGGCTGGATCGACGGCGTGATGCGCCGTATCGACGACGCGAGCCACATGCAGCGCTTCACGCCGCGCAAATCCGGCAGCACCTGGAGCAACGTCAACGTCGCCCACGTCGAGCGCCTCACCCGCGAAGGCCGCATGGCCCCCGCCGGCCTCGCCGCCTTCGCCGCCCGCACGCCCGCGAAGACCGGCATCTACTCCTTCGAGCGCGTGACCCCTCCCGAATTTCCACCCGCCCTCCGTCGCGAGTTCGCGGCCCACGCCGCCGCGTGGAAATTCTTCAACGCCCAGCCGCCCGGCTACCGCCGCCTCGCCACCTTCCACGTCGCCTCCGCCAAGCAGGAAGCGACGCGCGCGCGCCGGCTCGCGAAACTCATCGCCGCCTCCGCCGCCGGCCGACGCCTCGAGTAGCCGGCCGATTTCGTCGCCGATCCGTTCGGGCCGTTCGGCCCTCCCGCTCGCACTAATGCCCGGCATCACGCGCGCTGCGTTCCGCCGTGAGCGCACGATATGCGGAGCCGCCCGGTCGCGCGCAGCGTATGCTACCGCGATGAAACGGCATCGCGCGCCCGCTGCGGGCGGATCGTCCCGGTTCACGCTCACCCCGGCGCGCCCGCGCGCGTCCCAGTGGCCGGCACGCATCGTCGGTCGCATCCTGCTTGCCCTCGGTCTCGTCAGCGCCGCCGCCAGCGAGCGCGCGGTGGTCCGCCAAACCTGTCCGCTCGACGGCACGGAATTCGAAGCCGTGCAGGATTTCTCCGGCTACGCCGAGGGCCAGCGACTCGACCTGAAAAAAATTGGGCCGATCAGCCAGCCGCCCGCGCTCGCACGCTGCCCGCAATGCGGATTTCCCCTCTTCACCAAGTATCCCACCGCTCAGGAAATCGCCCGCCTGCGCGAGATCGTCGCCGGCGAACGCTTCCGCACCGAGGCGCGTCCCGCCTCGCCTTGGTTTGCCCTCGGGATCCTCCGCGAGGAACTGCGCGCCGATCCCTTCGAGATCGGGCGCACGTATCTGCACGCGAGTTGGGAAGCGGAAGACGAACAGGGCGACTACGCGCGCGCCGCCGAGCGGGCGCTGACCTGGTTCGACCGCGCGGCCACCGATCTCCGCGACCAAACCGAACGCCGCACCGACTGCCTCGTCGCCCGCTATCTCGGCGTGGAACTCTGCCGTCGCCTCGGCCGCTTCGACGACGCGCAGCAACGCCTCGCGAAAATCTCTTCGGCGCACGACGAAGCGCTGCCCTGGCTCCCGCGCGCGCTTGCCGCGCAAGCCCGGCGCATCTCCGCGCGCGATGCCGCGCCCGATGACGGCCGCGCCGAGCCGCCCCGCGCGCCGCGGTGAGGCGGATACCCCTTCTCATGAAAACCCTGCCTCGTCATTTGTGGCGGTCGGTCGTCGGCCGCACTCTCCTCCTTGGCGGTCTCCTGCTCGGCACGGGCATCGCCACCCCGACCGCGTCAGCCCAGCGCGGCGGACGGACCGCACCGGCGGCGACGGAAGGGTTGACCGTCACCGACACCACCATCGGGCTGCGTCTGAAAATCGTCAGCTCCCGCGGCGCGGACATCATCGTCATCGACAAGATCCACGCCGGCACGCGTTCCGCTCAGATGGAACTGAAGACGGGCGACGTGCTCACCCACATCAACGACCAGCCCGTCAACTCACTCGAGCAAGCGTCGCAACTGATCGAGGCGTGGACCACGAACCAGGACGGGGCGCTGTCGCTGCTCCTCTCGCGCGGGAAGGCGAAACTGAAGTTCTTCCTCTACCCGCTCCGCGAGACCGCCAACTCCGCGCGTCCCGTCCGCCCGCCTCTCCCCGGAAGCGAAGGCCGCACCGCTGCTGGCCGCGGTGCGCCAGCAGCCGCAGCCACTCAGGTCCAGAACGCAAAGCGCGAGGCGGTGCGTGGACGTCGCTTCGCCGCCAGCCAGCAGCCGGTCACGCTGGCCCGCGGCGACCTCACCGATCCCTGGACGATTCCCGGGCTTGCGCCGCGCTCCGCCGATCGCACCGGCATCAACGTCCTGCGGCGCGTCTTCATCGATCCCGCCACCGGTGAACTCGCGTTTGCGGGCGTCTACGATCCGGCGTTCGCGACCGGACCGATCGACTACTCGACACTGTTGCATGATGCGCTGCGCAGCCCCGCGCCCTCGTTCAGCTTGGAGCCGACCGCCGCCTCGAAGGCCGCCGGCGCCGCGTTCGTCCGCCAGTTCGACCAGCAGATGCAGACCAACCTGAGCGACCTCGCCGCCGGCAAGGCGTGGCTGCTCGGTATCTTCAACCAGCTTCTCACCAACCCGAACCTCGAAGCCGACCGGCGCCGCTTCGTGGCGCGCGGAGTGGAGCTGCTCGGCGCGTCGGCGGATGAGATCCCTGGCTGCGTGCGCGGCATGCTCGGACAGGCGCCGGCTGGCTCGCCGGAATGGGCGCTTTTCTGGTCCTATTGCTACACCAAACTCGGTAGCCTGGGCGGCGCCACTTTCGTCCGCGCGGGCGCCGCCAACGACTCCGCCGGCCTGAGCATCGCGCTCGATCTGCTCGGCGTGCTGCCCACGATCAACTCGATCCGTCAGCAGAAACAGTCCGGCGCGCTCTCCGAGTCACAGGCGCAAGCCCAGGCCGAGGTCGCCATCTGGGGAGCAATTTTTCGCAATTGCGGCGTGCCCAGCCAACGCTGGCAGAGCGCGGGTGACCGCGCCGGCCGGAGTGGCGACATCACGGCGTTTCGCGCCGTGGCCGATGAGGTGAACGCCAACCTCGTGCGCGAACGCATCATCGAGCCTTGGCTGAACGGCCTCGTGCTCTCGGAATCGTTCCTCCAGGCCCAACACCGGATGCCCGCGCTGGAAGTCGCACCCGTCTTCCTCGACGGCCTAGCCCCCACCTCCGAACTGGCGCGCACCTTCCTCGCGGCCGACTGGACGCTGAAGACACTCGGCACGACACCCGAGCTCGCCACGCGCGTGCCCGGCCACGTCACGCCCAGCCAATTCAGCGCCCGCCTCGAAGCCGAGCGCGATGTCCACGAATTGGGCGACCTCAGCGTGCGCTTCTGGCTCGTGCCGGAAGCTGTGCCGCTGAGCGCCGCGCCCGACGGCAGCGTGATCGCGTTCGGCGACGCGCGCCCCGGCGTCCGCGCGCGGATCATGAGCCATGATCGCTGCAACTCCACTGCCGCGCGCCGCCTCGCCGAAGATGCGATGCAAGGCTACGCCGCGATGCTCACGACCCGCTACGCCGACTACGCGCGCGCGTTGCCCGAGCTGCATCGCCTGCGCGAGGCGGCCAAAATCCTCGCGCTCGTCCGCTGGGCCCAGGCGCGCGGCACCAAGCTCGCGCCGCCCTTCCCGCCCGCGCCGGTGGCCCCGCTGCCCGCGCAATTCCAGCGCGGTTTCTGGACCGGCAACTTCGACTCGTCCGGCGGACGGACGTTCTTCGGTCTCGTCGCCATCGGCGGCGTCGACTTCGGCCCCGACGCCGGCAACGGGTGGGTCCAGGCCGGCATCGATCCCGCGTTGAAAACCAGCGCGGCGGGACAACTCCTCGCCAGCGCCGGCCTCGGCCGCGCGGCCGTCGATGCCGCCGCGAAGGGCGACCTCGAGTCCGCCCGCGCCCTCGCCGACCAGAGCGCCCGCGCGATGACCGGGGATTTCGATTTCACCGGACACCCCGCGCTGGTGGGCATCCCCGAGGCTTCCCCGCCTTCTCCGGTCGACGCCGTGTTGCTGCAAGGCGAGATGCTCGCGCAGACCCGCCAGAACATCGACTTGATGGAGCGCGCCCAAAAAATCCTCCGCCAGACCGGCGTCGGCGACCTGCCCCGCGCCGAAGCCTTGGAGCAGTGGAATCGCGGCGAGGGCAATCTGAAGCAGCTGCAAACCCTCGCTACCATCCGCGAGTTTCCGCTGCCCACCCGCCAAGTCGTGCAGCTCCTGCGCAACGGCGACTGGAACCAATTGCCGAAGCCTCCACCGGTCGCCGCCGCGCCCGCCGCGCCGCCCGCCAAGCCGCGGCCCGCCGTCGACCCCGAGGAGCGCGCCCGCATCCGCGGCGAAATCACGCAGCTGCGCACCGAGCTCTGCCGCATCCAGACGCAACTCCGGCGCTTCAACGCCACCATCCAATCCGACCTCGACCAGCGTGCCGAGTGGGAGAAGGTCACGAACGACGCCTATGAAAGCGCGTTGAAGCGCGCGCAGGAGAAGTTCGAGGAATTCAGCGTCGATTTCCCCGGCGACATCCTGAAGGAGAAACTCGCCACCGTCACCGATCCGGCCGAGCGCGCGAAGATCGAGCGCGCCCTGCGGCTCGTCGACCGTTTCAAGGACGCCTACACCACGCGCGATTTCTCCGACTGGGCGTCCAAGGAGGAGTTCACGCGCGAGGAGATCGTCGAGGGCATCAAGCAGATCATGGAAATCTGCGAGGTCGAGAAGCGCATCAAGGACTACCTGGAAAAGAAGTGGGGCCTGAAACGCGCCATCGCCTTCTACGAGGCCGCCGACGATCTCGTCACCTCCGCCTACGACGTCAGCGCCGAGGTCATCGCCTGGCGTCGCCTCAAACAGCTCAATCGCAACAGCGACGATTTCCTCAAGGCCACCGAGGCCTCCGGCCGTCGCCTGCGCGAGCTCATTGCCGCCATCCACGAGCGCGAGATCCGGCTCGGACTCGATCCCGGCAGCACCAAGGAGCCCTGCGCCGCGCCCTGAAGCCGCAAAATCCCGCCAGCGCTCGGCAAGGCGCGCGCAGCCGCGGCGGCGCGCGCCTGCTTGAATGGCGGATGCACCCGCAACTCACTCCCAGCGTCCACGGCCACGAAGTGATGGATGCCATGCTCGCCTCCGGTCGCCTTTTCACCCGCGACACCGCCACCGATTTCCTCACGGGGAAATTCGGCTTCGGCACGCGCTACCACACCTGCTCGGCCGAAGGCATGACCGCCGCCGAACTCGTCGATTTCCTCGCCGCCCGCGGTAAGTTCGTCGGCACCGAGGAAGGCTTCACGGTCAACACGCACCACGTCTGCCAGCACTGATGCACGCAACGGGAGATTGCGCCGGCTCCCCCGCTCCGCTCCACTAGACGCACCCCCATGAGCACGGCCAAAATCTATCTCGGCACCGACAGCGGTGCGACGACCTCCAAGACCGGCGGCATCTTTGCCGACGGCACCATCATCTCCCATCAGCTCCGCCAGAGCTCCACGAACTCCCAAGCCGGCACCGACGCCGTCGTGCGCGGCTGGATCGAGGGAGCAAAGGGTTTCCTCGCCGAGAACAAGCTCACCTGGGATCAGGTCGGCGCCGTCGGCCTCGCCATTCCCGGCCCCTATCTCAGTTACGGCATCATGGGGCAGGCGGCCAATCTGCCGCGCTCGTTCCTCGGGTGGAATTTCCACAACGACTACGCCGCCGCCCTCGCCGAAGCCGCCGGCCGGCCCGTGCCCCTCGTCGTCGGCAACGACGGCAACTACGGCGGCGTGGGCGAGGCCCACCGCGTGCTCGCCGGCCGCAAAGCCTCCGTGCTGATGCTCGCCCCCGGCTCCGGCCTCGGCGCCGCCTACGTCGGCATCGATGGCGCGCCACTCGACGGCGACACCATCTCCGGCATGGAAGGCGGCCACATGCCCGCTCCGCTGCACCTGCTCGGCAACATTGCGCCCTTCAAATGCGGCTGCGGACGCGACTGGGGCTGCGTCGAGGCCTACACGACGATCTCCGGCCTGCCCCAACTGCTCGCCCACTTCCTGCCGCGCTTCCCGCAGCATCCGCTCGCCTCGTCGCCCGCGCCGGACAAGGACAAGGCGCTGTCGCTCCGCGGTCTCGCGCAGCAAGGCGATCCGCTCGCCCTCGCGATCTTCGACTTCCAGGCGCGCGCGCTCGGCCTGCACATCGCGAACCTCCTCATGGCGCTCGACACCGAATACGTCGTCATCGGCGGCGGCCTGATCGATCCCGGCGCGACCACCCCCGCCTTCCGCCTGCGCTACCTCGAGGGCATCCGCGCCGCCGCGGAGCCCTATCTGTGGGAGCCGCAAAAGGCGCGTCTCAAGATCGTTCCCGCCACCCTCGGCGAGCTCTCCCAAGCCATCGGCGCCGCGCTCGTCGCGCGCCTCTCATTCCCCACGCCGGCCTGAGCCGATTGGCGCGGGCCTCGCGCCCTCCCGTCCGCCGGTCAGGTCGCCGCGCCCCGACTCGGCGGTTGCCGCGCGACGTCGACGCCCTTCAATCCACCGCCATGCAAACCGCGGATATCCACTCCCTGCTCGCGTTTCTCCGTCGCGCGGAGCGGCTGAAAACCGTCACGCGCACCTCGTGGACTTCGGAAGGCAAACAGGAAAGCACCGCCGAGCACACCTGGCGCCTCTGCCTCTTCGCGCTGAGCGTGAAACCGTGGTTTCCCGAGCTGGATTTCGAGCGCGTGCTCGCCATCGCGCTCGTGCACGACCTCGGTGAAGCGGTCAGCGGCGACATCTCCGCCGTGCTCCAAGTCGGCGCGCCGCCGAAACACGAGCAGGAACGCCGCGACCTCATCCAGTTGCTCGGCGACGCGCCCGACTCGGTGCGCACCAACCTCCTCGCGCTCTTCGACGAATACAACTCCGCCGCCACGCCCGAAGCGAAGTTCGTGAAAGCCGTCGATAAGCTCGAGACGATCCTCCAGCACAACCAAGGCCGCAACCCCGCGACCTTCGACTACGCCTTCAACTTGCCCTACGGCCAGCAATACACCGCCGGCCACCCGGTGATCGTGAAGCTCCGCGAAATCCTCGACGCCGAAACGCAGGCCCGCGCCGCCGGCGATCGCCCGCCACCGCTCTGAGCTGGAATCCGGCAGTTGGGCGCGCGTCTCGACTCTAGCGCCCCGCACTCAAAGGTCGTCGTTGCCGGCCCTCCGCGACGACTGGCGTCAGCCGGGACGCCGACACCCACCGCTCCGTGCAATCCGACGCTCGTTGCGCGGTGGCCCGCGACCTCCGGGCGCGGGTCGCTCGCGGCATGCGGCTCGCACCAGCCGGCAGCCGCGTCTCAACCGCTCGCTTGCCTCGCCCCCGCAATCCGATTTCGTGCCCGCATGCTTCGCCGCCTTGCCCCCCTCGTCGCCGCGGTCTGCGCGACCACCGCCTTTGCCGCCGAAACGTCCACTCCCGCGGCACCCGCCGTCACCTACATCAAGGCCGCGCGCGTGATCGACCCCAAGTCCGGCACGGTGTTGCCGGATCAGGTCATCACCGTCACCGGCGACAAGGTCACCGCTGTCACCGCGCTGGCCGCGACGACGCTCCCAGCGGGCGCACACCTGATCGATCTCGGCAACGCCACCGTGCTGCCGGGGCTGATCGATTGCCACACGCACGTCACGGGCCAGCCGGAGAATTTCTACGAGGACATCTTCCGTAAGAGCCCCATCGACGAGGCAACGACCTCGCATCTCTACGCGCGCCGCACGCTGCTCGCGGGCTTCACGACGATCCGCAATGTCGGCGCGGGCAACTACGTCGACTTCGCGCTCCGCCGGGCGATCGAGAAAGGCGAAGTCGCCGGCCCGCGCATGCAAGCCAGCGGCCCCGCGCTCAGCGCGACCGGCGGACACGGCGACCTAAACGGCATGTCGCCCTACGTGCGCTTCGAGGGCGACATCAACGGTGTCGCCGACGGCGTTGACGCGGTCCGCAAAAAAGTCCGCGAGAACGTCAAATACGGCGCCGACGTCATCAAGATGCTCGCGACCGCCGGCGTGTTGTCCGAGGAGGAATCCGTCGGCGCACCGCAATACCAGCTCGACGAGATGAAGGCCATCGTCGACGAGGCCGCGCTCTGGGGACGGAAGGTCGCCGCCCACGCCCACGGCACCGAAGGCATCAAGATGGCGATCAAAGCCGGCGTCGCCTCCATCGAGCACGCGAGTTTCATCGACGACGAAGGCATCAAGCTCGCCCTCGAACGCGGCACCTACCTCGTGCCCGACATCTACAACGACGATTACATCCTCGCCGAGTATTCGCGCATGGGCTACCCGGACAAAATCATCGAGAAGGAGCGCAAGGTCGGCCGCACGCAGCGCGAGAATTTCGCCAAGGCCGTGAAAGCCGGCTGCAAGATCGCCTACGGCACCGACTCCGGCGTCTACCCGCACGGCTGGAACGGAAAACAGTTCTTCCACATGGTGAAGTGGGGCATGACGCCCATGCAGGCCATCCAGTCCGCCACCGTCGCCGCCGCCGATCTGCTCGGCTGGCAGACCAAGGTCGGCCAGATCGCGCCCGGCTTCTACGCCGATCTCATCGCCGTCAAAGGCGACCCGCTCGCCGACGTCACCGTGCTGGAGAAAATCGATTTCGTCATGAAAGGCGGCGAGGTCTACAAGGATGCGATCGCCGGCCAACCGGTAAAGCAGTTCGAGTAAAACGCCGCGAACTGACGGGCGTCGCGTTCTACGCCCGGTAGCCCGCGACCTCCGGGCGCGGGTCGAGCCTCAAGGTAGCGCGGCGCGGAACGGAGTCCGCACCCTACCCTCAATGCCCGTGCTCGATGAACAGCATCATCAACCCGAGCACCGCGAAAATCGTCCCGAGCAGCGCCGCTTCGTAGCGCTCGAGTTTCTGCAGCGGCAATTTCGAGAAGCCCACGAGCGTCAGCCAGGTGAAAAGCAGCATGCCGATCAGCGTGCCGGCCGCGAGGATCGCGCTCAGCACCACGAAGCCCCGCCAACCGTAATGCACGCCTTCGAGATAGACCGGCAGGAAGCCTTCGCACGGTGAGAGCGTCAGCATCATGAACAACCCGCCGATCGCCGCCCAATCTCCCGCTTGGCGCGACACCAGTTTCGAGTCGGCAATCTCTTCTTCCATGTGGGTGTGATCGTCCGCGTGTCCGCAATGCTCGGTCTCGTGGTGGTGCCCACCGGCGTGATGGTGCAGCACGCCCCCGCGTGCTTGCCGCCAGAAAAACCAGCCGCCGATCACCAGCAGCGCGGCGCCGGCGACTCGGTTAAACAGTTCGCCGTAGTGCTCCACGAGGTGTTGGCCCACCCACGCGATCCCCAACCCCAGCAGGCTGGTCAGCAACACATGTCCGAGTCCCGCGGCCATCGACACCGCAAACGTCTTCCCGCGCGCCCAACCGCGCGCCCGCGCCACGAGCACGAACGGCAGCCAGTGCGTCGGAATCGCGGCGTGGAAAAAGGCGACCGTGAAGCCGGTCGCGGCGAGAGTGGCGAGCATGGGAAGAGGCGGAAAGTTCAGCGAATCGGCGGACGCCGCCGGTGTCGAATCCTGACTTTAGCAAAGTCGTCAAGCGGTTGCGCGTCCCCCCTCGGCGCCTCGCGGTAGCCCGCGATCTCCGAGCGCGGGTGCTCGGTTCGCGAATCGCAAACCCGCGCCCGGAGGTCGCGGGCTACCTCGCACTCGCCGCGCTTTGTCGGCTCCTGTGGGAGCGAGCTTGCTCGCGACTCGTCCGAACCAGTCGCGAGCAAGCTCGCTCCCACACTGCCCACCCACCAGACCCGCCCCCGACAAACCACGCGCGAATCCCGGCAACTGTTGCGCGGCACGCCCGGCCCCGGCTTTGTTACCGTTGGATAAGGTTGTTGCCGGCCGTTCGCGGTCGGCTTTCTTAACCTCTTCCACGCATGTCCGTTCCCGATCTCAACGCCGTCAGCGGCTACCTTCTCGCCCTCCAAGACTCCATCTGCCAAACGCTCGAACGCGAAGACGATGGCGGCGAGTTCCGCGAGGATCGCTGGTCGCGTCCCGAAGGCGGCGGCGGTCGCTCGCGCGTGCTGGAAAACGGCGCGGTGTTCGAGAAGGCGGGCGTCAATTTCTCCCACGTCACCGGCAAATCCCTGCCCGCCTCCGCCACGGCGCATCGCCCGGAGCTGGCGGGCAAGCCGTTCCACGCGATGGGCGTCTCGCTGGTCATCCACCCGCGCAACCCTTACGTGCCCACGAGCCACGCGAATGTCCGCTTCTTCATCGCCGGCGAAGGCGAGCAGGCGACCTGGTGGTTCGGCGGCGGCTTCGATCTGACACCCTATTACGGCTTCGAGGAGGACTGCGTGCACTGGCACCGCGTCGCGCGCGACGCGTGTTTTCCACACGGCCCAGAGCTCTATCCGCGCTTCAAGAAATGGTGCGACGACTACTTTTTCCTGAAGCACCGCAACGAACCCCGCGGCGTGGGCGGCGTGTTTTTCGACGACTTCAACGCCCTCGGTGCGAATGAGAGCTTTGCGTTTCTGCGCAGCATCGGCGACGCCTACCTGAAGGCCTACGTGCCGATCGTGCAGCGCCGCAAAGCCACGCCGTTCGGCGAGCGCGAGCGCGACTTCCAGCTCTATCGCCGTGGCCGCTACGTGGAATTCAATCTCGTCTGGGACCGCGGCACGCACTTCGGCCTCCAGAGCGGCGGACGCACCGAAAGCATCCTGATGTCGCTGCCGCCGCTCGTGAGCTGGCGCTACGATTACCAGCCGCAACCCGGCTCGCCCGAAGCGCGACTCTACAACGTGTTTCTCAAGCCCCACGACTGGGCGAACCATACCTGAACCACAGATAAACACCGATTCACACAGATGTATTCCCACGCACACCGAGATAACACCTTCATCCGGCACTACGCCGATCTGTGCTCTTCTGTGTCCATCTGTGGTTAAAAATCCATGACCTCCCGCGAACGTTTCCTCAAAGCCGTTGCCTGCGAACCGCTCGACCGCCCGCCGATCTGGGTGATGCGCCAAGCCGGCCGCTACCTACCCGAATACCGCGCGCTCAAGGCCAAGTCGTCCTTCCTCGAGATGGTGCGCACGCCCGAGCTCGCCGCCGAGGTCACGCTGCAACCGCTGCGCCGTTTCGCCCTCGATGCCGCGATCATCTTCTCCGACATCCTCGTCATCCCTGAGGCGCTCGGCCAGGGCTACAAGTTCCGCGACGAGGGCGGCATCGCGATGGAGTATCGCCTCGAAAACCGCGCCCAGCTCGACCGCCTCAACGTCACCGGCGTCGCCGAGCGGCTCGACTACATGGCGCAGTCGCTCGCGCTCGTGAAGAAGGAGCTGAAGGGCGAACGCGCGCTGCTCGGCTTCGGCGGTTCGCCGTGGACGCTCGCCACCTACATGATCGAGGGCGGCAGCTCGGAGGATTTCTCACGCATCAAGGAACTGTTCTTCACCGACCGCCCGTTTTTCGACGCGCTGATGGAAAAACTCACCGCCGCCGTCATCGAGTTTTTCCACATGCAGATCCGCGCCGGCGCGGACGCGATCCAGATCTTCGACTCGTGGGGCGGCATCATCGCCGGCCAGGATTACGAAGCCGCCTCGCTCCGCTGGATGCGCCAGATCATCGCCGCGATGCCGCCGGGCTTCCCCGTCATCCTCTACGCCAAGGGCTGCCCGATGCAGCTCACCGACATGGCGTTCTCGGGCGCGAAAGTGCTCGGCGTCGACTGGACCGTGGACCTCGGCGTCGTGCGCCGCCTCGTGCCCAACAACGTCGCGCTGCAGGGCAACCTCGACCCGGTGCTGATGAACACCACGCCCGAGATCGTCCGCCGCGAAGCCACGCGCCTCTTGGAGACGATGCGCGGCCAAAACGGCCACATCTTCAACCTCGGCCACGGCATCATGCCCTCCGCAAAGCTCGAGTGCATGCAAGCGCTCGTCGACACCGTCACGCAGTGGAAATGAGTTTACCCTCCTCGTCATGAGCACCTCGAACCCGCAAAAATCAGTCGCGATCATCGGCGCCGGCATCGCCGGCCTCACTGCCGCCTACCGGCTGCACGAGCGCGGTTTTCGCGTGAGGGTGTTCGAGCGCTCCGCGCAGGCCGGCGGCTCCATCCGCACGATCCGGGAGAACGGCTGGCTGGCCGAAGCCGGCCCCAACTCCGTCCAATACAGTTCCCCCGAGCTCAAGAAACTCGTGGCCGACATCGGCCTCGAGCCCGATCTCCAGATCGCGAACCCGGCGGCGAAAAAGCGCTTCATCGTCCGCCACGGCAAGTTCATGCCCGTGCCGATGGGGCCCGGCTCCTTCTTCGCCACGCCGATTTTCGGCGCTCGCACCAAGCTCTCGCTCTTCACCGAACTCTTCTCGCGCCCGCGCATCCGCAACACCGACGTCAGCCTCGCCGAACTCGTCCGCTCCCACTACACGCAGGAGCTCGTCGACTACGCCGTGAATCCGCTCGTCGCCGGCATCTACGCGGGCGACCCCGAAAAACTCTCGGTCAAAAACGCCTTCCCCAGTCTCTGGGAAGCCGAACGCCTCAAAGGCTCGCTGCCGCGCGGCTTCATGGCCGCCGCGAAAGCCAAACGCCTCGCCACGGGCGCGCCGAAGAAAAAAGGTGCCGCGCCCCTCATCTCCTTCCGCCTCGGTCTCCAGCAACTCACCGACACGCTCGTCGCCCGACTCCCCGCCGACGCCGTCTCGCTCAACACCACCGTCGAGACCATCATCCCGGGGCAGCCGCATCGCCTCGTCTGCTCGCGCGGCACCGAGAAATGCGGCGGTGAGTTCGATTACGTCGTGCTCGCCGTCCCCGCGCCCGCCCTCGCGCATCTCACCTTCGGCACGCTCGCGGAGCGCCCGCTCGCCACGCTCGACACCATCACGCACCCGCCCGTTTCGTCGCTCTTCCTCGGCTTCAAGCGCGAGGACGTCGCTCACCCGCTCGACGGTTTCGGCGGACTCACCCCGGAAAAAGAGCGCCGCGATGTCCTCGGCATCCTGTTTTCGTCGACGCTCTTCCCTGGCCGCGCGCCGGAAGGTCATGTCGGCCTCACCGTTTTCGCCGGCGGCATGCGCCAGCCCGAACACGCACGCCTCAGCACCGAACAGCTCTTGCAACGCGTCGACCGCGACCTGCGCGAGCTCGTCGGCGTGAAGGGCAAGCCCGTGTTCGTGAAACACACCTTTTGGCCGCGCGCGATCCCGCAATACCAGATCGGCTACGAGCGCCATTTCGAGACCATGACCAGCCTCGAAAACCGCACGCCCGGCCTCTTCATCGGCGGCCAGTGCCGCGACGGCATCTCGCTCCCGGACTGCTGCAAGAGCGGCGAAAAACTCGCGCAGCGCGTCGCCGATTTCGCATCGTAAGCCCGCCGCCGCGGCGAGTCGGCGGATTAGAAAAGTCTAACCTGCATCGCACGGGTTTCTAACGTGCGTCCCGCTATGCTGCGGGCGCATGAAAACAACCTTCCTCCGCCCGATCGCTTCCACGCTGGCCGCGCTGGCCCTAACCGCCGCCGCCCACGCCGCCACGACAATCGAAAATCTCAGCCAGGCTTTCGCCGGCGAGTCCAACGCCGCGAACCGCTACGCCGCCTTCGCGCAGAAAGCCGACGCCGAAGGCTATCCGCAGGTCGCCACGCTCTTCCGCGCCGCGGCGAAATCCGAGCAGATCCACCGCGAACGCCACCGCTCCGCGCTCAAGAAATTGGGCGGCGCCGGCGACGACGTGAAACTCGACGAGGTCAAGGTCGGCACCACCGCCGAAAACCTGCGCGCCGCGATCGCCGGCGAGAGCTACGAGCGCGACACGATGTATCCCGCGTTCATCGCCCAAGCCAAGGCCGACGACGCACGTCCGGCCGTCCGTTCGCTGAACGCCGCGATGGCCGCCGAAAAGGAGCACGCGAAATTCTTCCAACAGGCCCTCGACACGCTCGGTCAGAAGACCGAGGTGGCATATTACGTGTGCCGCGATTGCGGTTTCACGACCGTCGCACGCCCGAACAAGGAATGCCCCGTCTGCCGCGAGGATCCGTCCAAGTTCCAAAAAATCAGCTGAGCCACCCTCGCCTCCCTCGCCATGCCCTCTCCGCTGCACCCCGCCCTCGTCCACTTCCCGATCGTGCTGATTCTGCTCGGCACGTTCGTCGCCCTGCCTGCCGTGTTCACGCCGCGCGGGCATCTCCGCTGGATCGCGGCGATCCTGCTCGCACTCGGCGCCGCCGGCACCGGAGCCGCCCTCGCCACCGGCGAAGAGGATGGCGAAGCGGTGGAGCACGTCGCCGGCGTCGACGCCGTGCTCGACCTGCACGAGCAATGGGCTGATCGCACTCTCGCGTTCAGCATCGTCGCCGGCGTTTGCGCGCTGGCGGCCGCTGGCGCCACGCTGCATTGGCCGCGCGTCGCGCGCGGCGCGGGCTTGGCGAGCCTCGTCGTGGCGGTGGCCGCAACGTTTTCTGTGGTGCAGACCGGGCACTACGGCGGTCAACTCGTCTATCGCCACGGCGCGGGCGTGAATCTCGCCCCGGCAACGGCGGATGGCACAGCCAAGAGCACCGTGCCCGCGCGCGCGCAGCGACGCGACGACGACGACAATTGAGCGGACTTTGCGCGCAGCTCATGCCGGCCGGTGTCACGGGTGATGTGTGCGCCCCGCACCGGCCGGCCATGACGCGGCGCTCGCCTTCGTCCGCGCACCTTTGCTAAGTTCGCTCATGCGCATTTTGGTCGCCGAAGATGAGTCCAAAGTCGCCGCTCACGTGCGGCGCGGCCTCGAGGAGGTCGGTTACGCCGTCGATGTCGCGGCGGACGGCACCGAAGCGCTTTGGCTCGCGGAGAACAACGCCTACGACGCGCTCGTGCTCGACGTCATGATGCCGGGACTGGACGGCGTCAGCGTCCTGCGGCAACTGCGCCACCAGGGCCGTCACGTGCCCGCGATCCTCCTCACGGCGCGCCACGAACTCGAAGACCGTGTCCGTGGCCTCGACGCCGGCGCCGACGACTACCTCGCGAAGCCCTTTTCGATGATCGAGCTGCTGGCCCGCTTGCGCGCCGTGCTCCGGCGTCAGCGCCCCGAACCGGTGGACCGCCTGCGCGTCGCCGATCTCGAGCTCGATCTCCGCGCCCGCACCGCGCACCGCGGGGGCGACGCCATCGCACTCACCAATCGCGAATTCGCGCTGCTCGAGCTGCTGATGCTCTCCTCGCCCAAGCCCGTGAGCAAAACCGCCATTGTCGAACACGTCTGGGATCAGCACTTCGACTCCGGCACGAACATCGTGAACGTTTACGTGAAATACCTGCGCGAGAAAATCGATCGCCCCGGCTGCGCGCCGCTGATCCAGACCGTGCGCGGTGTCGGCTTCGCCCTGCGGGAGCCCGGCGCATGAAATCGCTGCGCCTCCGGGTCGCGTTGTGGTTCGCCGCGAGCGTCGCTGCGGTGATGGTGGTTTTCGTCGGCGTCACCTTTCTCCATCTCCGCCACGAGTTGCGGATCGAGAAGTGGGAACGCACCCAGGAGCGCAACGCGGACTGGGCGCTGCATGGCAGCTATTCCGAGTCGGAGGTCGCCGATATTGTGGGCGAGCTGTGGTCGCTCTCGCTGCTCTACGCCACGCCGGTGCTGTTGCTGGCCATGGCGGCCGGCTATGTCGTCGCGCGGCGCGCCTTTCGGCCCGTCGAGGAGATGAACCGCCAGCTCCAGGGCATCGGGGCGCGCAATCTCGGAGCGCGCGTCGACGTGACGCGCGCCGACCACGAGATCCGCGCCATCGGCGAAAACATCAACGGTCTGCTCGTGCGCCTCGAGACCTCGTTCCAGCAGCTCTCGGATTTTTCGGCGCAGGTCGCACACGAGCTGCGCACGCCACTGACCTTGATGCGTCTGCAGATCGAGGAGGCGGCCGGTCGCATCGAGCCCACGCTCGCGGAGTCGATGCAGGAAGAACTGAAGCGCCTCTCCGACTATGTCGACCAATGCCTGCTCTTGGCCACGGCCGAGCAGGGCCGGCTCCAAACCCAGCCGGCGCCGCTCGACTTGCGCGAAGTGGTCGGCGACGTCGTGGAGGCCTACGCGCTCCTCGCGCGCGAGGAGCACCGCAGCATCGACTGGGCGGCGAGCGAGGCCACCGCGCACGCCGACCCCCGTTATCTGCGTCAGTTGCTGCACGTGGTCCTGAGCAACGCGCTCCGCCACGGCGAAGGCACCATCGTCGTGCGCGTCCGCACCGAGGCCGGCAGCGCGATTTGCCAAGTGCTCAACCGCGTGCGCTCCGGTCCGGCCGCGACATCGGCCGGCAACGGCATCGGCCTGCGCCTCGCCCGTGCGCTCGCGACCGCACTCGCCGTCGAGTTGACCGCCGGTCCGACCGCCGAGGGACAATTCGCCGCCAGCCTGCGCCTGCGTTCGCCCGGCCGCTAGGGTGCAACGGCGGCGTGCACCGCGAACAGCTTTGCCCTTTGCGGAGGCCTTCCCGCCTGCTGCTCCGAGCCGCATTTCTCCTCTCATAGATCGCTCGCCGAAAGACGAAAACCGATGCCCGTCTCGCCCCTTGACTCCCCTTCGGCGTGGAGTAGCGTCCGGCGCTTTTCTCGAAATGGCCCAAGAACTTAAAGATACGCTCCTGCTTCCGAAGACGGATTTTCCCATGCGGGCAAATCTCGTGTCCCGTGAGCCGGAGCGAATTAAGCACTGGGACAAGCTCGGCCTCTACAGTCGCATCCAGGCCAAGCGCGCCAGCTCCGGGAAGAAATACGTGCTGCACGACGGCCCGCCGTTCACCAACGGCGACGTCCATATCGGCACCGCGTTGAACAAGTCGCTCAAAGACTTCGTCAACCGCTACAAGTCGATGCGCGGCTACGCGACGCCCTACGTGCCCGGCTGGGACTGCCACGGCCTGCCGATCGAGCAGAAGGTCAGCCGCGAAATCCAGGAGCAGAAGCTTAACCTCACGACCGCCGAGTTGCGCGCGAAGTGCGACGCGTTTTCCGAAAGCTGGATCGCGAAGCAGACCGCGCAATTCAAGCGCGTCGGCGTCCTCGCCGACTGGGCCAACGAATACAAGACGAAGGCGCCCGCGTTCGAGGCGGACATCCTGCGCACCTTCGCCGCGTTCGTGGAGCAGGGCCTCGTCTATCGCTCGAAGAAACCCGTTTACTGGTCGATCCCGTTCGAAACCGCGCTCGCCGAAGCGGAAATTGAATACAAGGACCACGTCTCGCCCTCGATCTGGGTGAAGTTCGCCGTGCCGGCCGATCAGGCTGCGAAGTTCGGCCTGCCGACCGACAAGCCGCTCTTCGTCGTCATCTGGACGACCACGCCGTGGACGATCCCCGCCAATCTCGCGATCGCGGTGCACCCGGAAGTGCAATACACCACCGTCGATATCGGGCCAGAGCGAATACTGATCGCCCTTTCACTGGTCGGCCCGACGCTGCTCGCCGCGAAATTGGAGCTGCCTCAGAGCGCGATACTGAATCGGGCTTGGAACGGTAATGGTGCCCAAATTGAAGGCCTTCAGGCGCGCCACCCCTTCATCGACCGTGCTTCGCCGATCGTCTTGGCCGACTACGTCACGACCGACAGCGGCACCGGCTGCGTGCACACCGCGCCCGGCCACGGCGCGGAGGACTATCTCACCGGTCTCAAATACAAACTCGAGATCTACTGCCCCGTCGGCGACGACGGCCGCTACCTCGACGACGGCAAGGTGCCCGCCGACATGGTCGGCCTCACGACGCTCGAGAGCGTCGAAGACCTCGCCGCCAAGAAGACCTCGCCGGCCAACATCGCGGTGTTGAAGAAACTCGACGCCGCCGGCGCGCTCCTCGCGAAGCAGCGTTACGAGCACCAATACCCGCATTGCTGGCGCTCGAAGACGCCGATCGTCTTCCGCGCCGTCGACCAGTGGTTCGTCTCGCTCGACAAGGCCGGCCACCGCCAGATCGCGCTCGGTGAGATCACGAAGATCGCACAGACGCAGGGCTGGATTCCCGCGTGGGGCGAAGCCCGCATCCGCGGCGCCGTCGAATCGCGTCCGGATTGGTGCATCAGCCGCCAGCGCTCGTGGGGCGTGCCAATCATCGCCTTCTACGGCCCGAACAAGCAGGCTTTCATCGACGGCGGAGTCATCCGCGCCGTCGCCGACAAGATCGCCACGCGCGGCACGAATTTCTGGTATGCCGCTTCCGCCGCCGAGATCCTCGACGGCGTCTCGCTGCCCGCCGGCTGGCCGGCGACGACCGAGCTGACCTGCGGCCGCGACACGCTCGACGTGTGGATCGACTCCGGCTCGACCCACGCCGCAGTCCTGAAGCGCGGCCAGGGCGGCACGCATTGGCCCGCCGACCTCTACCTCGAAGGCAGCGACCAGCACCGCGGCTGGTTCCAGTCTTCCCTCTGGA